>CAJQQM010000036.1 GCA_905480485.1 uncultured Aureispira sp.
CGGGCCGTATTTTGCTGAACTTTTGCTTGTACCATCGCATTTGTTACAACTATTTTTTTGTCTGATTCTGACAAGCAAATTAATTCAAATATATTAAGTAATTTGCGGGCGTCACCGCTCGATATGCGCAATAATGCATCCACTTCCTTAAGGGTAATGTCCTTTTTTGAGAGTAAAATATCTTTTTTCATGGCCCGGTGCAACAATGCGGTCAAATCCTCTTTGTCGAGACTGTTGAGTATATATACCTGACACCTTGAAAGCAAAGCCGGTATGACTTCAAAGCTAGGGTTTTCGGTGGTTGCGCCTATCAGGGTAACAAGCCCTTTTTCGACGGCCCCAAGCAAGGCATCTTGCTGCGATTTACTAAATCGGTGAATTTCATCAATGAACAGAATAGGGCGTTTGTTTACACTAAAAAGTCCGTGATGTTCTTTGGCCTTGTTGATGACTTCGCGCACATCTTTCACCCCGGCATTGATAGCAGATAAGCTATAAAAAGGACGCTTGCTGCTCTCCGAAAATATGTAGGCTAGTGTTGTTTTTCCGGTGCCTGGAGGGCCCCATAAAATCAAGGAAGGAATACGTTCAGATTGTATAATTTGTTTTAAAACACCCTTTTCTCCCACTAGATGTTTTTGGCTAATATAGTCCTCTAGTGTTTTGGGGCGCATACGTTCGGCAAGCGGTTCGTTTGGTTGATGCATAATTACTACTAAATGGTTATTTTTTGGTAAATATAGCAAGTCATCACTAGACCAAGAACCCTGCACAATATTAAATGTCAGATTCTTCCCGAATAAATTGATATATGCTGATAAAAATAATTGGCTTTCAATTCTTTTGAGAAGCTGCTACAGCTTAGTATTTAATTAAACATAAATTTAATTCAGTATAGAAACAACGATAAAGCAAATCGATAGGAACTATGTAATTTAGCAGTTATTTGTATAAATATGCTTAAATTAGACGAACTCATTATTCTTTAGTATACAATTTAACGATGAATTTTCTAACAGCAGAATGGCGCAAATTGATGATGTTGAATTACGAAGTAGAAGCTTCGTTGTTGCAGCCTTATGTGCCCTATGGCACTGAACTCGATACCTTCGAGGGGAAGTTATACCTCAGTTTGGTTGGGTTTATGTTTTTGAATACCAAAGTAATGGGCCTGCCGATCCCGTTTCATCGGCATTTTGAGGAAATGAACCTACGTTTCTATGTGCGGTACAAACACGGAGAGGAGTGGCGCAGGGGAGTGGTCTTTATCAAGGAAATTGTACCAAAATTTATGATATCCTTTATTGCCAACACCGTCTATGGGGAGCATTACGAAACCTTGCCTATGCAGCACATAATCAAAACAAACAAAGATACTCTTCATGTAGAATATCATGTGAAAAAAGCTGGAAGTTGGCACAAAATAATAGTAGACGCCTCTAATCAATTAATGAAGTTAAAGGCAGGTTCGGAACTTGAGTTTATTACCGAGCATTATTGGGGATATACCAAATTAAACGAGACCAAAACCTCTCAATATGAAGTAGGGCATCCCACATGGGATATCTATCCGGTGAATAAATATGCATTAGAAGGGGATTTTAGTCAGGTCTACGGCACTAAATTTGAATTTCTGAATAAAGCTCCTGATTCCGTATATTTGGCAGAAGGGTCAGATATTTTTGTCAGAATGGGGGACTTGATTACCTAACTTATGCATCAGGAGAAAAAAGCGACACGCTGCCAGTTTAGCTAGTCGCCTTCATAGAGAATTTTAGACTAATTTATAGCATCCTGTTTTATGCTTAGCTTGCATTGACAATGAACATTTGGTCCATTCTTATAAATCACATAAGTCAAAGCAGTGTTGACCTTGATAAAATAATTTTAACGATTAGCTATCGAGGCCATCTATTCGGCTACGCATAGTATCAACTATTTCTTCCCCTATTGACCTATAGTCGCTGTATTTGTTCAAATTGCCTTCTATGTAAGAGTGCTAAAAAAATAAATACTTGCCCCTGATGGTATGCGGGTACTATCTCTAAAGGTCTACCCGATTGCTATACTGTTGCTGTCTTGGTGAATAAACCAAAGATCTTTAGCGATTTTGGTGTTAATGTATTTGTCGAATTTGACGGTAGGGTTGCAGCTATACAACAACTAAAATAGTAGTTAAATTAAAAATGGCTCCTGTTCCTAATTTTTATAGTTCAATAACGTCCATCATAAATCATGCATAGGCTAATTGTTCAATATTGATTAAATCTAAAACTACGTAAGGGATACTAAACTTCAATTTGACAGGGTGCGTCTTGACATTTGTATTAAGGATAGCCTACTAAAAATAAAAAAAGGCCAAGCGCTTCATTTTTTTGTTTTATTCGTCAAGTTCTGTAGTTTTGCGCCGTTATGTATTGTTGGCAACCAACAATACAGTTTAGAGGCCTACTTAGACGGTCTTATCCTATTTTTATACATAAAACCAAAAATTATGCAAAAAGCAATCATTAACAGCAACAAAGGACAAATGACGGTTGAGTTTTATTCCGAAGATGCTCCCAATACAGTGGCTAATTTTATAAAATTAATCAAAGAAGGATACTACGATGGACTTACTTTCCATAGAGTTATTCCTAATTTTGTAGTACAAGGTGGATGTCCGGATGGTACAGGTGCCGGCGGCCCGGGCTACACTATTGACTGCGAATTAAATGGAGATAATCAACATCATGAAAAAGGTGTTTTGTCGATGGCCCATGCTGGTAGAAATACAGGTGGTTCACAGTTTTTTATCTGTCACAACAGAGACAATACTGCACACCTTGATAGAAATCACACTTGCTTCGGTAAAGTTGTCGAGGGCTTAGATGTAATTGACGATATCCGTCAGGGGGACCAAATCATTAGCATCAGCATCGAAGAATAAATAGCATTTTGAGAAGTTTAGTGGCTTAGTCCGCTAAACTTCTCCTGCTATCATTACTTTTTCTACCCAATTCGTACCAAAGGCATAGGGCATGTAAGCGATGGATTGCATCGGTTTGGTAATAATAAGATTGGCTTTTTTGCCGAGGCTAATACTTCCTAGAGTATCGGATAGTTCCATTGCATAAGCACCGTTTATAGTGGCGGCATTTAGGGCTTCCTCTGGCAACATTTTCATTTTGATACATGCCAAAGAGAGTACAAAAGGCATATTGCCCGAAGGCGTTGAACCCGGGTTGTAGTCGGTAGCCAATGCAACCCCTAATCCTGCATCAATCATTTTGCGCGCTTGTGGATAATGATCGTTGATGAAAAATGGCGCAGAAGGTAATAGTGTAGCCATTGTATCTGATTGTAACAAACAATCAATCTCTGCATCGTTGATGACTTCCAAATGGTCGACAGATACAGCCTGATGTGCTACGGAGGCCTGTATTCCCCCCATGCAGTTGAATTGATTGGTGTGAATTTTTGGTTTTAAGCCATATCGTGCACCAGCCTCCATCAACTGTTCCGTTTCTTTCACTGAAAAGGCTACTTTTTCGCAAAACACATCGATGTAATCGGCCAAGCCTTCCTCCGCAATTTGAGGGAGCATTTTATTGATAATCAAATCAATATAGCCTGCCCGGTTGTTTTTGTAGGCTAGAGGTAATGCATGCGCCCCCAAGAAAGAGGCTTTGATAGGGATTTTGGTCATTGTTTTTAGTTGACGAATGACCCGTAACATTTTTAGTTCGGCAGCTAGAGTAAGGCCATAGCCACTTTTTATTTCAATAGCCCCTGTACCATAGC
Source organism: uncultured Aureispira sp. (assembly GCA_905480485.1). GTDB lineage: Bacteria > Bacteroidota > Bacteroidia > Chitinophagales > Saprospiraceae > Aureispira. The sequence continues at coordinate 3,784 of CAJQQM010000036.1, forward strand.
TTCGTACATCCTGTAATCTTTCATAGGCCGATGCCAACAAAACTTCTTCAGGAGTATCTTGAAGTTTACGAGCAGAATTGAGGATGCCTCCACCCTTTCGGGCTATTTCTTCGTAAGAACAGCCCTGAATCTTATCAATAAATTCTCCTTCTCTAGTAGCTGCGAAGACCAAATGTGTATGCGAGTCACACCAGGTAGGAAGAACAAATGCACCGCTTGCATCTATGTTTTTGTCTACTTGTTGTTCTTTTAGATCCCCCATCTTACCATAATCAAGGATGCTATCATTTTCTACCAGAACGTAAGCATTTTCGAGCATTGGCAGCTGCTGCATTTCGAGGCCTTGTTTGCGTGCTTTATTGGTGGATTCGGTCTGTAGTAATTGTTGTATATTAGAAATAAGCGTACGCATAATATCAAAGATTCTTAAGTTTTACTAAAAGATCAAAGGTAGTTTTTTTGACTATAAATACTAAAAAAGCCCCTGTAAATTCTGTGCGATTTACAGGGGCTTCAGGCGGGGGTAAAATTAACCCATAATGCTCAAATCCTTAATGAGTCCGTCGGTATTGTCTTTGCGCAGATCGTTCCTAAAGAAAGAGGCATCCGACCTAGATTCAAAGACACCGAGTAAGAGTTTGTAAACCGTTGATCCATTGTGTGTATCGATATGTATCAGTGTTTTTTTGCTGTATTTCCGATTAAACTTATCGGCTTGGTCTAATACTTTTTTGTAGGAACTGAATACAGCAATCTGAACACCAAAACCTTTTGAAGCTTGCTTGTTGACCGTTACTTCATACAGGCCCATGCCTGAAGCTTGATTTGTTTCAGCCATATCCGCCGACTTAAATCCTCCATTTTTGAAGCTATTCGTCTTAGGTTTTTGAAGGGTTTCGGGGCGTTTCATCGGTTCGTCGGGCGCAATAGGTTGCGGTGTAACAACAGGATTAGCTTGACTGCTTAATTGGGCTGTTTTGAATTCGCCCATCAGTTGTTCTGCCGATTTGTATCCTACTAGTCGTTTGACTAATTTGCCCTCTTGGTCAAAAATTAACATCGTTGGCAAGGCATCAACTTCGTACTGTTGCGACCACATTACACCATCAAAGTCCTGCACGTCTACTCGTAAGGCCACTACATTCTTGGCCATGAAATCAGCCAGATTTTTATCCATATAGGTACTTTCGTCCATGTTTCGGCAGGTGGCACAATAGCTAGCGTCAAAATCAACAAAGTAGAGTTTTTTCTCAGAGATGGCTTTTGTCTTTAAGCCTTCCCAATCGCTTTGAGCAAATTGAACCGTAGTTGAGGTATTTGTGAAGGCTAAAAGTGCCAAAAGACTAGCAAGGCCGAGGGCTAAGAACAGCGTGTTTTTCATTGTGTAGCAGTTTAGAGATCAATGAATAAGTGGTGAAGTGTCTGTCGATAAAAATGCAACGAATTAAAACGGAGACTGAATTACCGTGTTTAAGACTAACTGTTTAACAAACGAGTTTATTATTTAAAAGGATACAAAATCCAATATATAAATAATCTTTAATAAAAAGAAAAGCCTCTTTCACAAGATGAAGAGGCCTTTCGATTATTTATTGAGCAAAATTTAGCAGCTTACGGGCATCGAAATGTCCATTAGCTTCAAAAATTCATTTGTTCTAGCTTTGATCGCCTCATCATCGATCGATTTTAATTTGTTAGGCCCAAATTTTTCGACACAGAAAGAAGCGACTACCGACCCATATACCAAGGCTCTTTTCATGTTTTCGAAAGAAAAATCATCGGTTTGTGCCAAATAACCTACGAAGCCACCTGCAAAAGAATCGCCGGCACCTGTAGGGTCAAATACTTCTTCGAGCGGAAGTGCGGGAACATAAAACATTCCCTCTTGGTGAAACAATAGTGCCCCGTGTTCGCCTTTTTTGATAATGAGGTGGGTAGGGCCCATTTTTAGAATTACTTCTGCCGCTTTTACCAGAGCGTACTCTCCAGAAAGTTGACGTGCTTCTTCATCATTTATGGTCAGTACATCTACGTCACTAATAACTGTTTTTAGTTCATCCATGGCAATGTCCATCCAAAAGTTCATGGTGTCCATAACCACTAATTTAGGACGTTCAGTGAGTTGGTCTAAAACACTTTTCTGAACAGCAGGAGCAAAATTACCGAGCATCAGGTAATCAACTTTTTTGGTCGATTCTGGCAATACAGGGGCATAATTTTCAAGCACATTAAGTTCTGTTGCCAAAGTGTCTCTTGAGTTCATATTGTTGTGATAACGTCCCGCCCAAAAGAATGATTTTTCCCCTTTGCGAATATCCAAGCCCTCTAAATTAACGCCACGGTTTTCAAGGGCAGTAAGTTCGTCAGACGGAAAGTCGTCGCCTACCACTGAAACAAGCTTGATGTTTTTGTAAAAATGCGAGGAGGCCCAAGCTACATAAGTACCTGCGCCACCTATGATACGTTCTGCTTTACCAAAAGGGGTTTCGATGGTGTCAAAAGCTACGGTGCCCAAAACTAATAAACTCATAAGTTATGTTTTTGTAAATGATACTAAAGATTGGGCGCGCAAGTACTCAACGCCGTTTCTTTGTTTTCAATCTTTTTTTAAATCAGCACAAAAATAGTAAAACATTGTGTATTGAAAGTACATTTTATTGAAATATCTTGAATCTTTTGAAAAAAACCGACAGCAATTAAGTTATGTAAAAGCTTCTTTTTGTTGTATTTATTCAAAGGCTATTATTTTTTTTATAAAAATTGATTAAAAAAATTCTTAAAAGTTTTGGGGATTTAAAAATCGGTTTTATATTTGCATCGCTCTATAAGAGTAACGCCTTCATAGCTCAGTTGGTTAGAGCATCTGACTGTTAATCAGAGGGTCACTGGTTCGAGTCCAGTTGAGGGCGCTAAGGGATTTGTCCTTCGAGATAAATCCCTTTTTTCTACTAAAATTATTGCGGCTGGTTTTGTTATCCAAGTTTAATTGCCTAAATTCAAAGCCCGCTTTTTTAAAGAAATATATAATTTAATAAAATTTTCAGATGTTAGTAATTAACGTAAAAGATGGTGAATCCATCGACAGAGCTTTAAGAAGATACAAGAATAAGCACAAAAAAGTGCAACTAATGAAGCAACTTCGTGCAAGAAAGCACTTTGTTAAGCCTTCTGTTTCTAGAAGAGTAGAAGTTCTTAAAGCAAAATACATGACAGTTAAGCAAAAAGAAATGGAAGGATAGTTCATCCTTTCTGAATGCTTTCAAATATAACTTTCTACCGAAAGTAGTGTAAAGGATTTGTTCTTAGGGACAAATCCTTTTTGTGCTTCTAGTTGGTGATGCAACTAGATAGGATTATTTTCTGACTAAATTTTTAATTGATTGAGTTTTTAGGAATATGCCAAATTTAAAAGAAGAAATTGAAAAGAGAAGGACCTTTGCGGTAATTGCGCACCCTGATGGAGGAAAAACAACCCTCACCGAAAAACTACTTTTGTTCGGAGGGGCGATACAAGTAGCTGGCGCTGTAAAGTCTAATAAAATAAAAAAGTCAACGACCTCCGACTTCATGGAAATAGAAAAGCAAAGAGGTATATCGGTGGCAACCTCCGTCATGGGGTTCAATTACAAAGATTGTAACATAAATATTTTAGATACCCCTGGGCACAAAGACTTTGCAGAGGATACCTATCGCACCCTTACAGCAGTAGATAGTGTTATTGTAGTTATTGATGTAGCTAAAGGGGTGGAGGAACAAACAGAGAAATTAGTTGAAGTCTGTCGTATGCGTGATACTCCTGTTATTGTTTTTGTCAACAAATTGGATAGAGAGGGTAAGGATGGGTTTGATTTGTTAGATGAGATTGAAGAAAAACTAAAGTTAAATACCTGTCCGCTGAGTTGGCCGATTGGAATGGGGCAGCGCTTTAAAGGGGTATATAATTTATTTGAGAAGCAACTAAATTTATTTTCGGCCAATACCAAATATGGCAACATTTTGGAGTTTAACGATATTGAAAATCCTGCACTAGAGGATCATATTGGCAATGAAGCAGCAGAAACCTTGCGCGAGGAGGTAGAAACATTAGAAGAGGTGTACCCTTCTTTTGACCGTGAAGCCTATCTCAAGGGGCAACTATCTCCGGTATTCTTTGGGTCAGCAATCAATAATTTTGGGGTTAAAGAATTGTTGGATTGTTTTGTAGAAATTGCCCCGTATCCCGTCGAATTTGTTGCAGAAGAGCGGTCTATCAATCCTTATGAAGAAAAGTTTTCGGGCTTTGTCTTTAAGATTCATGCCAATATGGATCCAAGGCACCGCGATAGAATTGCTTTTTTGAGGGTTTGTTCAGGAGTGTTTAAGCGCAATACTAATTATTTGCATATACGCAAAGCAAAAAAAATGAAATTTTCAAACCCGACCACTTTTATGGCGTCCAAAAAAGAGGTGGTAGACAACGCGTACCCTGGCGATATAGTTGGATTGTATGATTCAGGCAATTTCAAAATTGGTGATACCTTAACGGAGGGAGAAGTCTTGCATTTTAAAGGTATTCCGAGTTTCTCGCCCGAGCTGTTTAAGTATATTGAAAATGCCGACCCCATGAAATCGAAACAACTAAACAAGGGTATTGTGCAATTGATGGACGAAGGCGTCGCTCAATTATTTACCAAAAATACAAATAACCGAAAAATTATCGGAACGGTTGGGCAGCTTCAATTTGAAGTTTTGCAGCATCGGCTCAAACACGAATATTCAGCTTCTTGTCAATATGCTCCAATTCAGTTGCACAAAGCCTGTTGGATAACAAGTGATAACGATGAGAAACTAGCCGAGTTTATTCGAAAGAAAGCCAATTATATGGCTAAAGACAAAGAAGGTAGAGATGTCTACTTGGCAGAATCAAAATGGATGTTACAAACTGCACAAACAGATTATCCTGAAATTGCCTTTCATTTCAAATCGGAATTTTAAGCCATGAAGAAGTGGTTAATAATACAATTTTTACTCATCGTAGCCCTCTTTTATGCTGGCCTGCACTTATTGATAGAAGAACGCAATTATCTTAAAGGGTTTTATCCTGAATCCTACGAAAAAGCAGGATATTATTTAAATATCAGCGCATTTTGTGTCGCATTAACAGGGCTTTATGTCGGGTATGTTGTACGCCGGGTTGATTTTTTCAAGGGAGTGATGCTCGCCCTATTGTCATTTTTAATGGTTTTGTATACTGTTTTTTTGGGGCTAGGAGAAGAGGTGATTCGTGTTGAAATGATGCTTCGGTGGGTAGGACATTACATTATACTCACGCTTTTTTTAGTCGGGTTTATGTTGTTGTCAAGTGTTCAGGTTAAAAAAATATAGAATTAACAAGCCTTATAGATGCCATTTGATAGCCAACAATTTTCGGAGGATGTATATGCTTTGGTGCGCCTTGTGCCTAGAGGAAGGGTTTGTACCTACGGTGCTGTCGCAAAAGCCTTGCTTGAACCGAGTCGTTCGAGGTTGGTAGGATGGGCCCTTAATCGTTGTCCTGATGATGTGCCTGCGCACCGAATTGTAAACCGCAACGGGGTGTTGACAGGGCGTCAGTTTTTTGGAGGCGATACCATGCGGGTTTTGCTAAAAGAAGAAGGTGTTGCAGTAAAAGAACACAAAGTAGTAGATTTCAAAAATGTATTTTGGTCTCCGATTGAGGACATGTCTTGTGAAGACTAATTAGTAGGTGCGGAAAATATACTGCTGTAGGACCTGTTCAATTATTGGGTATTCGTATCCTTTCTGACGGGCGTGTTGTATAAGCTTATTGCGGATAATAAAATCATTTTTGTCGTTGATTAACGGTTTCTTCTTTTGTAAGATGCCTTGAAGTGTTTTCTTGTATTCTTCATCGTTGATTTCGCTTTCTAAGGCTTTGCGAATACAGTATTCCGAAATTTTTTTGCGTTTCAAGGCTAGGCTGATCTTAATTTTACCCCATTTTTTGATACGAAATTTGCCCCCAACATAGGCTTTGCTAAAACGCAGTTCATTTAAAAAGTCATCTTCGATTAATTGAGCAATAATGGATTCGAGTCGATCACCAAATACATTTAAGTGAATTAATTTAGTGCGAACTTCTTCGTGGCAGCGTTCCTGAAAAGCGCAATAAGCTTGTAGCTTGCGGAGGGCTTCTTCGGTGGAAAGGTATTTCTTTTTGAACATGGTATAATTGCTAATTGCCTCTGATAGGGAACTTTATACAAACGATGTATGTTTGCTCTGTAAAATTACGGCTATTTAAGGAAATATGTATATTAAGCCCTCTAAATTTTTAATAACTGTTTTTTATTAGTATATTTGCACCACGAAAGGACGTATTTAAGACAAGAGGGAACTAAAGCAGTTCCCTCTTTTTAATACCTAATACTAGGATACGTACGATTGAAGTAATTTAATGAATATGATTACACTTACAGACAAACTCGCAGCTTTACTTGAAGATAAATTTCAAGAGCCGGATTATCAGCATTTGTTTTTAATAGAAATTAAGCAGTCGCCTGGTGATAAAATTGAAGTTTTTTTAGACAGTGATACAGGAGTCAAATACGAGCATTGTGTTCGTATGAGTCGGTTTTTGGAAGAGCAAATTGAAAGCAACAACTGGTTGGGTGAAAAATACACCCTTGATGTATCTTCAGCAGGTGTCGGTGTCCCTCTACGACTCAAGCGACAGTTTGTCAAAAACATCGGACGACCGTTGTCGATAGAATTACACGACAATCATAAGCACCTAAAAGGTACATTAGTTCAAGTAGAAGATGACAACCTTGCCATAGAATACGAAGAGAAGGTAAAGGTTGAGGGCAAAAAAAAGAAACGAATGGAAACCATCCGCAAAGAGGTGCTTTTCACGAACATAAAAAATGCAAAAGTAATAATATCATTTTAAAACAACCACAACTACGTTTTATCGGCCTTGTTTATAGAGCTGAAGTTGTGTATTGATTAGTAAAAAATATGATGTAATCATGAGTATCAATTTAATAGACTCTTTCAAAGAGTTCAAAAGTATAAAAAGTATTGATTTTCCTACGATGATAAAAGTGTTGGAGGACGTTTTTCGTACACTTATTCGTAAGAAATACAGCAGTGATGAAAATTTTGATATCATTGTGAATGCCAATGAAGGTGATTTAGAGATTTGGAGAAAACGAGAGATAGTACCCGACGGAGAAGTAGAAGATGATCGTTTTCAGATTACGATTACCGAAGCACTAGAGATAGAAAATGACTACGAAATAGGCGAGGAGTGTTATCAACGTGTACACATCATGGATTTTGGGCGTCGTGCTATCATGGCTGCAAGACAAACCCTTATTTCCAGAATACTAGAACTTGAAAAAGATAAGGTATTCAAAATGTATGAAGACTGTGTTGGCGATGTAATTCGCGGCGAAGTCTACCAAATACTAAAAAGAGAATTGGTTGTATTAGATGATGAAACAGGAGTGGAGCTTTTATTACCAAAAAGTGAAATGGTACGAGGCGATTATTTCCGTAAAGGAGATACGCTCAAAGCGATCATTCGTAAAGTAGACATGCGCAACAGCAACCCTGTTATTTTACTTTCTAGAACAGATAACGCATTTTTAGAAAAATTACTAGAACAGGAAGTACCTGAAATTGAAGATGGCCTAATTACGGTCAAGCGTATCGTACGTGTTCCGGGTGAACGAGCAAAAGTAGCCGTTGAATCTTACGACGACCGCATTGACCCTGTAGGTGCTTGTGTAGGCATGAAAGGTTCGAGAATTTATGGTATCGTTCGCGAGTTACGCAACGAAAACATCGATATCATCAATTTTACAAACAATGAATCGCTGCTGATTCAACGTTCCTTGACCCCTGCCAAGATTTCTTCAATTGATATTGATCATTCCAAAAACAGAGCTTCTGTGTTTCTAAAGCCAGAAGAAATCTCAAAAGCAATTGGAAAAAAAGGAATCAACATCAAATTGGCCAGTAAATTAACTGGGTTTACTATTGATGTCTACCGTGAAGGTTTTGAAGAGAGTGATTTTGATGTAGAATTGAACGAGTTCAAAGATGAGATAGAAGAATGGATAATCGACGAATTGAAGTCTATAGGTTGTGATACCGCCCGAAGTGTCTTAGCTTTACACAAAGATGAACTCGAACGCAGAACAGATTTGGAGGCAGAAACGATCAATGAAGTGTTAAAGATACTAAGTGCGGAACTTGAGGAAGGTAACGAAGACGAGGAGGAATAATTAGAGATTTAATAATAAAGAGAGTCAGCTCAATCGATTTTTTTTGCGCTTTTTCTTAAATTATTAACACATAAATAAATATAGTCCATTTTTATTTTTGATATTTGTAGACATGGACATGTATTCGTAAGGGATATTTTCCCATAATTTGTTTTTTTGAATTATTTAAAAGTACTGTGTTAAGGCACAAAGAACTTTTAAGTTAACCGTAAAATTTTAGGATGTCAAAACGCCTAGTCAAAGTAGCTAAAGAACTTAATGTTGGAACAGAAACTATTGTCAATTTTCTAGTTGAGAATGGCTATTCTGTGAGCAATAAACCGACCGTAAAGATTTCAGACGAGATGTTCGATTTGCTCGCTAAAAACTTTAGCACTTCAATAGCAATCAAAGAGAAAGCTAACAAAATTACCATTGGTCTCAGAAAAAAAGATGCGCCTGTCAAGCAAGCGGAAGAATCGGTAGAGATTTCAGAAGCTGAAATTAAAGAAGCTGTAGAAGAGAAAGCAGAAGAGAAAGTAGCAGAAAAAGTGGAAGAAACAAAGCAAGAGGCGCCTGCTGTGAAAGAAGAGAAGCTAGAAGAAAAATCAACTAAGTTGTCAGGGCCAAAGGTCTTGGGTAAAATTGATTTGGACGCGGTAGGCAAGAAAAAGCCGAAAAAGAAAGCGACGGTCAAAGAACCAAAAGTAGAGAAGAAAGCACCGGTCAAAGAGGTTGTCAAGGAAGTTGCCAAAGAAGAACCCAAAAAAGAAGTTGTCAAAGAAACACCCAAAAAAGAGGAAGTTTCCGGAGAAGCTATAAAGGATACAAAGCCTAAAGAGGCCGTTCAGAATATTGATATAGAAGTTGAAGCCCCTCAATTAAAGGGTTTGAAAATTCTTGGTAAAATTAATATTGCACCAAAGCCTAAAAGCAAAAAATCTAAAAAAGATACCAATACCAAACAAGAAACGAACGATAGTTCTACCAAAAAAAGAAGGAAGAGAACGCGTGTCACTAAAAAGACAACAACTAGCAACGATACCACCAAACAAAATCAGCCTGCTACTCAAAACAAGACCAACAGCACTTCTAGTCAAAACAAGCCTGCCAAAAAGGTTAAAAAGAAAGGAAAACGTAAGGTTGTAGATCAAAAAGAAGTAGGTAACAAACTTAAAGAAACCATGAACCTACTCGGTGGTGGTGGCGGTAAGAAGAAGCGTTTTGGTGCCTCTAGAAAAGAACGTGATGAACAACGTGCCGAGCGCCTCAAAGAAATTGAAAATCTTGGAGACGAGATACCAAGTATTCAGGTTACTGAGTTTATTTCAGTTTCGGAATTAGCCGGTATGATGAACGTTAGTTCTACCGATATCATTATGGCTTGTATGAGCGAAAAACGAATGGTATCGATCAATCAAAGATTAGACCGTGACCTGATCGAATTGATGGGGATAGAGTTTGGATATGAGGTAGAGTTTGTTTCTGCCGAGGACCAGATGGAGAAAGATTATCAAATCGAAGATGAAGATTTAGAAGATACAGAATCTAGGTCACCTATTGTTACGGTTATGGGACATGTTGACCACGGTAAAACTTCTTTATTAGATAGTATTCGTGCTGCAAATGTTGCCGATAGTGAAGCGGGAGGTATTACCCAACACATTGGTGCTTACGTTGTATCAGCGCCTAACAGTGGAACGATTACCTTCTTGGATACACCTGGTCACGAAGCCTTTACAGCTATGCGTGCAAGGGGTGCCAAAGTCACCGACATTGCGGTCATTATTATATCAGCCGATGATAATATTATGCCCCAAACCAAAGAGGCTATTAGTCATGCTAAAGCAGCAGAAGTACCGATTATCTTTGCGATCAACAAAATTGATAAAGAAGGGGCTAACCCAGAGAGAATAAAACAAGAACTTGCGACCATGGATTTGTTGGTCGAAGAATGGGGTGGTTCTTACCAAAGTCAGGATATTTCAGCTAAAAATGGTACCAACATCGATTTGTTACTAGAGAAAATTTTACTAGAGGCTGAAATGTTAGAACTTAAATCTAACTCTGATAAACGCGCAGCAGGAACAGTTTTAGAGGCTTCCCTTGAAAAAGGTAGAGGTTATGTTGCGAAGATACTTGTGCGTAATGGTACTTTAACTGTAGGAGATGCTATGGTAGCTGGCCCACACTTTGGTAGAGTTAAGGCTATGTTTGACGAACGCGGTAAGCGTGTCAAATCTGCTGGTCCTGCCACACCTGTTCTAGTGTTAGGCCTGCAAGGTGCACCACAAGCTGGAGAGACGGTCAACGTACTTTCGTCAGAGAAAGAAGCTAAAGATTTGGCGGGCAAACGTGCCAATTTGGTGCGTCAGCAACAGATACGTTCTACAAGACGTGTAACGCTTGATGATATTACCAACCGAATCAAAATCGGAAACTTCAAAGAGCTCAACCTCATTGTCAAAGGTGATTTTGATGGATCTGTCGAGGCATTATCCGATTCGTTGCTAAAGCTATCTACCGATCAAGTACAAACAAACATCATTTACAAGGCAGTAGGTCCTGTTACCGAATCCGATGTCAACTTGGCGGCTGCTTCTGATGCTATTATTGTTGGATTCCAGGTGCGACCAAACCCGATGGCGCGTCGATTGGCAGAAAAAGAAGGAGTGGAGGTTAAGTCCTACTCTATTATCTACGATGCTATTGACGAAATCAAATCGGCGCTAGAAGGTATGTTAGAACCCAAACAAGTGGAAGAAGTTGTTGGTATGGTTGACGTACAAACCGTCTTCAAAATTTCTAAAGTAGGTGCTGTAGCAGGGTGTTTTGTTCAAGAAGGAAAAGTAACTCGAAACAGTAATATACGGGTAATTAGAGGCGGTATCGTTGAGTATCCTAAAAAAGAAGGTATTCATGGTGAGTTGTCATCCTTGAAACGATTCAAAGATTCTGTACCTGAAGTTAAACAAGGTTTTGAGTGTGGTATTACCATCAAAAACTACAACGATATCCGCGAGGGAGACGTTCTTGAGATATACGAAATTAAAGAAGTCAAACAAAAGCTTTAGTGCTTTAAGTTATAGACTTTTCAGAAGGACATTCAAATTATTTGAATGTCCTTTTTTTATAATTCGAGGACTAATCCATCGTAGGCTAATTGAATATTAGGGGGAAGCAATCGGCTAGTGGCTTCGTGTGTGCCCATTTTATGGCTAATATGCGTAAAATAACTTTTAGGGTTACCAATAGATTTGACGAAGTCAATAGACTCTTTTAAGCAAGCATGGGAATGATGTTTTTTGTGTTGTAAAGCACTTATAACCAATGTTTCAATCCCCGCTAATTTGGGCAATTCCGACGGCTGAATACTTTTAAAATCTGTCAAATAAGCAAAGTTTTGTATTCTGAAACCTAAAATAGGCATCTTCCCATGATAAATCTCTATGGGGATGACCTCTGTGTCGCCAATTTTAAAATTATTTTTCTTAGATATTGTATGCAATACAACCCTCGGAACACCCGGATATGTTGCTGCAAAGATATAAGGATGTTTTTGCTTTAAAATATCCTGAACTACCTGAGATGTATATATAGGCATGTCTAAATTATACCTAAAATTAAACGGGCGAATATCGTCCAAGCCGGCTACATGGTCACTGTGTTCGTGCGTAATAAGTATAGCGTCTACTTTCTTGGTTTTTGCACGCAGCATTTGTTGCCTAAAGTCGGGGCCAACATCTATCACCCATGTTTGTTGATTCAATTCTACCTGAACAGAAACCCTCAAGCGATTGTCTTTAGGGTCTTCGGATGCACAAGCTGCACACTGACAGCCAATAACCGGTATTCCTTGCGAAGTTGCGGTTCCTAAGAATGTTATTTTCATAGCTCAAATAGTTAGTCTTGAATTATTAAGGAACTATCGTAATGATTGATGATGCAGTCGAAGTTGTTCGAATTAAAAAAGTTATCCATTTGTAATACTTCAATGCCTTGGGCAGTTTTTATCTTGGGGAAATAATCATATTGGTAGGCATCTAAATAACAGTTTCGTAAAAATTCTAAGCAATATAATTTATCATCTGAACAGTGATCAAAACGAAAGTCAAATGGTCTGTTTTGTAACATTATTTGTTGGGCTTTCTGCACGCTTAAAGCTGGTGCATGTAGGTTGTTTTTTAGACGTACTACAATAAGACTCCCGGCTTGACTGTTGTTACAGAAGACCTCTAGGGGCTGTGCAATTGTGCCGTTGTGGTCTTCTGTGGCGCTAGTATGCCAAACTTCAGCAGTCTTGTTATTTGGTTTGACGAGTAGCCCCGCATGGGTTACAGGATATTCTTCATCTAGAAAGTCAGCTATGAAATCACTGATATTTCCAAAGCCTCTGCGCAGGATGATATCTCCCTCTTTCAACAAATGGTACTCATTGATCGAAAAGCTGTCTGTGTCAATTGTGCTAGGATTAGAGGACCCAAACAGCAAATACTGAATTGGGTTAATTAAAGAGTCCTGAGGTGCTTGTTTCGAATCGAGCGTAATTAGTTTTTTAGGACGGTCGCCTGTACACCCCAAACAGAAGCCTAGCACGATTAGGCTAGTTATAATGCCTTGCGCAAGCATCAATTTGTAGTCGAACTTTCTTTAGGCATATCAATTAACCATTTTCCTGAGCGCTGCAGAAGTTGGATCTCTGAGCAATCATCTGTTTTTAATGCACAACAAGTACAGATAGCTGTTTTTTCCGAACGTGTGCATTCAACGCTAACATTATTAAAATCAATACCTCCAAAAAGGCTCGCTGTTTCATCCGATTTACCCATCTGTTCAAGCATCTGAATGCGCGTATCCATAAAATCCAAAATAGCATCTGTATTTTGACTCGTATAGTCTTTTGCTTTTTGAAAGTCCTGCTGTTTCATGCATTCAATAAAGCCCGACATACTTGCTTCGGGGCTGCCTGATTCTGCAATTTCACAACTAATCATTGAGCAATATAATAAACCAATCAAAAGGTGGTAAGCTGTCTTTTTATTCATATATATGTTGCGTTAATACAAAAATTCTATCTGAACGAACCACTTATTGTCTTGCTGAACCATTTCTAACGAAACATCTCCAAATTCACTACAACATAAATCGCAATGCGTGCTACCAAGGCTTTCTTTACAATCTATTTTGGTGATTTGCATCGAAAAAGGAGCTAGAAGATTTTCTTTTTCGCTGCTAGAAACCATCTTGAGATTGGTAGCAAAATCTTGCAATGACTTTTTGGAGCTTGCTGTGCAAAACTGAGCAGCTTTTTCAAAATTTTCAGATTGAATAGCCTTGAAAACACCACGAATAGCTGATTCAGGGCGATCTTGTTCGAATGCCTTGTTGTTATTGCAGCTCAAAAGCAGCGCAGCACAAAATAATAGGAATAAAAAAATCCGCATAGTCAGAAGAATTAGAAAATAGCTGTTTTGTCAAACTGTTTTAGAAAACGCACATCATTTTCGAACAATAGTCGGATGTCATCAATCTGATATTTAAGCATCGCAATTCGTTCGACGCCCATACCAAAGGCAAAGCCAGAATATTTTTCGGTATCAATACCACAGTTTTTGAGTACTGCGGGGTCAACCATTCCGCAGCCTAAAATTTCAAGCCATCCAGTTCCTTTTGTGATGCGTTTGTCTGCTTCAGAATCGCAGCCCCACCACACGTCTACTTCTGCGCTAGGCTCTGTAAAAGGGAAAAAAGAAGGGCGCAGACGAATTTTAGTGGCGCCAAACATTTCTTTTGCAAAGTAATAAATAGTTTGTCTTAAATCCGCGAAACTCACCTTTTCGGCAATATACAAACCTTCCACTTGATGAAATTGACAATGTGCTCTCGACGAAATTGTTTCATTGCGATAGACTCTTCCTGGGGCAATAATTCGAATCGGTGGTTCTTGGTTCATCATAACATGTGACTGCACCGATGAGGTATGCGTTCGAAGTAGTCTACTCGGATCATTCAGGATATAATAGGTGTCTTGCATATCCCTTGCCGGATGATCCTCCGGAGTATTTAATGCTGTAAAATTGTGCCAATCGTCCTCTATTTCGCTGTCTTCGGCAATCGTAAAACCTAAGCGATCAAAAATTTCGATCATCTGATTGAGTACTAAAGAAACTGGATGTCTAGAGCCTAATTCAAGGCTTTCTGCAGGGGCGGTTAGGTCGGGTACGTCTACATCATTCGCAGCCTTAGAAAGTAATTGTTGAGCGCTTGCTTCAAATTTCTGTTCTGCTTGTTGTTTGACAGCGTTTATGAGTTGTCCATATTCTTTTTTGCGGTCGTTAGGAATATCGCGAATAGCAGCAAATAGCGGTTTGATGCAGTTTTTTGTCCCTAAAAACTGAATTCGGAAAGCTTCTAATTCCTCTTTGTTGTTGATATTTGAATTATGAATAGCGGTTTCAAGTTCTTTAACCTTTTCAAATGCTTCGATGACCATAAGACTACAATTCTTTGTGATTAGTATTAATGAAAGAACAAAAATAATCTTTTATGCAATGAATAACAAAAAATGAATGCTTCATTCCTATGTAAATGCAAATAATAGCTGTCAAAGTATCTATACTGTATCGTATAGTGCCGGCAAACGGCGCTTATTTTTTTATTCGCAGGCTTTTTTATATTTTCGGGTATTATTCATCGAACTTATCTGACATGACCAAATTGTTCATTATCCTTTGCACTTTATTTGCTACTTTATCTTTGCAGGCACAAAAGTATAAAGGCAAGGAAGCCCCGTCTTCAAAGCCGGCTGTTTTGCCGACAAAAAAGCCTAAATCATGGCGTATGCCTCAGGCAAAATTTCACAAAAAGCAACAAGTAGAATTAAGTGTACGCGTTCTAAGTAATCAACAGGCCGATGCTTATGTAGCGGTATTCAGTATAACTCAAATGGCAGCCACGCTTCAAACGGCAAAGCAGCTGTTTCAAGATCGTTACGATGGTCTTGTGCAAGGCTTACAATCGGTCGGAATCCCCAAAAATGCAGTATATTTACAGATGATGTCTGTTAAGCCAATGTTTACTTCGGGTAGTATGGCCACGACCAAGACCAATCAACTAAGCCCTGAAGCTGTTGAAATTCAACAAAATATATATATACAGTATTCCAAAGGGCAACAACTTGCCGATATTCAATATGTTGCAGCTCAATTTGAAGTTTATGATTTACTCAAAATTGATTATCAACTCAATAAGCAAACAAGCTATCTGCAAGAAATGCAGCAAAAAGCAATCGATCATTTATTGTATGAAATAGAATTATTAGAAGAAAAATTAGGATTAGATTTAGAAAGTGGCTATCGAGTCGCAGCAGAAAATCATCAGCTGTTTTTCCCGCAGAAACAAATTCAACAACAAGCTTCTGTTACGAAACTTTCATTGGGTAAAGAGCCCGAAAAAGGTAAAGATTCGGCCGTCTATCAGCCTATGCTGAATTACTACAAAGCCCTAAATACTGCCGATTTTGATATTGTGATTCATCCGGAACGTTGGCAACCCTCCGTGCAGTTGGTATATCATCTCAAAATTCAAATTGAAATAAAAGACAGTGGACAGCCCTCTAAAGAATATTTTTGGTTAACACCCGATGGCGACAAAGTTCCGGTGAAATAACAGGCCATAATAAGGTTTCTTAATTCCATCAATTCCAATTATTTTAAGCCTTACAAATACTTTAAGTTGGAACAGGCTTTAATTTGTATTTACAAAAGCCTACTTTTGCAGCAAAAGGCAATTTATCCATTCAAAATACGAATTCAACATCATGACAAAAGATAAAGTGACAGAACTTCAGGATATTGTTTCTCATTGTAAGAAACTAGGATTTATTTATCAATCAAGCGAAGTTTATGGCGGTTTGAGTGCCGTTTATGATTATGGTCCTTATGGCGTTTTGTTAAAAAATAACCTAAAAGAATATTGGTGGAAAGCCATGGTGCAAATGCACGAAAATATAGTAGGCTTGGATGCTGCTATTTTTATGGACCCCAAAACGTGGAAGGCTTCAGGGCACGTCGATGCCTTTAATGATCCCTTGATTGATAACAAAGATTCAAAAAAACGCTATCGAGCAGATCAGTTAATTGAGGACTATATCCAAAATAAAATTCAGAAAAAAATTGATAAAGATGTAGCGAAAGGCCAAAAACGATTTGGAGAGTCTTTCGATAAGGTTCAATTCTTGAGCACCGACAAAAGGTCCTTGGACAGACAGGCGAAAATAGATTCTATTCTAAACCGAATGAACAAGGCATTGAATGCAGGTGACCTGGCAGATGTCAAACAATTAATTATTGACCTTGACATCGTTTGTCCGCATTCTGGATCCAAAAACTGGACAGATGTCCGACAATTTAACCTTATGTTTTCTACACAAGGTGGCGGTGCTACTAGTGATGACGTTCTGTACCTGCGTCCTGAAACAGCGCAGGGTATTTTTGTCAATTTCTTGAACGTTTGGAATACCTCTCGTCAAAAAATACCCTTTGGGATTGCACAGATAGGGAAAGCATTCAGAAATGAAATTGTCGCAAGACAGTTTATCTTTAGAATGAGAGAATTTGAGCAAATGGAGATGCAGTTTTTTGTAAAACCAGGCGAGCAAAAACAATTTTATGATTACTGGAAAGCCTTTAGAATGCGTTGGCATTTGGCACTAGGTACCCCACAGGATAATTTAAGATTCCACGAACACGAAACATTGGCACATTATGCTGATGCAGCCTTAGATATAGAATACAATTTTCCTTTTGGATTTAAAGAATTAGAAGGTATTCATTCAAGAACAGATTTTGACTTGAAAGCACATCAGGATTTGTCCGGCAAAAAATTGCAGGTGCAAGATGTCGAGTCCAAAGAAAGTTATGTACCCTTTGTTGTTGAAACATCTATCGGTTGCGATAGGATGTTTTTGGCGATACTTTCGCAGGCCTATCAAATAGATGAAGCGCCAGATGCCAAAGGAGTAATGAAAGAAAGAGTAGTCCTCAAATTGCCTCCAGCCCTTGCGCCCGTCAAATGTGCTGTACTGCCCGTTGTGAGGGTAAACGAAGCGCTCACACAAAAAGCCCGTGCTATTTTTAACGAGATTAAATATTCGTTTAATTGCCAATACGACGAAAAGGATGCGATTGGTAGAAGGTATCGCAGACAAGATCAGCTAGGGACGCCTTATTGTATAACAATAGACGAACAGACTATTGAAGATAATACCGTAACAATCAGGGAAAGAGATAGTATGCAACAGGAGCGAATTGATGTAACAATGGTCGAAAAAATAGTATCAGAAAGGGTAGATATACGTAATTTGTTAAAACAACTATAAATCAAGGTTGTTTTTGTTGATTTTTTGAGGTTTTTAGTAAAAAATTACTAAAATATTGTACTTTTGTTAGTACTTTACTTGAATACTTGATCGATATAAACGGAAAAACACAACTCTTTTCCACCTTTATCGTTAATTAATCTGTCTATTACAAATTACAGATAGCTCAACGCCATCATAATTAACCTATTTTTTGTCATGAAAATATCTAATTGCCTAATTTATCTTTCGAGTTTCCTTTTGCTCGTTGCATGTGGTTCAGCCTCAAAGACAACATCCGGAGGCGAAGATACACCCGTATCAGAATCAATACTTCCAGATGACGATTACGACGGCGTTGCTAATGCAGATGATAAATGTCCTTACATTTTTGGAACGGCACGTACGCACGGTTGCCCAGATGCTGATTTAGACGGTATTCAGGATTCGGAAGACAGTTGTCCCGACGCTAAGGGCTATGCCAACCTCAAGGGTTGTCTTGACAGAGACTACGATGGTGTTATCGACCCTGAAGATAAATGTCCTGATTCCTACGGAGAGGGTTTGATGGGATGTCCAAATGCTGACGAAACAGATTTGGATGGTGATGGTGTAAAAAACCAAATAGATTTATGCCCTGATTTAAAAGGTATGTTTACAGCAAAGGGTTGTCCTGACGGAGACGGTGATGGTGTAAAAGACGAATTAGATGCTTGCCCTGATTTGTATGGTTCAAATGAATTTGATGGTTGTCCTTTGGCACTAGGCGACATGTTAGCTATTGCCAAACTTAATGGTCACCCTTCCAAAAGCAATGGAATAGCCGAAAAGGGTTACTACAAAAATTATGACGGCAAACTGTACGACCGCAATGATTTGTCAGTAGATGTAGTAGCTGGAGATATTGTCGACCAAAAAGGTACATTTATTACGGATACCAAATTGTACGTAATTGATCGTGATGGCTATATCCGCAATGCCAAAAATGCAGGGATAATACGTATCGATGAGGAAGGGTACGCATTTGGTCCTCAGGGTTTGCTGAGCAAAAAACAAGTAAATGCTGGTCAGTCTAGTGGCGGAATTTCATTTGGTCCTTTTGATGGGCCGGAAAACAACGGTACGGGCATTGACTTTGGTCCATCTAACAACAATAATACTGCTGCTAATAATTCAAATCTTAATCAAGATATTTATCAGAACAGTGGTAGGAATAGTCAGCCTCTTTCTGCTGAAGAATCTGCAGATTGCAACAGAATCAATCTTGCAACACTTACAGCAGCTATTTATTTTGATTACGACGCTGCAAAAGCGGATAAAAGTTCTTTACGTCAACTAAACAGAGTCGTAGATGCTATGCGTAAATGCACCAAGTTAGAATTACAAGTTGGTGGCTACGCAGACAGCGACGGTGCCGATAGCTACAATTTCAAATTATCCGAAAAAAGAGCGAAGTCTGTCTTAGAGTATATCTCAGGGCAAGGAGTTAGCGATAGAAGATTAAAATACAATGCTTACGGCGAAAAATACCCGCTTGCTTCAAACCGTACCGAAAATGGTAAACAGCAAAATAGAAGAGCAGAAATTCAAGTAAGCAGATCAAATTAATACGCATTCTAACCATAGAAGATAAGGGAGATGTACGCGCTGATTGGCCTACATCTCCTTTGTTTTTGTACAACAATGATTCCCGTTGAGCGCTAGTCGCTTTTTGGGTGAATAAAGTAGGTCTTATGTACGACATTTTAGCCGCATCACTAACTGCTTTTTTAATTACCTATTTCGCCACTCCCTCGATTATTCGAGTAGCTTTTGAGAAAAACCTAGTAGACGAACCAGGTGAGCGTCGTTCTCATTCTAAATCGGTTCCTACCTTGGGCGGTTTGGCAATTTTTGCCGGATTAATATTTTCGACCACATTCTGGATTCCTTTCGATGTTCAGTACACGTCGGGTGCCTCAAATCTGCAATATATACTTTGTTCTTTTATTGTTATTTTCTTGATTGGCGCCAAAGATGATATTATTCCATTGCCTGCCTCCAAAAAATTTGCAGGGCAACTATTTACTGCATTTATTCTAGTTTATTTTGCTAATATTCGATTAACAAGTCTGTTTGGTATTATGGGTGTCCAAGAAATCCCCAGTTATATAGGCGTTCCGCTTTCGATGCTTACAATAATTGTTATTATCAATGCTTTTAATCTAATTGATGGTATCAATGCTTTGTCTGCAACGATAGGCTGTATTATTTGCATAACATTTGGGTATTGGTTTTTTAGAATGGGGCGTCTAGATTTAGCTATCCTTGCAGCATCAACAACAGGTTCTTTGGTGGCTTTTTTACGGTACAATTTATCTGCTGAAATTTTTATGGGCGATACCGGCTCGTTATTAATTGGTTTAACGGCCTCTATATTATCTATTTCTTTTATTCAAGCCAATCTAGAGTATATCAACGAATATTCTGTTAAGTCGGTCCCTGCAGTAGCGATTGGTGTTATGATTATCCCTCTTTTTGATACGCTTCGTGTCTTTACATTGCGCGTTTTGAAAGGAAAATCACCGTTTAGTCCCGATAGAACACATATTCATCATTTATTAATTGATTTGGGCTTGGCCCACCTCAGTGCTACCGCAATTTTAGGTGGGGTCAACATTTTATTCATTTTACTTGCTTTTGAATTGCAAGACATTGGCACCCTCGAATTAGGATTTTTGTTGCTGTTTTTAGCAACCTTGTTAATTACAATTCTAAAGTGGTTATTAAATAACAAAAAAAAGCAACAATACAATGCTTGAGATGCTTGCTATATTTGTAGGTGGTGGCCTTGGAAGTTGTTGTCGCTATCTTGTCAGTCTAGGTTTTAGTGTTTCTGACTATCCTTTCGCGACACTGCTAGCCAATGTTTTAGCTTGTTTTATTTTGGGCTATCTGACTGGATATAGCTTTAAAAACACCTTGAATAGTCAAACGAAGCTTTTTTTTGGAACAGGATTTTGTGGTGGGTTTAGTACCTTCAGTACCTTTTCAAAAGAGATATTTGACATGAGTCAAGAGGCCATGAAACTAACAGCCTTGGCCTATCTTGTAATAAGCGTTGTGCTTGGTCTGATTGCCGTTTATATTGGCCTATTTCTGGCAACGGCCAAATCATAGTTTATTCCCTATGCTATTGTAAAAAAATACAGTTGCACTTTTCTATTTCTATAAACTATACTATATTAATTACATTATTTTAAAAAAAAGTGCAGAAAAACCGAACCTATGTCAAGAAAACCTCGTTTCGTTAGTTTTGAACAAATTGGAACCCCTACGTTGGGCTACATAAGTATTGCAGAAGAAGAAGATAATATTCCTTTTAACGTCAAAAGAGTATATTGGACTTATTTCACCCCTAATCATGTAGAAAGAGGGAATCATGCGCATATTGCCTTAGAACAGATAATCGTGAGTGTATCAGGGATTATTCATTTTAAATTAGAAAATGTAGCAGGAGAAGTGTTCGAGTTTAAATTAGACGAACCAAGCAAAGGCCTCTATATACCACCGGGTTATTGGCGAGAGATTAAGTTTTCGCATAATGCTGTGTTGTTGTGCTTGGCATCACTAAAATATGACGAGGCGGATTATGTTAGGGATTATGATGTATTCAAATCAGGAGAACCTTTCAAATAAAGTAATAACACCCTTTTAAAATTAGACCTATGATTAAATTTTTGGATTTACAGAAAATCAACGCTCAATACGGAGCAGAAATTAAAGCTTCGGTACAAGAAGTCATCGATTCAGGTTGGTATATTTTAGGAAATAAAGTAAAGGCATTTGAAGAAGCGTTTGCCGACTACTGTGGTGTAAAGCATTGTATAGGTGTGGCAAATGGATTGGATGCGCTTGTTTTAATATTGAATGCTTATGTTGAATTAGGTAAACTAAAAAAAGGGGATGAGATTTTGGTGCCAGCAAATACCTACATCGCGACCGTAATAGCTATTACAAAGGTGGGCTGTGTGCCGGTTTTTGTAGAGCCCGACGAAGCTACTTACTTGCTATCTACGGAGGGTTTGCAAGCCCACTTAAGCAGCAAAACCAAAGCGATGATGCCGGTACATTTGTACGGACAATTGGCAGATATGGAGTCGTTGATGGCCTTTGCCAAGCAACACAACCTATTAGTCATCGAAGATTCTGCACAGTCGCATGGAGCGATGCAAGCAGGCAAAAAATCGGGTAATTGGGGCCACGCATCGGGGTTTTCGTTTTATCCCGGCAAAAACTTAGGCGCTCTAGGTGACGGTGGTGCCGTTACAACAAATGACGACGCCCTCGCCGAAATGATTCGTACTTTAGGGAATTATGGTTCTGAAAAAAAGTATCACAACAAAGTAGAAGGCATGAACAGTCGTCTAGACGAAATACAAGCAGCAGCCTTGACTGTAAAACTCAAGTACTTAGATAAGGATACAGCTTATCGACGCAAAATTGCTCAATATTACAGTCAGCATATTAAAAATGACAAACTGAGTTTGCCACAATGGGAGGAAACTAAGCACAATCATGTTTTTCACCTTTACGTAATTCGATGTGCCGATCGGCCTGGGTTACAAGATTATTTGAATGTAAATCACATTCAAACTATTGTTCATTATCCAATACCCCCGCACAAACAGGCTGCCTATACTAGGTACAACAACTTGAAATTACCTCTTACAGAAAAATTAAGTACTGAAGTCCTGAGTATACCCATCAGTCCAGTTATGCTCTGGGAAGAGGTAGAAGAAGTTGTTCGATTGCTAAATTTATATTGATATAAATATTAACAGGATTAATTTTTTTTGACTCTCAAAAAACCTATCTTTGCACCAAATTAAATAAAAATAATATTATAATTTGTCAAAGGTTACAACAAAAAAATGGGATCTGATCATCGAGCCGCAACAGGGTTTGTTGGATGTTAATTTCAAAGAAATTTGGAATTATAGAGACTTGCTGTTTTTATTTGTCAAGCGCGATGTGGTTACGGTTTATAAACAAACTGTTTTAGGGCCAATTTGGTTTTTTGTACAGCCTATCATGACGATGTTGGTGTATATCGTAGTCTTTGGTAACATAGCAGGAATCCCTACCGACGGTATTCCAAAGCCTCTATTTTATTTGTCTGGTATTATTATCTGGAACTATTTTTCTGAATGCTTTCTGAAAACATCGGACACTTTTACGGTTAATCAGGACATGTTCGGCAAAGTATATTTCCCTCGTCTTATAATGCCCTTATCAAAGGTAGTTTCAGGGCTCATTAAGTTTTTCATTCAGTTTTTTTTATTTATAGTCGTCTACCTTTACTTTTTGGTAGACGGAGTGCCTGTTCAGCTTGGGGTTGAGTTATTATTAGTACCTTACTTTATAGTATTAATGGCTTTGTTGGGTCTGGGCTTTGGGCTTATTTTTACGTCAATGACGACCAAATACAGAGATTTGAAATTTTTGATACAGTTTGGTGTTCAGCTTTTGATGTACGCCACGCCAATTATATATCCAATGAGTGAAATTCCGGAGAAAATCAGGTATTTTATTTTTTTTAATCCCCTTAGCCATATTGTAGAAGGTTTCAAATTAGCATTTTTGGGACAAGGAAGCTTGACAACTTCAGGCTTGCTTTATTCTAGTGTTTGCACTTTAATTGTTTTAATTGTAGGAATATTAATATTTAATAAGACAGAAAAAACATTTGTAGACACTGTTTAGTGCATACATTACCTTTTACAAAATATATTATTCAATATGTCTGATGTTGTACTTCATGTCGAGAACCTATCTAAGCAATATCGCATAGGCGAAATTGGGACAGGTACGCTTTCGCATGATTTGAAGCGGTGGTGGGCACAGATGCGCGGTAAAGAAGACCCATTTAGTATGGTAGGTCAGGTCAATGACCGTACAAAAAAAGCTGAATCAGATTTTGTTTGGGCCTTAAAAGATATCGATTTTAAGGTCAAAAAAGGTGAGGTACTTGGTATTATTGGAAAGAATGGAGCAGGAAAGTCTACTTTGTTGAAATTAATATCTAGAGTTACGGCCCCTACAACGGGATCTATAAAAGCAAGAGGTAGAATTGCTTCGTTGTTAGAGGTTGGTACAGGAATGCATCCTGAAATGACCGCGCGTGAGAATATATACCTGAACGGGGCAATCCTTGGTATGACTAAAAAAGAGATAGCAATAAAATTTGACGAAATAGTTGATTTTGCAGGCTGCGCTTTGTATATAGATACACCGGTCAAGCGTTATTCTTCGGGGATGCGGGTCCGCTTGGGCTTTGCTGTGGCTGCCTTTTTAGAACCTGAAATACTGATTGTTGACGAGGTGTTAGCAGTTGGCGATGCGGAGTTTCAGAAGAAGGCGATTGGTAAGATGAAAGAGGTGAGTCAAGGAGGGGGTCGGACGGTTCTGTTTGTTAGTCATAATATGGGCTCAATAAGAACACTTTGTAGTCGGGCAATTGTACTAAATCAAGGGCAGTTGGTTTATGACGCACCTGCAGATGAGGCTGTGAATTTTTATTTGACCACACAGAAAGAGAAGGCATCAATAAATCTAGAGAATAGAACAGATCGGTTAGGTAATGGGAAACTATTATTTACAAATATTACTATGTTTAACAAGAATGGGGAAGTTTGCACAGAAGTAGTATCTGGAGATAATATTAAACTGATGATTGAATACAGAACGAAAGCAGATATTATGGCTAATCGATTCTTACTAGGCATAACATTTTGGGATAAAGATGAGCACCGTTTATTAGGTTTCTCAACAGATGAGATGGGGGTTGAAATAAAACGTTTAGAAAAAAAGGGAAACTTTACACTGGAAATCCCATCTCTATCATTGAGAGGTGGAAATTATGATATCAAATTAGTGGCAACAGAAGGCGGGACTCAAATGGATAATATGCTAGATAACATTGCAGGGGCGTTATCTATATCAGTATTACCAGGAGATTTTTGGAATGTTGGAAGACCTAATAGAAGTGGAAGTATGGTCATATTGAATGGTCTTGTAAAGCATGTTTAAAAGGATTATAAATAAGATAGGGAATCGGATTCATTATCATCGATGGTTGAAGCCGTCTAAGTTGAATGCTGTTTATGTAGTAAGCACAGGACGGACAGGGACTAAGTTTTTTGAAACTTTTTTTAATACGGTAGATAGTCGTACTTTTTCTATTCATGAGCCCGCACCTGATTTATTTGATACAGGGATCAATAAATTTAGAGAGGGGTGGCCAATTAGCCAAGTAGAAGAGTATATTCGGTCACATAGAGTTCGTTACCTTCGAAGTTTTTCTGGAAAACGAATTAAGCGTTATGTTGAATGTAATCCTTTTGCTGCTGTGCTATTAAATGAGATTAAAAATGTGTTTCCTAAAACGAAATATATTATCATTACAAGAAAACCAAAGACATATTTGAAGTCAGCACTAAACAAGTCACCTTTTGATGATGGAAAGTCATACTTTTATGGTGAAAAAGATGGGCGTTTACGCTTAAGAGCACTAGATTTTAAAGCAGATGCCTATAAAGAAGAATGGGAGAATTTTTCTAGGCTGGAAAAAATAGCTTGGTATTGGAATAAATGTAATACGATGTTGATGGATTATTATGATAATCACAAAGACCATTGTATACATATTAGGTTTGAAGATGTTTTTTCTAAAGTTAAGGTAATACGATTAGAAACAATTAAGAACATGCTGGTTTTTTTAGGGATTGAAATCGAAGATAATCAATTGCATAAGTTGTTGGACTTATCCGATATTAAAAAGAATGCTACACAAACTTCGGTTTTTGAAGGAGTAGAAGAAGGGACGGAGAAAGAGCTTGCTAAGTTTTATGAATTGACGGCAACTGCAAATAATAAAATATACGGAAATGAACAAAGGTAAGGTTTTAGTAACCGGAGCAGATGGCTTTATTGGAAGTCATTTGGTTGAAGAATTATTGAGTCAGGGTTATACCGTTAAGGCTTTCTGTATGTATAATTCTTTCAATACTTGGGGGTGGTTAGATTCTTTCCCTAAAGAAAAATTAGAGCAAGTTGAAATTTTCACTGGTGATGTTAGAGATCCTAATGGCATTCGAGTTGCAATGCAAGATTGCTCAATGGTTTTTCATTTAGCTGCGTTAATAGCGATTCCATATTCTTATCATTCTCCTGATTCATATATAGATACGAATGTAAAAGGAACGCTAAATGTATTACAGGCGGCTAGAGATTTAAACGTAGAACGTATTTTGGTTACTTCTACATCTGAGGTATATGGTACGGCTCAGTTTGTCCCAATTACAGAATTGCATCCTCGTCAACCACAATCGCCGTACTCTGCCTCTAAAATAGGCGCAGATTGTATGGCAGAATCATTTTACCGATCCTTTAATTTACCTGTGACAATTGTTCGTCCCTTTAATACATATGGACCTAGACAATCTGCAAGGGCAATTATTCCGACTATTATTACTCAGTTATTAGCAGGCTTTGATGAAGTTAAATTAGGAGATTTGACACCTACAAGGGATTTGTTATTTGTTAAAGACACGGCAAAAGGGTTTATTGAAATAGCGAAATCGTCTGAATTGATAGGGGAAGATTGTAATATAGCTACGAATTCAGAGATATCCATGCAGAAAATGGCCGATACGTTAGTAGAGCTTATCAATCCTAACGCAAAAATTATTCAAGATGCCCAACGTATTCGCCCAGCTAAATCTGAGGTGTTTAGATTATTTGGAGATAATGCTAAGATATTAAAATACACCAACTGGAAACAAGAGCATTGCTTAAAAGAGGGATTACAAAAAACAAT
>CAJQQM010000037.1 GCA_905480485.1 uncultured Aureispira sp.
AATTACTTATTTCACCGCCGGAGAAAAGGAAGTTCGTGCTTGGACTATAACCAAAGGAACAAAAGCACCTGGCGCTGCGTGGGTGATACACACCGATTTCGAAAGAGGATTTATCAAAGCCAAAACCGTTTCTTTTCCAGATTTTGTCAGTAATAACGGATGGAAAGGGGCACAAGAAACAGGAACCTTAAGGCAAGAAGGCAAAGAATATGTAGTTGCTGATGGAGATTTGCTAGAGTTTATGTTTAATGTATAATACGCAGCTTTTGTTTTATTTGTTGAGTTGTTTGAGTTGTTTGAGTTGTTTGAGCGCAGCCTCAACGTGCGCTTTGGCTTGAAAAAAGGAATTGAATTTATGGACTAATTTGCCTGACTCATCAAAGATATAAGTAACTCTGCCGGGTGCCATGCCCATAAACGGAGCCGGCACGCCAAACTTTTTTCGGACTTCGTCTTTTTCATCACTCAACAACATAAATGGTAGTTGGTATTTTTGTGCAAAGGCAGCATGTGAAGCTCTGCTATCGCTGCTTATACCAATAACTTGGGCATCTAAATCACGAAATTCGCTGTAATAATTCAGAAAAGAACAAGCTTCGGCGATACAAATAGGCGTGTCATCTTTGGGATAAAAGAAAAGGACAAGCGCTTGCTTGGCAAGTCTAGCCGAGCTTATTATTTCGTCATGCTGATTCAATAAGGTAAAGGCAGGAAGTCTATCTCCTATTTTCAAACCGCTATGCTGTTTATCTGTTCTCATCTGAATGTTTTGCTTATTGATCATTAAAACAAGCCGTTTGCCTAAGTAATAATCAGTTTTGTGTTTTGTGTTTACATTTATAAACAACAAATCCTTATATTTGATTATTAATCATTAAAAAAAATGAAAAAAAATGGGTAGAGCGTTTGAATATCGCAAAGCAAGAAAGATGAAAAGGTGGGGTCAAATGGCCAAAGTATTCACCAAAATAGGTCGAGAAATAGCCCTAGCAGTCAAAGAAGGAGGTCCTGACCCAGAATCAAATCCCAAATTAAGGTTGGCCATCCAAAATTCGAAGACTGCCAACATGCCCAAAAAAAATGTGGATGCTGCTATCCAAAGAGCTTCATCAAAAGATGCCGAAAACTTAGAAGAGATTGTTTATGAGGGCTATGGCCCGCATGGCATTCCATTTATTGTAGAATGCCTAACCAACAATACAACAAGAACAGTTGCAAATGTTCGCTATTACTTTTCTAAAGGCAAAGGGTCTTTAGGCACTAGTGGTTCGGTTAGTTTTATGTTTGACCGAAAAGGTGAATTTATCTTTGAATTAGGAGATAGAGATATGGAATCTTTGGAATTGGAACTCATTGACGGTGGCGCTGATGAGATTGATGCGTTGGAGGGAAAAGTTTACGTTTATACAGCTTACGAAGATTTTGGGAGTATGCAAGCCACGCTTGAATCACTTAATATTGAAGTTGAAGAAGCAAGTTTACAACGATTTCCGCAAGTAAACAAAACGTTGACAGAGGCTGAAAAAGAGGATATTGAACAACTAATCGAGAAATTTGAAGACGATGAGGATGTCCAGAAAGTTTTTCACGGGATGGCTTAAAACCTTGCTAATCTATGACGAGTGAACAGCTAAAGGATTATCTTTTGGAGAAGGCAACAGCCTTTAATCACCCTTCTTTTATCGAAAAAGACCCTATTAGTCTTCCGCATCAATTCAGCAAATTGCAAGATATAGAGATTATTGGCTTTTGGGTGGCAATGTTGTCCTGGGGCAATCGAACCTCAATTATCAATAGCGGTAAAAAACTTATCGAATTGATGGATGGAAGCCCGCATGATTTTATTTTAAATCATGAAGAAAAAGATAGAAAAGTATTCCTGTCTTTTAAGCACCGTACCTTTCAACCGCTCGATAGTTTATACTTTTTGGAGTTTTTGCAATACTATTATCAAAGAAATAAATCTTTAGAATCGGCTTTCTCGCAATTTATAAGCCCTCAAAGCCCAAATATTGAAGCTGCATTAATCGGATTTCATTCCTTGTTTTTTGCCTTAGACACAGCCCCTCAAAGAACTCGAAAACATATTGCAAGCCCCGCTCGAAAAAGCACCTGCAAACGACTTTGTATGTTTTTGAGGTGGATGGTGCGCAAAGACAATAATGGCGTTGATTTTGGTTTATGGAATGCTATCGAACCGGCACAATTGATGATACCCTTTGATGTTCATGTAGAACGTATTGCCCGGCGTTTGAAATTAATTAATAGAAAACAACGCGACTGGAAAACCGTTATAGAGTTAACCCAAGCCTTAAAAATGATGCATCCAAGCGACCCTATTTTATTTGATTATGCTTTGTTTGGTATTGGAGTTCTCGAAAAAGACTTTTTACTCTAAAAAAAGATACATCCGCAAAGGGATGTATCTTTATAGTTTTTACCACAAAACCATTTTCTTTGTTTACATATATAGATTAATTTGGTTAAATAATTTACTCTTCTTCTAGCTTACTAGGTTGATTAAATTTTTCAATTTCTACGTCGGGTACCCAAAAGAGGGAGAGTATTTCTAGTTCACGATAAATAGATGCAGTATTAAAAGCTGCTGTAGCTTCTTGTACTGCTTTTGATGCATTTTTTACCGAGACAATACCTATCATCGGAATATCAAGGTTTATGTTTTTAAACGCTTCTTTTTGAATATTAGCTGTGATTTCACCCTTTAAATCCTGATGATGATCGACAGTCTGTGTTTGCCCAAAAGAAGGTAATACGGAGCAAAGCGCAACAACTACATGGATTAAAATCGTTTTCATAAGTTTAAGGTTATAGTTTATTTGGGTTTGTGTTTGGGTATACTATAAATTTGCAACTATTGTAACTGGGATTCATTGATAATTGTCAATAAGAAAAAAAAATGATATAAATCCTAAAAAAAAAGGCTTCCCTTGATAGAAGGGAGGCCTTTTTGAAACGCTCTAAAATAAAGTACTTAAACAGTCTTAGCCAAAAAGCTTTTGAGCTTTGCTGTTGCTCTAGCTCGATGACTAATTTGGTCTTTTTGGGTTGCAGACATTTCAGCAAAAGATTGATTGGATTCCTTAGGTTTGAAAATAGGATCGTAACCAAATCCTCCTTCTCCCCTACGATCAAGTAGAATTTCGCCATCCACCCTTCCTTCAAAGGTATGTTCCTGACCATCTATAATCAGGGCAATAACTGTTTTGAAATAAGCCTGTCTATTCTCTACATTTTGAAGTTGTTCCAAGACTTTATTCATATTATCGGAGGCGTTTTTTTGAGGACCTGCATAACGGGCAGAATAAACACCGGGTGCTCCCTTTAATGATTCGATCAATAATCCAGTATCTTCAGCAAAACAATTTTTTCCATAATTTTGATAGACATATCGAGCTTTTTGTAGCGCATTCCCTTTTATGGTTGCTTGTGTTTCGGGAATATCCTCGGTGCATTCTATATCATCTAAACTTAAAAAATTATAGGCTGCACCCATTATATGTTGAATTTCTTTGACTTTATTAGCATTAGATGTGGCAAATACAAGTTGTTTCATACTATTTTAAAGATTAGGAAAGCTACAAAATCATTATAAAAACTTCAAGTTAATGAAAGTAGGGTTATTATTACAGATTACTAATTTAATTTTTATTAAACAGATGTCCAATCTTGGCAACCAAAAAAAAAACTGCAGCCTATCTGAGCAATTTGCTAATTAGCCTCATATCACTGCATACATATGTACTTAGTAGTGAATAATATTTAATTGTTTATGCATAGTAGGGTTAAGCTGCTACAAGACAAAGTTCTACTATCTTCCAAAAATATTGGTCCTTAAATCATTCAATTACAAGCAAAAATGTATTCAAATTGATACAAATGAAGACAGCAAACCAAATCCTATCCTTAACATTCGAATAATTAATAAAAAATTACGAAATTCGTGCTCAAGACAAAACATACCTTATAATTTTGGTAACAAATTCAAAATAAAGTTTATTAATATGGACGCAAAAACCATGGGTAACCAATTTGAATCCCACTTAAGCAAATGGAGAGAAAACGAGAAATCAGCCTTAGAACTACTAAAAATAGCAGGAGATCTACGCTTCGATCGATCTATTGAAATCATTTTGTTTCGCAGAAACTTATACGATTCAAAGCCCACTCAGGTACTAAATGATCATCTTTTTGCCAAGAACTACTCAAAGCAACCCCTCACCGTTCAAATGAGTGTTGATCTTGCTCAAGCACTATTTGATTTAGACTTAGCACCATCAAGAATTGATATCGGAACATTGGCCATGAAATGGTTGAGCAACGAACATAATTTTTCATCAATCAAAGAATTTGTTGCCGATGAACTCAAAGAATTTACGGGTGAAGAGGCAAAACAAAGTAAAAAAATAGAACCAAGAGATGTTGTTTTGTACGGCTTCGGTAGAATTGGTCGATTAGCAGCCCGTTGTTTGATCGAAATGACTGGAAGAGGTGAACAGTTGCGTTTGAAGGCGATTGTTCTTCGTCCTAAAAATAAGAAAAACCCTTATGAAGAATTAGTCAAAAGAGCTTCATTACTCCGTAAAGATTCTATTCATGGCAAATTCAACGGTACAATTTCTGTCGACAAAGAAACGAATCAGTTGATTGTAAACAGTTCTAGAGTACAAGTTATTTTTGCAGGAAGTCCGGACCAAGTTGATTATACAGAATATGGCATCAAAGATGCCATATTGATTGATAATACTGGAGCCTGGAGAGACAAAGAAAGTTTGAGCATACACCTTAGACCAGGTATTAAGCAAGTATTATTTACAGCGCCAGGTAAAGGAATCAAAAATATTGTTCACGGCATTAATCAGAAAGAGTTAAATTTCAAAGAAGATACTATCTTTTGTGCAGCCTCTTGTACCACCAATGCAATATCTCCAGTGCTCAAAGTATTGCACGACAACTTAGGTATTGTAAACGGCCACCTAGAAACAATTCACGCCTACACAAATGCTCAGAATTTGCTCGATAATTATAACAGCAAAGAAAGAAGAGGATCTGCAGCCGCCTTGAATATGGTTATTACCTCAACCGGCGCGGCCGAAGCGGTTACAAAAGTGATTCCTGATTTGGCTGGCAAATTAACTGGATCGGCCATCCGAGTACCTACACCCGACGGATCGCTAGCTATTATGACCCTAAATGTAGAAAAAGAAACTTCTATAAAAGATATTAATGAGATGATGCGTGAGGCATCTTTGCATGGTCCCTTGGTAGAACAAATTAAATATTCTATTTCAAAAGAATTTGTTTCTTCGGATGTTATTGGTGCACCTGCAGCATCCATCTTCGATGCACCTTCTACAAAGGTGGGCAATAATGGAAAAACAATAACTGTGTACGTATGGTACGATAATGAATACGGATATACTCGTCAAGTACTTCGCTTGGCTAAATACGCTGCACAGGTTCGCAGATACCGTTATTATTAGACTTATTAGATAAAAAGCCGGATTATGCATCCGGCTTTTTGTCACTTATTAGTCAATTAAACCCCACTTTATATCATTTATTTGTCAAGCAATCACTTTTTAGTTCAACAAGCAGAATTTCAATTTTTTTTGAACGATATTTGTATACATATGTAATGAAGTTTATTTATTAATTGTACGAAATATTTTTGTTAATATTCCCACTATGACAAACATCAGCAAGATAGAATCCGCACTGCTCCCATTGCGTAATCAGCTCAAAAACCATCCACTTTACCAACAACTAAGTAACTTAGAAGATATTCAAACTTTTATGCAGCATCATGTTTTTGCTGTTTGGGATTTTATGTCTTTACTCAAGTCTCTACAGCAACACCTGACTTGTTTGACGATTCCTTGGACTCCGTCCAAAAAATCAAAAACAGCTCGATTTATCAATGAAATTGTATTTGGTGAAGAATCTGATTTAAATGAACTTGGTGAAGCCAAAAGTCATTTTGAAATGTACTTGGATGCAATGCAGCAGATTGGGGCCAAAACAGAAGCTATACATTTCGTACTAGAATTATTGCAAGATAGTCAGGATATGAAGACCATTATCCCTCAAATACCTACACACGAAAAAGTGCATGATTTTTTGTCCTATACGTTTAAAATTATCGCTACCAAACAAGCACACTTAGTAGCATCCGCTTTTACATTTGGTCGTGAGGATTTGATACCCGACATGTTTTTGCAAATTCTTGACAAGATAGATTATTCGAATACCAAGTATAGTAAATTGCGTTATTACCTTGACCGACACATAGAATTAGATGGTGATGAACACGGTCCGCTTTCATTGAGTATGATTGAACAGCTTTGCGGCAACGACGCTCAAAAATGGCAAGAAGTCGAAGCTGTCGCTATTGAAGCATTACAACAACGCATTTATCTTTGGGATGGAATACATCAAGAAATTTTGAACCACAAACCCGCGAATCATCCCGTATTTAACTAGCACAGTGTTACACAATAATTAAAATAGATTTGCAGTAGTCCCACGCTACAAGTATTCGAATTAAAAGTCGTATATTTGATACATTATTCTATCATAAATTGTAATGTATGAACTACTTATTTTGCTTTTTGGTGTCCTTATTCTTCTACTCTACCTCCCTAGCACAATATCACACAGCTGTTTTGGAAGGCCAATCGGGTGCAACACTAAAAACCAATTTAATCAATAACTACAAACCTTTATTTCTACCCGATTATTCCACGGCCAGAAATAATATGTTCAACTATATATACAAAGAAAATGATAGTGTAGAATGTGTCTATACGGGGCTTAAAAAGTACTTGCCCACTACTTCAAATCCTACAGCATTTTTGTATGACAACGGAAGCAATGATGGTCTCAATACAGAACATACCTATCCTCAAAGCAAAACGACAGCCGAGGCAGGAAAATCCGATTTACATCATATCTTCCCTACTCGTTCGCTAGTTAATTCCAATAGGGGTTCGCTGCCTTTTGGAGATATAGCGCCTAATAGTGTTGATAAATGGTACTTTGAAAATCAGGTTCTCAGTTCTGCGCCTCCTTCAAATGTGTTAGAATGGTACAGCAAGATAAATAACAATCAGTTTTTTGAACCTAGAGAAGTGCACAAAGGTAATGT
Organism: uncultured Aureispira sp.; assembly: GCA_905480485.1. Taxonomy (GTDB): domain Bacteria; phylum Bacteroidota; class Bacteroidia; order Chitinophagales; family Saprospiraceae; genus Aureispira. Next base: position 7,166 of record CAJQQM010000037.1, read on the forward strand.
AGCAAGGGCGATGTTTTACTACTACACCATGTATCAGAACAATGCCGATGGAGCAGATCCCAATTTTTTTAATAATCAAAAAAGCACCTTGTGCGCTTGGCATCTCGATGACCCTGTTGATAGTTTAGAGTGGTTACGGAACGACCGGATTGCTATTTATCAAAGTTTTAAAAAAAACCCCTTCGTTCTAGATTGTACATTGCCGGAACGATGTGGTTATTGTAGCCAAATATGTAATCCACCAAACGCTGTTCAGTCTCTTGCTTCGATTGGAGTATCCGATTGGGCAATTTTTCCAAATCCTGCCAATGAATTGCTCACAATAACCCTGAGTTTAGACCGAAAAGTAGAACTTGAATATAGTCTTTTTAATTCGATGGGTCAAGCCCTTATCAAGAGTTCAGTATATTCGATGGACGATGGAGAACAATATTTATCCCTTCAACTGAAGGATATTCAGGCAGGGATTTATCTTCTAAATATTATAATTGACAACGGAGTATCTAGTCATGGACTTTCCAAAACGGTAATTGTTCGACCTTAAACTCTTAAATTTTATTCTATGAATTATTTAATGTTGTGGCTTTTATGTTTCTTT
>CAJQQM010000038.1 GCA_905480485.1 uncultured Aureispira sp.
AAAAGATTTCTAAAGTGTTCGGCTAGCCCATTGATAAATATATCGCCCTCAAAACCTTGACGTAAAATTTTGTCGAACAAAAGCAATAATGTACTGCTGTCTTCGGACAAAATAGCATCCGTAATTTTAAAATAATAATCGTAATCAAGAATGTTAAGATTATCAATAACATTTTGATAGCTAACTTCTTTGCCAGAAAAACTAATTATACGGTCAAAAATAGACAAGGCGTCGCGCAAAGCGCCGTCTGCTTTTTGGGCAATAATTGTGAGCGCCTCAACCGCAGCCGTTATGTGTTCTTCTTTACAAATGTATTGCAGATGTTCGACGATAGAATCGGTCATTATACGATTGAAATCAAAAATTTGGCAACGCGACAAAATCGTTGGTATTATTTTGTGTTTTTCGGTAGTCGCTAAAATAAAAATAGCATAAGATGGCGGTTCTTCGAGCGTTTTTAAGAAGGCATTGAAAGCTTGCGTTGACAACATGTGTACCTCATCGATGATGTATATTTTGTACTTTCCACTTTGCGGAGCAAAACGCACTTGTTCGGTCAAGGCCCTTATGTGATCAACACTATTGTTAGAGGCAGCATCGAGCTCAGATATATTGAGCGACGCATTTTTGTTGAAAGAATCGCAAGATTCACAAGTATTACAAGGTTCAAAATCTTCGGTGGGCTGATGACAGTTGAGTACCTTGGCCAAAATTCGCGCGCAGGTAGTCTTGCCAACTCCTCTTGGTCCACAAAATAGAAAGGCTTGTGCCAAGTGATTGTTTTGAATGGCGTTCTTTAGTGTTTGTGAAACATGTTGTTGTCCCACAACATCGTCAAAACGGACCGGCCTATATTTTCTTGCGGATACGACAAAGTTGCTCATAACACAAATATAACAATCTAATGCTTTAGTTCAAACTTTTAGGTTGCTAATAGAAATGCCCAAAAAATAGTAGCGCCCTAAACAACTAATTATAAAGTATTATTTCCCTTTATTAGATTTAATTAGAAGACATTCTATAATTTTTGAAATCAAATACCAAAGAATCAGAATTTTATTAATAAATTGGATATGAAACTTATTATCAAAGCAAAATTATAGATTCTACCATGAAAATGTCCTCCTTCCTTTTTATAGCTGTTCCCATTTTATTGCTCCTTTCTTGTGCCAAACCTACTAGCGAATCAGAAACTAAAAGATGGGATTCCAATCAAAAAACATTAAGTACTCTAACGGCTAAGTATCCTAATTTTAGGGGCGCACTTGATATTGTTCAGGCCGAAGCCGCTCAACAATGGGAAGCTGCCCTAATGGTTACGGAAGAAGAACAGAAAATTGCGGCTATGCAAACTGCCAATACTGCCGCTTACCCTGAATTTGTTCGTCAATTAGATGGTATGGAAAACAAACTTGAGGCGCTCAAATCTTTGTGTACCAAATCGACAAGAAATGCCGTTCAGACTATGGATAAAGAATCGCTAAGAATTGCGCGCAACAATGCACAACGGACCTTAAGTGCTATGGAGTATCTCCTCAAAAACAGTACGGCAAATACACCGGTAGAAGCTACCGTACTCACCAATGAAGCGAGTAAAAAAATAAAAAATGCCAACAGCAATATTCAAAAAGTGCTCAAGCGAATTAGCGAAAAAGCACGGGCAAAAAAACAACAAGAAAAAGCTAAAAAAGACGAACAAAATGCTGCTACAAAATCTAAAAAACCAGTTAAATGTAGCTATTGTGGCGTAAAAAACAGTCCTAGCGCCTCTAAGTGCAAAGGATGTGGTGCCCCCGTAAAATAATTATCAAACAATACAAAACTGGTTTGGGAAGGCCTTTTTAAGGATGACGCACAAAACAACTTGGAGTAATTTAGTCAAACAAAAAGCGCAAGCATTAGGCTTTGATTTTGTGGGAATTGCAGCTGCTACCGAACTAACCAAAGAAGCAAGGCAATTGGAAAAGTGGCTAAACCAAGGAAACCATGGCAAAATGGGCTATATGGCCAATCATTTTGACAAACGAATCGACCCCAGAAAATTAGTAGATGGCGCCAAATCGGTGGTCTCGCTTTTGTACAATTACCACAACCCTAATCAGCAAACTGACAAAGATGCCCCCAAAATTTCTCAGTATGCCTACGGCAAAGACTACCACAAAGTAATAAAACAAAAACTGCATCAATTAATTGCCTATTTGCGGGACGAAATTGGACCAATTGAAGGGCGTTGTTTTGTAGATTCAGCCCCCGTCTTAGAAAGAGATTGGGCCAAGCATAGTGGACTTGGATGGATTGGCAAAAATACTCTTTTAATCAATAAAGATCGAGGTTCTTACTTTTTTTTGGCGGAGTTGATTATTGACTTAGAACTTGAATACGACCCACCAATTAAAGACTATTGCGGTACTTGTACGCGTTGTATTGATGCTTGTCCAACCGATGCAATTGCCCCGGAAGGCTATTGGATGGATGGCTCAAAATGTATTTCTTACTTTACCATCGAACTCAAAGAGGCTTTACCAATAGAGATGAAAGGAACGTTCGATAATTGGATGTTCGGATGTGACATTTGCCAACAAGTTTGCCCTTGGAATCGTTTTGCCCAAAAGCATCAAGAACCTGATTTTGAACCGCATCCTGATTTGTTAGAAATGCGTCAATCGGATTGGCAAGAAATAACGACGACCGTTTTTAATAAGGTATTCAAAAAATCGGCTGTAAAACGAACCAAATACCAAGGATTGGTCCGAAATATAAATTTTTTAAAATAGTTATTATTTCTTAGCTTTTTCCCGAATCAGAGGCAACAAACAGGCGATTAATTCAGGCGCTGAAATGAGTCCATTTTCGGTATAAATAAGATAGTCAGCCATTCCATTTTCACGAAGTTCTATTCGAACATCCGGAAAAGGCAAATCAATTCCATATTGGATTTTCAAATCAGAGAAATTATCGCAGTTATCGAGCTTGATGGTCCGAGAGGCCGCTTGTTCGGATTCGGACAAAACAAAGTTAGCCCTGCTTTTAAAATTAGTCAAAGCAACCGTAAAGTCCTGAAAAGCAATATTTTTGCCGAGCTGAACCTTTATATCAGGAAAATTAAGTTCTTTTTTTACTTGAAGGCTTAAAGAAGCAGCTTCTAAGCCTGCATCGGCAAAAATAATTTGCTGCGCAACACAAAAAGATGAAACTTTTAAACAAAACAGTATTATCAGTATACTATTTAGTTTAATGGCTATGTTAAAAGGCTTGTTGTTCGAAATTATAGTACTAATCATCGGCATTATTTTAAATCAGGTCAAACATTTTTATTTATCAATTAATATAAGGATATTCAATTAACAATTTACCATTTTACATCCTTCTAAACTTCAAATTAACGTATTATGCAGTCTTTAGTTGTTCTATTATCGGGAATTATTTTGTGTATAATTTTTTCATGCAACGGTCCCTCCCAAAACGCAGCCACTTCTAACCAAGATACAACCCTAAAAGTTGCCTTGGTATCGAAAACCGAATATTTGGCTGACAGCAGTATCCGAATCGAGTATCAATGGGATAGTTTAAATAAAAAAAAGCAGGGCATTTGTAAAGAATATGATGCCACAGGCCTTATCAAAGCGTACCAATACAAGCAAGATGTGTTAGATGGTGTCGAAACCCTGTACTTTGCAGGAGGCGAAAAAATAGATGGTCAATTTAACTACGTTGACGGAGTTCATCAAGGTGCCTTTAGCTATTTTTACGAAAGTAACGGCCAAGCCATGCAAAAAGGAAATTATGTTGATGGCAAAATTGAAGGACTGCTTACATCTTATTATGAAGATGGTACCCTCAAAGAAGAAATCAATCATGTAGATGGTCTAACACAAGGCCCGTTTAAAGAATATAACGAAGCCGGTATTTTAGTTGCCGAAGGCAACTTCACTTCAAAGGGGGATAACGAAAATTTAGAAGATGGACTATTAAAACTCTACGATGAAAACGGTGCTTTGAGCAAAAAAATGGTTTGCCAAAAAGGCCAATGCTGCACTAGCTGGACTGTTGAAGATGGCGATGTAGCACCAAGCAACAATCTCTGCAAGGCAATTATTGAAAGTTTGAAAGCGAAAGAAGCACTATAAAATGTTTAGTTTTCTAAAAGGCATGATTTTATTTTCAAAATGGAAATTTAAATGCCTTATTAACTGTTATTTCATTATAGATTTATCATATAATTCTTAGTTTGCTACTATGAATATTCCGCATATTGATTTGCCCCGTATTGTTGTTATTGGTTGTGGATTTGCAGGGCTTAACTTAGTCAAAACGATTCGCTCAAAAGATTACCAAGTGGTCTTGTTTGACAAAAATAACTATCACACTTTTCAACCCTTGATGTATCAGGTAGCTAGTGCCGGGCTCGAACCCGACTCGATTGTGTATCCGATTCGAAAAGTCTTTAATCGAAAAAAGAATTTTCATTTTAGAATGGCCACCGTGCATCAGATAGACAGCGACAATCAACTCGTATACACCTCAATAGGTTCTATTGATTACGACTTCTTGGTCATGGCCACAGGAGCAGATTCAAATTTTTTTGGTATGGAAAATATCCAAAAATATTCGATGCCGATGAAAAGCCTGGTAGAAGCACTTAATTTGCGATCGGTTATTTTGCAAAACTTTGAAAAAGCCTTGCACACCTCCGATATTACCGAAAGGCAAGCATTAATGAGTTTTGTGATTGTTGGTGGAGGCGCCACAGGTGTAGAATTAGCTGGTGCTTTGGCCGAACTTAAACGCTATATATTACCCAAAGATTATCCCGATCTAGACATACGAAAAATGCAAATACACCTGGTTCAGGGTGGCGATCGTCTTTTGCCTAGCATGTCCTCAAAAGCTTCTGATAATGCTGAAAAGTTTTTGCGTAAAATGGGCGTAAATGTATGGTTGAAGGTACGAGCAAACGATTATGACGGACATGCGCTAAGCACTAACGACGAAACATACTACACCAAAACCCTGGTATGGACAGCAGGTGTAAAGGGGGTTCCCACCCCTGGCATAAAAGCGAACTATACCAAAGCCTGTCGAGTGCTAGTGAACGAATACAATCAGATTGAGGGCTATTCAACTGTATTTTCGGTCGGAGATGTGGCGGCACATATTTCGGAAGAAACTCCCTACGGTCTACCGATGCTAGCCTCTGTAGCGGTTCAGCAAGGTGTGCACCTTGGCAAAAATTTCAATCGACTAGCCAAAGAAAAGGAACTGCTCCCCTTCGAGTATAAAGATAAAGGAACAATGGCTACTGTCGGCAGAAATTTAGCAGTGGTTGATCTAAAATCACTTAAATTTGGAGGTGGGTTTGCCTGGTTTTTATGGATGCTAATCCACCTGATGTTACTCGTTGATTTTAGATCGAGATTGGTGGTTTTTGTCAACTGGGCTTGGAGCTATATTTTCTATGATAAGGGAACCCGCTTAATTGTTCGAAAAGTACCCGACAAAACGCAGACAAGCAACAACCATTAAATTTATATGCATTTCTCCAAGTTACAACATAAACAAGCATTCAGCTTAATTCTTGGCATTAAGTTTGACAACTAGATTTAAGACAATTAGGATTGATTCGATGAAATAATTAAGGCTACCCAAGCTTCAAGTTGTTGTTCAAGCCGAATTCACGAGTCTTAAGATTGTTGGTGTATTTTTATTATCTAAACTCACAAACATTAATTTTAATGAAAACATTAGTTTACAGCACATTAAGTATGTTCGCTTGTATATTATTATGCTCTGCTTGCGAAAAAGAAGCAGCAGATTGGACCTTTTCGACCGACGATACTATGGCCGACTTGAGTTTTAATGACATTTATAATGTAATGAATGGTGAAGATGATGCCAATAATACGCTTCGCGCCTGTGCCAATCTCACCCTTAGCAGTACCACTTTCCCGATTACAGTAACCGCTGATTTTAATGGCACTACCGGTTGTGGCGATGGAAGAGTCCGTTCGGGAGTACTGACCGCTGTCTATTCAGGTCGATGGAATAGCCCGGGAACTACGGTTACGATCACTACCTCAGATTATACTGTTAATGGTTACAGAGTAGAAGGGACCAATATAATCACCAATACTAGCACCACCGGCAACCCGAGCTTTAGCTCCGAAATTCAGAACGGAAAAATAACAACACCTGACGGTGATGTTATCTTGCGTGAAGCAAACAAAAGCTATGAGTGGACAGAAGGTTCGGCTACCCCGCTCGATTTATCCGATGACGTCTGGCAAATGGCAGGAAATGCAAGTGGTACCACAAGTTCAGGCAAAGACTACACCGCCGAAATCACAACACCTGTTATTAAGGCCAACAGCTGCAATTGGATACAACAAGGGGTTATTGAAATAACGCCATCGGCTAGCGGTTCGGTGATGCGTTCGGTCAACTACGGCCCGAATGTATGTGATAATATTGCTTCGGTAAGCTACGGCAACTGGACTGCCAATATTACGATGAACTAAACTGCTGTATCAAATCTAAAAAAGGCATAAAACAAAATTGTTTTATGCCTTTTTTAGATTTAATGACTACAAAGACGTCCCTCTGAATTCTTTCCTTATTTGTTTATATCCTTCTATGCCTAAGGTGTATATTTATATTTTACAAATTCTGTACTAGCGGTTAAAGTGTTAGATACAAACCTAACTGTTCGCTCAGAAAACGAACAATTGCTTTTTTTTCCTTTAAAAATCAGCTTAGGAAACGGCAAGCCCCGTATTTTTTAGTTTTTTTTATACTTTTACAATATTATTTTCATTTGGGGAATCTAGATTAAACATAAAATACCTAATTAGATATACAGCATGAATAAAACTTTTAAGCCTAAATATGAATTAACAGTGTTCAATACACTTAGCCGAAAGAAAGAGAAATTTGAAGTACTAAATCCGGGCTATGTAGGTATGTACGTCTGCGGCCCTACTGTTTACAACGAAGTGCACTTAGGCAACTGTCGAACCTTTAGTTCATTTGATATCATGTATCGTTACCTACTCTATTTAGGATACAAAGTGCGTTATGTTCGTAATATAACCGATGTAGGACATTTAGTGGGTGATGTAGATGCGGGCGATGAAGGAAAGATAGAAAAACAAGCCCGTTTGGAACAGTTAGAACCTATGGAAATTGTCCAGAAATATACCAATTTGTTTCACAATGTGATGCAGCAGATGAATACCCTTCCGCCGAGTATCGAACCCACAGCTACCGGGCATTTGATCGAACAGATTGAAATGGTCAAACAGATATTGAACAACGGTTATGCTTATGAAACCAACGGTTCTGTTTATTTTGATAGCCAAAAATTAATAAAAGAAGGTAAAGATATTTATGATTATGGTGCCATTTCGGGCAAAAAACAAGACGATTTACTGACCGAGACCCGTGATGATTTAAAGAATCAATCCGAGAAAAAACATCCCTCTGATTTTGCAATTTGGATAAAAGCAGGCCCTAGAGATATTATGAAATGGCCGAGTCCCTGGTCTTTAGGTTTTCCTGGATGGCATCTTGAATGTTCGGCTATGAGCACCAAATACTTAGGAAAGCACTTTGATATTCACGGAGGAGGAATGGATTTGCAATTCCCGCATCACGAAAATGAGGTGGCTCAAAATGTAGGGGCATGTGGCTGTCAGCCTGTCAAATATTGGCTACATACCAATATGCTTGTTCTCAACGGAAAAAAAATGAGTAAAAGTACTGGCAATTCTATTTTGCCCGCCGAGTTATTCTCGGGCAATAACAACATATTGTCTAAGGCATACAGCCCTATGTCTGTCAAATTTTTTATGCTTCAAGCTCATTATGCGAGCACGCTTAATATTACCGAAAAAGGGTTACAGGCAGCCGAAAAGGGTTATTTACGCCTCATGGAAGCTTATCATGTTTTGGTAAGCCTACAACACGAAGGACAAGAGAACGCCTCGGGAGATGATGCACAGATTCACAAAATGCTGGACCTTGCCTTTGAAGCGATGAATGATGACTTCAATACAGCAGCAGCCTTGGCCAAGTTGAACGTAATTATTCCCAAGATTAATGCTTTAAAAAATGGTCGTTTGCAAATGGACCAAATTAAAGCAAGTACACTTGAAAGAATGCAAGCTGTATTCAAAGATTTTATTTTTGAGATTTTTGGTTTATTAGACGAAACGAAAGAAGCGGCACAAGAAGACGGCAGTAATTTATTGGATGATGCGATGCAAGTAATTATTGAACTTCGACAAGCTGCTAGGGCCCAAAAAGACTGGGCTACGAGTGACTTGATTCGCGACAAGTTACAAGCAGCCGGCATACAGATAAAAGATGGGAAAGACGCTGCTACCTGGTCTAAAAGCTAAATGATTTGCTAAAAAAACCGCGGGATTCGAATAATCGAATCCCGCTGTTTGTACCGCTGTTGAAAGAAACGTATATTCTTGTCTACTCAATAGTTCTTGCTATCGCTCAACGACCCATCCGAAAAGTATTTTTTCCAGGGTCCGTGCCGTATCCCCTGTATATACTCCCCAATTGTTTGTAACTGACCATTACTATGGTAAGACTTCCACAAACCCTGCTTCATGGAACTAGTAAAATCGCTTGATGCATAAAATCCTGTTTCGGACAAATTCCCATTTGGATGGTATAATTCCCAAAGACCTACTTTTTGTTGGCCTATACAGCTACCTTTACCCTTTAGTTGTCCGTCAGAATAATAGATAGAACAATCTTTGGGTTCACTGCTGTAAACGAGAGCACTTTTTAGCTTCCCGTTAGGAAAAAAAACTTTGCAGATCCCGTATTTTTCTCCTTTCTTATAATTGAAAAGGCTGCTTAAGTTTCCGTTTTCAAAATAAATCTTTTCGATACCTTCTAGAAGACCATTTTTGAATTTACGCTTAGTCTCCGGTTGTTTGTTGCGATAAAACGAAAGGTATTGACCTTCTATTGCATTGTTTTTGAATTGATAGGATGATTTTAAATGTCCATTATCGTAGTATTCTTTGGCCGTTCCCTCCAATAGCCCATTTTGATAATTAAATTGTGCAGAAAGCTGTCCGTTGACATGAAAATATTCCCACAAGCCTTGTTTGGCACCATAGCTAAAATGCTGCTTAGTAGATATTTGCTGCTTATCTGAGCTATGATATTGGTAATACGTTCCGTGTTTAGGGCCAAAACCCTCAGGGTTGTCGATTCCTCCCGAAGCAAGCAAAGCGAGGTTCAAGATATAAAACATGGAGAGAAGCCAAGTAAGAAAAGGGCGATGACCATAAAATTGCTCCATCAATATCAAGCAAACAGGAACCGCAGTAAGAACGAAAAAAGGTATAAAATAAAAAGCTTGCAAAAAACTATACAGAAGTAAAAGTCCATTAAAAACCGCTAGTATTGCTAAAGAAAAAATTCTGCTTTTACGTTCCTTATCGTTGTATTTGTGTCCATTAGCGGCATAAAAGAAAGCTAACAAAAGGAAAGGTACATGGATAAGCGCAAGCAGGACACAGCAAAAAACAGTTTTGAACAACAGATTATTGGCCGCAGAAGCAGAAGGTTGTGCCTGTAGTTGCAAGGCGAACAACAACAGAACTACATTGAAGATTATTGATTTATAAGTATATAATTTTGCCATAACTACTAATATAAACGTATTCATTTAGCAAATTGTTGGATGTATAATTCATTTATTTAATATTAAGACAAAGACAGCAAATGGATACATTATTTGGGTGATAATTTAAAATGACAGACTAGCGTCAAATTTGATAATATTTAACTTAATTTTAGGTCGCTTTTAGCTACCTTTACGCTTCCTTAATCAAGGCTTTAAGAAAATAAGCGAATTATTTAATTAAGAAGGTGCACAAAAAAAATTCTATGACCACTTCGACTACAATAGCAGAATCTTCCATCTTGGAACAATTACACAAAATAGTGGAACAACGCATCATGGTTATCGACGGTGCGATGGGTACGATGATTCAAGAATATGGTTTGGACGAGGCAGATTACAAAGGCAGTAAATTCGAGCATTTACCGCAGGACCTAAAGGGTAACAACGACCTTCTGTCGATTACGCGTCCCGATGTAATCGAAAACATACACAAAGCCTACCTAGAAGCGGGTGCTGATATCATCGAAACCAATACTTTCAATGCCAACGCCATATCTCAAGAAGATTATCAGCTGTCTGAGTTTGCTTACGAAATTAATGTCGCAGCAGCACAATGCGCCAAACGTGCGACCAATACATACAATCAACTCAACCCTAGCAAACCTAGATTTGTAGCCGGTGCCTTTGGCCCTACGAGCAAAACTGCTTCGATGTCACCCGATGTCAACGACCCCGGCTATCGTGCTGTAAGTTTTGACGAATTGGTCGAGGCCTATTACGACCAAGCCAAAGGCTTGGCCGACGGAGGCTGTGATTTATTTTTGGTGGAAACTATTTTTGATACCCTCAATTGTAAAGCTGCGCTGTTTGCCATCGATAAATATTGTGAAGACGTAGGAATAGCCTACCCTGTTATGGTTTCTGGAACTATCACAGACGCTTCCGGTCGGACATTGTCGGGTCAAACTGTCGAAGCATTTTGGATATCAGTAAGTCATGCAAATTTATTTAGCGTAGGACTAAACTGTGCCCTCGGTGCCACCGAAATGCGACCTCATATAGAAGCCCTTTCTAACATTGCCGATTGTTATATCAGTGCTTACCCAAATGCTGGTTTGCCCAACGAATTTGGAGAATACGACCAAGACGGTGTTGAAATGAGTACTTATATTAAAGATTTTGCCGCTAGTGGTTTTATAAATATTGTGGGTGGCTGCTGTGGAACCTCACCCGACCACATTCAATATATGACCGAAACGGTTAACGGGATGTCGCCTCGTAAAAAGAATGACAGCTCTCCATACGCACAATATTCAGGCTTAGAGCCTTTGATTGTCCGAGAAAACTTAAACTTTATTAATGTTGGCGAACGGACAAATGTGACGGGCTCCCGAAAATTTGCACGTTTGATAAAAAATGGCAACTACGAAGAAGCCCTATCAGTGGCCCGTCAACAAGTGGAAGGCGGTGCACAAGTC
>CAJQQM010000039.1 GCA_905480485.1 uncultured Aureispira sp.
TTTTGTTGATCGTCAAATTGTTCGAGGTAATCGGCTACTCGACGCAAGAACGAACCGCCTAGCATGCCATCTACCACACGGTGGTCGTAAGATAAAGACAAGAACATCATGTGACGTATAGCAATCACATCCCCGTATTCTGTTTCTAAAACCGCTGGTTTTTTGCGGATAGCCCCTACAGCCAAAATAGCTACTTGCGGCTGATTAATAATAGGCGTACCCATTACATTTCCGAAGGTTCCTACATTAGTAAGCGTAAAAGTACCCCCTTGAATTTCATCAGGTTTTAATTTATTATTTCTTGCTCTGTTGGCTAAATCATTTACTCTTTTTGCCAAGCCAGTCATGTTTAACATATCGGCATTTTTGATCACAGGTACAATCAAATTGCCACTAGGCAAAGCTGCAGCCATTCCGATATTAATATCCTTGTAGCGTACGATATTGTTACCATTTACGGCTACATTTACCATTGGATAATCTTTCAATGCTTTAACAACTGCCTCTACAAAAATCGGTGTGAAAGTGATTTTCTCACCCTGTTGTTCCATAAATGATTTCTTGACACGATTTCTCCAATTGACGATGTTGGTAACATCACATTCTACAAATGAAGTAACGTGCGGAGATACATGCTTAGACATAACCATATGATCGGCAATCATACGACGCATTCTGTCCATCTCGATAATTTCTACATTACCAGAGGTATCTACCGGAGGTGTTTTGAATTGCTTAACCGCAGCTGAATTATTATTGTTGTTAGCAGTTGTAGCAGGGGCTACTTTTTGAGTGCCTCTGTTTTGTAGATAGGCCAACATATCGTGTTTTGTTACACGGTTGTTTTGACCTGTACCAGGGACTAAGTCCAACTCTTTGGTGTCTATACCTTCAGTTTTGGCGATACTTTTTACCAAAGGAGAATAAAATCGGTCGGAGGCAGGTTTTGTGAGCGTAGCCGTGGCTGTTTGTACCGAAGCACCGTTCGTTTGTACCTGAACTTCTTTGGATACAGATACCGCTGCTTGTTTTTCTTCTACTGCAGGTGAAGATTGTACCGATTCGGCAGCATCTGTCTCGATAACGGCGATTGCCGTTCCTACAGCTACCGTATCTCCTTCCTGAAATAAAATCTCCGCCAATGTGCCTTCTACTGGAGAGGGAACTTCCGTGTCGACCTTATCGGTAGCAATCACTACCACATTTTCATCCATTTCAATAGTATCTCCAATTTGTTTCTCCCAGGTTAGAATCGTAGCTTCTATTACACTTTCTCCTAGTTTGGGCATGATGAGTTCTACCTTTGCCATAGTTTCTTTCAAGATTTTATCAGTTAAGAATAGTACCAAGCGGTTGTTCGGTAACGGTACCTTAAATCAAGCGCAAAATTACAAAAATATAGGTATTTACAATAATAATAAGCTTATTTTATTGTCAATTAAAGAAATAAAAAAAACAGCATCACTTTGTACAGATTTTACAAAGCCCCCAAAAACAATTATTATATTGTATAAATACACAAAAAAAAGGAGCAATACAAAATTATATTTTGCACTGTCAAAAAAGCCCCTATAAATCCCCTATTAAAAACCGGCGTAACAAATTGAGCGCAATTGTAGAAGTTTGCTCTATATTTTGCATTCTTTCTTTACCCAATTGTACTTTTTGAGTATATATTTGATCTTCAACAGCAATCGCAATCCATACCGTACCCACCGGTTTTTCGGGACTCCCACCGGTTGGTCCTGCTACACCTGAGACAGCAATTGCACAATTTACCCCTAGTAGTTGTTGGGCACCTTTCGCCATTTCACGAACACAAGCTTCGCTGACCGAACCATGATTGACCAAGGTAGTTGGTTGGACCGCCAATAAATTAACTTTCGACTCGTTGGAATAAGAGACAACACTACTTTCAAAATAGGCGGATGCCCCTGCAACCGATGTAATCTTTTGCGCAATCATTCCTCCCGTACAACTTTCAGCCGTTCCTAAGGTATAGTTTTTATCTTTAAGTAATTTACCAATAACCGATTCTAAGCTATCTTTTCCTTCTCCAAAAACCATAGTCCCAAGCAGCGGTATCAATTTACGTACATGATGTTCTAATTGTGTCTCTAAAACAATCGCATCGTTACCGAGGGCTGTCAAGCGCAAACGAATCGTTCCTACAACCGGATCGGGCAAATAAGCTAATTTGATATTAGAGGGTAAGCCTTTTTCAAAATCTTCAAGAAGTTCGGATAGATGTGTTTCTCCCTTTCCTATGAGGCTAATCGTTCGATGCAAGATCGTTGGTGTATCTAATTCTAAAATCAACTTTGGCAAAATTTCGTATTTCATCAGGTAGCGTACCTCTCTCGGAACACCCGGCATAGCAATAATATGCTTCCCTTTTTGTTCGAACCACATTCCTGAAGCTGTGCCCGTTTTGTTGATTAAGATACGTGCCCCCACAGGCATCGTTGCCTGATGTTCGTAATTGTCATCAACGACCCGATCGTATTGTGCAAATAATTGCTTAATATTATCAAAACTAGCCTGATGAAATGCTAGTTCCATATCAAAATATTCTGCGAGTGCCTGTTTGGTAATATCATCATTCGTCGGCCCTAAACCTCCTGTAATTAAAATGACGGTAGAATCAGGGATCGATTTGTCAAGGGCTTTAAAAATCGCCTCTTTGCTATCGGATATCGCTAAAATTTGATCAACTGCTAAGCCGTGCCTGTTAAGTTTGTGTGCCATCCAAGAGGCATTGGTATTGACAATTTGACCAATCAGTATTTCATCTCCTATATTTATAATTGTAGCTTTCATTTGTTTTATTTAGTAGAGGATACCTTCCTCTGAATCGTCGAATTTTTTGTAAAAATGATAGACCTTATCTATTAATCCATAAAAAACGGATTCTGTTCATCATTTCTAGGCTTTTTTGAAAATAATTGATCTTTTAAACTTCTTTTGTTGAGCAATTCAACAGACTCAAAATTACTGTTGTTATTTTTTCGTCTTAACTTAATGAAAATGAATATTGCAATCAATTCCACAAGAATGCCAATACCAATAAAAATCCAGGGGAATACATATAGCTCAAAGGTAGAATTAATTTTTGCAGAATCTTGTTCGCCAGCATAGTAGATAACTTCACAAGCTTCCCCTAAATCGTATGAAGGAGGATTGCTACCAAAACTCATTTTTACGGTCGTCCTACTCCCATCTTCCAATTCAAATTCAACAACCGGATAATATGTTGATCCATTATCAATATCATAATCTTCTTCGATTGATACAACTCGGCCATCTGTAACAATCCCGTTATTCGCTAGTTTGGTATTAGAATTGAGTATCCATGCGCCGATTAAAATAAATACGGAGGATATAATAAACAAAAAAACGATAGGTAGGATTGAGCGCATTAATTATTTTTTAAACGGTTTAATAAATTCAGAATTGTACCATTCTACCCCCCATTCTTTTACCTCTAAAAGCAATAAGCCCACCGGTATACGAACAACAGCAAAAGTCTTAGGGTTGCTGCTCCAGATGGCATCTTGATCAAGTTTTAATACAATAAAGGAATTGTCTAATTTCCAGGTGCCTGCGTATTGATCACAATAATGATTTGAATTTAGTGAATTTTGATAACTAAAACGATGATTCTCTTCCAAAAAAATCTTCTCTCTTCTTGCCCTAGATGGGGTAGGTTCAAAAATATAGGTCCCGAATATATTTTTATTTTTTAATGCCTTTAGGGTATAATTTTCTTCTTTTAAGAAATTCAAATTGTATTTAGGTTCGAGAACACCAAAATAATATTCAGCATGCCACAATTCTTCTCCAGCTTTATCATAGATTACATGCAACCCGTGTAAATCTCCAAATTTGTTATATTCAGAATCCGATTTCATACTGCCATTCTTATAAAATTGCTGCCCATAAGAATTAGCCCCGTTACTGTAATAAACCATTGCCAAACGATTGCTGTCTCCATCGTAGTAGGCTTCAAAATATCCACGTGGCAATCCCTTAGGTATTTTCAAAAAAACACTGTCTGATTCTATCTTAGTATCAAAAAAATAACTGTTGTTGTGATAAACAGAATTGATACTCAACAGGACAACAGCATCTGAACTGAGGGGTACAGTATGAAGGTACGTTGCCTGTCCATGTATTGCTTGACAAGTTATTAAAAAAAGCCCTACTAAAAAGCCGATAGTTGTCATACGATGATTAAAATAAAAAAGGGAATTATAAAGCAAGTCTATAATCCCCTTTTGAACTACTATTAAATAGCATTTATATGATTAAACGCATTGGTTCTTCTAGAATACTTTTGAGCGACTGCAAAAATTTCGCTCCAGAAGCACCGTCCACCACTCGGTGGTCACAAGAAAGTGTTACCTTCATAAAGTGCGACTCTTTGACAGCACCATCGACCATTACCAATTTAGGGGAAATGCCGCCTACAGCCAAAATACAAGCATCCGGAGGATTAATAATCGCTGTAAATTCGTCTATACCAAACATTCCAAGATTAGAAATAGTAAAGGTATTCCCTGTCATTTCTTCTGGCGTAAGTTTGCGTTCCCTTGCTTTGCCGGCAAGGCTTCTAATTTCGGTAGCTATTTGAGACAAAGATTTAGCATCGGTGTTGCGTACTACCGGTACGACCAAGCCTTCATCCATAGCGACAGCTACGCCAATATTTACATAGTTGTAGTAACGAATACGGTCACCAAGCCAAGAAGCATTGATTGTTTTGTTTTCTTTAAGCGCTTTAGCAGTGGCTTTTACTATAAAATCATTGTACGATATCTTAGTATCGGTTAAGGCTTTGACCTGCTTGCGGGTGGCCATCAATTTGTCCATGCAAATCTCCATGGTTAAATAAAAATGAGGCGCCGAAAACTTACTTTCACCCAATCTTCTAGCAATCACTTTCCGCATTTGCGTTGTTGGCACGTCTTCATAATCACCCTCCGGTTCGGAAGTTTGAATTTTAGTCTCCACTAAGGTGGGTGCTAATTGTTTTGGTGCTTCTAAATAAGCTTCAATGTCGCGTTTAACGACGCGACCGTCGTCACCAGAACCTTCTACTAGGTTTAGGTCGATGCCTTCTTCTTTAGCCATTGCTTTGGCCAAGGGAGAGGCTTTAATTTTGCCATTAGTGGCAATAGGCGTTGAAGTTGTTAAGTTATTGAGTGGTGCAGCAACCGTTTCTAAAACCTCCTGACTCGGCGCTTCTTCTTTTGTTGTATTTTGTTGATTAGAAGCATCGGCATCAATCAACGCTTGATAATCTTCTCCTTGTTCTCCAATGACGGCAATTACAGCGTCTACAGGAACCGCATTTCCTTCTTCGACCCCAATATATAATAAAACGCCATCATAAAAACTCTGAAACTCCATAACAGCTTTATCTGTTTCGATTTCAGCAAGTAATTCTCCAGATTCGACGCTGTCTCCAACTTTTTTGTGCCAAGCAATCAATGTACCTTCTTCCATTGTATCACTGAGTGCGGGCATGTGTACCACATTAGCCATTGTAGTTAATTTTGGTTGTTCTAAAAGATATTTTTAAAATAATGGTTAAAGATAAAAAAGGTTTTTTTAATGTTGTAAACTTGTATGGCATTATTTAGCGTTAACGATAGATAATAACTAAGCAACCGGTTGCGAAAGCGGTGGTTGGACCTAAAAATTAAAAATTAAATTTGGATTTATGATCTTAAGTAGTAGAATATACTTTATCCTAACATTTTTGATACTGATAGCTTGCAATAATTTTAAAAGCTATAGTGTAGAAGATTTACAAAAGAATTCGGACAATAAACTTCAACTTAGCGTCGAAAAAAATTTTACGGCCGAAAAATATACCCAATTGTTTGAAAACTTAAAAAACTTATCAAAAAATGAATTGCTGCAACAGCTGCAAAGTATTCAACCTGAACTACACCAAGTTTCCTACAGCTTTTATTATCTAGCCAATAGTTATGCTGCCGAACAACAATTGGATTCGGCTATTATTTGTCATGAAGTAGCCGCCTATCAATACTACAACCCACAATCGTATTTGAAAATGGCCGAGTGGTATTTTTATCGAGAAAAGCAATTGGAATTAGCGTACGAATGCTTGCATAAGGCCCTTGAATTAATGGTCGAAATCACGCAAAACAACCCCCTACATCCTTTGAGTAAAAACTGTAAAAATAAATTACAATTTTTATTGACTGCCTTACAAAAAGTTGCAAATTCGAGTAGGTTTGAAGAAGGAAAAGTACGAAAAAAGCTAAAAGAAATCTTACCTAAATTATTGAGGCAGCAAAAGAAAATGTATCAGTTATAGATTTTTAGTTTGTGCGTTTGCTTGGTCGTGAATCTTGCCTATGATATCGTATACCTCGTTGAACGGCAGTTGACCAAGGGCTTTGAGGAGTAGATTTACTTCCTCGAAATTTAATTCTAATTGGATGGGCTTTTTAACTGTCTTTTTATTCATAATAGTTGTTTAAATAGGCATAACATCTGCAGACAATCTGCCCTAGCGTTCTTTTTTGGCTGGTAACAACTCAAATTGTTTCTGAAAATCTTTGAGAACGGGATTCATTTGTAAAAAATAAACATATTTATCTCGATCCGATTGAGGTAGCTGTTTCTTTTCCTTGGGTTTTTCGATGGCTTCGGGCTTAATGACGATCTCATAAGACAATCCTTTTTTCTGAAACTTATCAATCAACAATTGCCGTAGATTCCGTTCACGCTGAATCGCATCTTTGGCCCGATTGCCTGAAGCTGTAATTTTTAAGGTTCCAATTTCGGCATCCTCTATGCTAATTATAGCCGTTTTAAAAAGTAGTTGAGTCGACTGAGAATCAATTGCCGCCCAATAAGTATCCCAAAGTTGTTGAATGTTTTGAAGGGTAAAATCTAAAGCCTCCGCTTCGGGCTTGTCGTAGGCTTCTTTGACAGAAGTCAACACTTTAGATAAAAGTCCTTTTTGGGACTTAGCGGCCAATTTATCAGCAAAACTACTGTTGTCGGATTGCTTTTTGTCAGGTTCATGCTCGGCCGTAGTAGGTTGTGTGGAGGGTTTATCTTTGCCAGCCTCTGTTTTGGTAGACACGGAAGCATCTATCGAGGCATCAACAACAGCAATCGACTGGTTATCAGTACTTTTGGGAACATCTTCTTTCGTGTCATTCGTTCCTAAGGTTTTTTTTTCGACATCTTGTGGCACCGCCATCTGTACCGATGTAGCACGCATTATATAGGCCATCTTAATTAGGGCCATTTCAACATGTAAGCGTGTATTACGGGCCAACTTAAACTGTACATCACAATCATTGGCAATATCTAAGGCAGACAAGATCAATTTTAGGGGAACCAAAGAGGATTGTTCTTTGTATTGTGCTTCGATATTGCCACTTACTTCTAATAAAGTTAAAGTAGCAGCGTCTTTGCAAACTAAAAGATTTCTAAAGTGTTCGGCTAGCCCATTGATAAATATATCGCCCTCAAAACCTTGGCGTAAAATTTTGTCGAACAAAAGCAATAATGTACTGCTGTCTTCCGACAAAATAGCATCTGTAATTTTAAAATAATAATCGTAATCAAGAATATTAAGATTATCAATAACATGTTGATAGCTAATTTCTTTGCCAGAAAAACTAATAATACGGTCAAAAATAGACAAGGCGTCTCGCAAAGCGCCGTCTGCTTTTTGGGCAATAATTGTGAGCGCCTCAACCGCAGCCGTTATGTTTTCTTCTTTGCAAATGTATTGCAGATGTTCGACAATAGAATCGGCCATTATACGATTGAAATCAAAAATTTGGCAACGCGACAAAATCGTTGGTATAATTTTGTGTTTTTCGGTCGTAGCTAAAATAAAAATAGCATAAGATGGCGGTTCTTCGAGCGTTTTTAAGAAGGCATTGAAAGCTTGCGTTGACAACATATGTACCTCATC
>CAJQQM010000040.1 GCA_905480485.1 uncultured Aureispira sp.
AGGCCAGAAACACAGGTGTCCGAAAATTTTGTTCCTTTGTCATCAACTTTTAGTATCTCAACCTCTAGGTACTCAAAGGTATTCATTCGTTTGCTTTGATTGAATAAATCTGTTAAATCTGCAGCATATGTCCCCGAATAAACCATGTGCCCGCCGCGAAGGAAATCCACATTTGTTTGGGCAATCAATCGTTTTTGGGCATCTAAAAAACGCAACTCAAAGGCGGCAACTCGATTGTTTTTGTTCCAGCTTTGTGTTGATTTCATATAACCCGGCTCAAAAGCAATAATATAAGGCAACTCTTTTTTCTTAAACTTAAAAGTTATTGTTTCGCCAATTCCATTGCCTTTAACTCCTTCAACCCACACAGTACCGGGGTTATAATCAATCAGATGCGACTTATCGTACATATTGTTATTACTTTCTAAGGTACTGCTGACATCCACCGAAATAGGAAAGTAAAGTTTAGCTTCGTATACATCGTACGTTTTTCCGTTAAAACTATATATTTTATCCACCTTTCCAACTTTGACGGGCGTTTGATGATCCGTTTGTGCTGAAACATATTGGAAACATAGGCCAAAAAATAAGGTGTAAAGAATTCGAATATTCATTTGTATCGCTTTAATAGTTGAATTGTTTTGAAGGCTAAATTCAGTTAGCTAATATAATACATCTATACTTTTTTGCCTTAACTAAGTCAAATTCTTTGCCAATTTCAAAAAAATAGCGCCCAATAAGAATATCGTTACAGAAGGCAATCCCCACAAAAAACTTTCATTATCGCTCATTGAATAAGATGTCTATTCTAGTTGACAACGACATTGTTCTTAGTAGCCGAAGCCACTTACAAACTAGAAACCCTTGAAGCCTAGAGAATAAATCTTTAAGCTTAATTCTGAAATCAACAAAAAAAGAACACCACAAATATACTGGTAATCAACTAATTAAAACACATACCAATGTATTCAGGAAACTATGTAGATATAAAACCGTCCTTGTATTGTTGAAATTGGAATGGAATATGTATTGCTATTAAGCAGATTATTACTGTTACTGTCCTGATACGCTTTTGTCTTAACAAATTTTCTAAGCATGAACCTTAAACAAATAAGTTGGAGTATTTGCATCCTTTTTTTTATCAGTCAAGGTATTTGGGCCCAAAAAACAACGACTGTTTTTGGGACCATTCGAGATGCTAAAAACAACGAAAGTTTACCGTTTGTCAACGTATCATTTGTAGGTACTGCAGCCGGTGTAACCTCCACTATGGAAGGAAATTATAGCATCGAAACTCATGAAAATATTGATAGTATTTGTTTCACATTTTTGGGCTATAATTCCAAAAAATTTAAAATTAAAAAAGGCAAAGCCCAGGCATTAAATATAAGCTTATCAGAGAGTGGTTTAGAATTATTGACAGCTACAGTAACGGATAAAAAACATAAAAAACGAGTAAAAGACACGGCGGCTATTGCCTTGTGGAGAAATGTAGTAAAACATTGGCCCGAAAATAGTATTAAAGCGGCCGATAATGCCTCTTTCAAAGACTACAGTAACACCAATTTCGACTGGCTTAAACCTGGAGAAAAACTATTGGGTTCTAAACTGTTTGGAAAACCCATGAACATCATGCGAAATCATGTTCAGACTGAAGAAAATGGGGATACCTATTTGCCTGTTCTAAACAAAGAAACAATTAAGGAGTTCAGCTATAGAAAAACCCCAAAAAAGACAGTCGAATATATTATTTCTGATCGTTTTTCAGGAATAGAAAATGAAGCGACAGCTAGTTTTTTGGGCTCCAAAGTTAATAAAGTAGATCCTTTCAAAAACCTTACAGTAATCGTAGGAAAATCCTTTATTGGCCCTTTATCAGCCACTTCAGATATACATTACAACTATTTTCTCACCGACTCTGTGGAAAGGGATGGCGATAAATACTATTTACTCACCTTTGTGGGTAAACGTAAGCAAGACTACACCTTTTTGGGGAATGCATGGGTACACAAGAAAACCTATGGCGTCGAATCTATTGAAATGGAAATTTCCCCGCACATTGCTTTGAATCATATTCATACCATTAATGTGCATCAACAATACGAACAAACTGTTGAAGGCTATTGGCTTATAATGAAGCAAAACATTACGACCATTGCTAAGATAGATTTCATCGATATTGGCACGCGCAAAAATAGGAACAAAAAAAATCAGATACGTATACGAAACGTAATGAAACGCTTTGATTTGAAAATTAATAAAGGGGTTGATGAGAATAGAATGAAAGGCGATTATGTTCAATATGCCGAGGGATACAAAAAAAGAACTGAACAGTTTTGGGTGGCGTCTCGTCCCGAACCACTCGATACGATTTCTGCGGGGGTACATCTAATGATGGACTCTATTCAAAATACACCCCTCTACAAAATAATGGACTACCTGACCTATGCCTCTGCTACGTCACATCTAAAAGCCGGCCCAATAGAATTTGGAAAATTTGCAGAATTTGTCAGCTGGAACGACATAGAAGGGCCAAGAATTAAATTAGGTGTACGCAGTTCCAAAAAACTGAGCGATAAAATACAAATTGGAAGCTACGCGGCCTATGGATTCAAGGATAAAAAATGGAAATATGGTATCAAAGGAAAATTTCACCTACCTCGAAAAAACAGGCGTTGGCATATGCTTACGCTTCAATATGCTGCTGATTTTCAGATGTTGGGAAATAACGACCACCAAATTTTGACGAACGATAATATTATCGCTTCGATAACCCGTGCAACTCCGATTAGTAAATTAATGTTTATTCGACAGGGCTTAATCGCGTATGAAAAAGATTGGTTTCAAGGCTTTCATAGTAGAATTGGTTTTCGCTGGCGTAAATTTTATACAGTCGACAACGGTTTTCAGTTTACCTCGGGCGATGGTACTACGCCTATACCCTCCTTTACTACCTCCGAAATTAAACTAAAATTACATTGGGGGCACAAACAAAAATATTGGACCTCATTTTCTGGCTTTGATCGTTTTTTTATGGGTAGTCGCTTACCTATAGTTGATTTTGAGTACACTGCCGGAATCAAAGGCCTGTTGGGCGGAGATTATAATTACCACAAACTAGACTTGTCTATATCACAGCGTTTTAGCACCCCTTTCGGATATATGATCTACAAAATAAAAGGAGGCAAAATTTTTGGAGATGCCCCTTATCCCCTTTTAAAAGTTCATTTGGGCAACCAATCTATACTCCGAAATGCCGGGGCCTATGCCATGATGAATGATTTTGAATTTGTCAGTGATGCCTACGGTGCGCTGTGGGTAGATTATCATTTTGATGGTTTAATTTTGAACACACTACCCCTTATAAATAAACTAAAATGGCGTTCTATTTTTATGTTCAAGGGCCTTTATGGCAGCATGCGTTCTAGCAATCGTGCGCTAATGGATATGCCCGAAAGTATTGCTGCGCCTAATTTTTACGCCGAAATTGGTTTTGGCATTGAAAATATTTTTAAAGTCTTACGGGTTGATTTTATGTGGCGACTCACACAATTGGGCCAAGCAAATGTGCGTCCTTTTGGTGTCAATATTGTTTTTCAGCCAAAATTTTAAAATCTAGTCCTTCAAAACAGCTAAGCCTTGCTTTTTTGCTTACTTAATGGTTCAACCTTGCTTATTTAGGCTAATAAATCAACTGCTTTATTTTTTTTTTGTAAATTTGTGCGATTTATTAAAAAGCATGAAATCTGGCAAAAAATAATTAAGTATAACCATCATTTATTAGTGAAATCCAATCAAAAAATAGCGTCATCATTTAATTGGGATAAGAATGCAAGCCGAATTCTGATGATATTGTTAGGAGGATTTTTCCTTTCTAAGCTTCTAAGTCTAAATGTGCCTTTCTTTCATGATGAATTAGGGGTTTATGGGAAAGCTATATTTTATATGATAGATAATGGGCCTACTATTATCCCGGGTGATGTAGACCCTATCATTTCTAGAGGGCATCCACTTTTCTTTATATTTTTTGTCAGTTCATGCACTTCGCTTTTGGGAGGCAGTTATATTTCAGCAAGATTGGTTATATTGATGATTTCGGTAGGACTACTCCTGACTACCTATTTTCTTGGCAAAGAACTGGCCTCAAAAAAAGTAGGATTAATTGCGGTATTCTTATTCATTTTTCAGCCTATATTTTTTGCTCAAAGCACCCTGGTGTTGCCTGAAATTTTCCTTTCTTTTCTAGGGTCAATCACTATTTTGTTTTATCTCCGGAAAAATTACGGGATGTATTTTCTGTTTGGTAGTATGCTGATACTTACTAAAGAAACAGCTATTGTAGTTTTTGCAGGGATTGTTCTGAATGAATGGTATAAAGAAAAATTTCGAATCAATTGGAACTTGATACTTCGTTCTGTCAAATACTCCTTGCCAATTATTTGTTTAGTCGTTTTTTTAATCGTTCAAAAAATTCAACACGGTTGGTTTTTATACCCCTATCATACCGGGTTTATTTCTTTTTCTGCTTCAGATATATACAATAGACTTTGGGCTTGTTTAAAGCATTTCTTTTTGGATCAGAATCGCTCTTTGATGCTAATTCCATTAGCTTTTTCCCTATTCAAAGCCTCTAAAAGTGATTTTAAAAAGTTTGTGAATACGCATTCATTATCGTTTTTTGTAGGCTTGATGATGTTTAGCTTTTCGGGCTTGAATTATTTTATGTCTCGATATTTGTTGCTAATATATCCCTTATTTTTTTTAGCAATGGTGCATATATTTGAATCCAAAAAAACCCCCTTGGCTTTCTATTTTATTTATTTTTTAATAACGGTTGTTTTTTTTCATTATCAAACAGAAGAATTCAGAACAGATGATGAAATGTCATATGCTATATCTGTCCTTAGCCTAAAGAAAGGAATTGATGAATTGGATAAAATATCTCAGGGAGATTCAATGAATGTACATGCTTTATTCCCAAGTTGTTTTGCCCTAGAAGATACTCGATATGGATATACTAATAATCCTAACTACAAAATTTTTGTAAAATACAAAGACAGTGTCGACTATATAATAAGAGGTCGACACGCAATTTATAGCAAGCAAAAGCACCAAGAAGAGAAAGCATATTTATTGAAAAAAGACCTTAAAACTTTTTCTAATTCCTGGACGGCTATCGATACATTGCTGTACAATAAAGAAGCATTAAAACAATCCCCTATCGAACAAGTATACGGTCAAAAGTATTATTTTCATGATGTTAGAATTTTTAAAACCAATAATAAACAGGTGCATCAATAAACGCGAAAAAGAGTTCAAATCCATAAATTTAAAATGAATAAAATCAACACAAATATTAAATCCACTAAGGAAGAAAAAACGATTATTGTGTTGATAATTTTGTTGATTGCTTTTTTTGCTTCCAAGATATTCACCCTTTACACTCCCCTATTCCACGATGAAATTGGCGTCTATGGTCGCTTGCTTTTTTATATGTACGAAAAGGGTCCGAGCATGCATCCTGCCGATGTAACGCCAGAATTTGGCCGAGGACATCCTTTGTTTTTTACCTATTTTTTGAGTCTTGTCAGCAGTTGTTTTGCCAAAAATTATATTGCTGCAAGGTCGGTCGTTCTCTGCTTATCTGTACTGACGGTTTGCTGCACGTATGGCCTAGCCCAAAAGTTGACGGATGCTAAAACAGCGGCTATAGTTAGTATACTACTGATTTTTCAACCAATATTTTACGCTCAAAGCACGATGATTTTGCCCGAAATCATGCTTTCGTTACTTGGTTTATTATGCTTAATTACTTATTTAAACCAACAATTTTGGCTCTATTGCATCGTAGCTAGCTTGTTGTTGCTTACCAAAGAAACCGGAGTCGTAGTGTTAGGAACCGTGGCCCTAAATGAATGGAAAAACAGAGGATTTAGCTTTAGGTGGAAGTCCTTGCTTCATTGCATTCGATGGTTGGCCCCCCTCTGTACCTTAATACTCTTTTTTGTTATTCAAAAACAAGCCTACGGCTGGTATTTATACCCCTTTCACACCAGTTTAATTTCTTTTAATCCCGCTACGATTCTGATTCGTTTTGCACTTAACTTTTCTAATTTATTGCTCGACCAAGGCCGATTTCTACTGTTCATTGCCTTTATCTATAGTAGTTGGAAAATGGGTCGTCCGTCCTTCATTAAATTAATCGACCGTTACTTTTTGTTACTAGCATATATAGGGCTGATGTTACTCTTTTCATCCCTTAATTATGTCATGACCCGATATTTGTTGCTGATATTGCCTGCCAGTCTCTTGTTTTTGACCATAGGCATTCAACCCTATTTTTTCAAAGTAAAATATCTATTCACTTACTTAATACTAAGCCTCCCTTTTCAGTTCAGTTTTCTGTACTTCAGGCAAGATAATGACATGGGCTATCTGATTGTAGTGGAAAACATGCAGCAAAGCATTGCAAAATTGGATGAATTAACAAAGGGTAAACCTGCCATGATTTGGGCCCAATTCCCTGAATTAAATGCCCTTGATTTTAGGCATGACGGCTACGTCAAAAACCCCAATTATGTCTTGCGAACAGTCTACAAAGATTCGATTGATTATATCCTGATTAGTGACCGCGATTATCTAGACAATGATAAATTAGTCAATAATATGGAATACCAAATCGAAAACAAAGTTGATTCTATACTCAATGATTCAATCGCATTTCAAAACAGCGGCTTTGAACTTGTATATGAAAAAGTTCTTTTTTTTAACCGACAGCGTATTTTTAGAACCAATAATAATCAATACCGTGCAGCAGATTATTATTTAAAAGTAGAAGATTAATTCTTTGGACTTGAGCGATATTAGCCGACTGACTCATCGTAGTTTACCAGCTATAAAGGCCGTCGTCCAGGCTGCCTGAAAATTATAGCCTCCCGTTATTCCATCTATATCCATTACTTCGCCAGCAAAATACAAATTTTTACATATTTTCGACTGCATACTTTTTACATCAATATCTTGTAATGCAAGCCCACCACAAGTAACAAACTCTTCTTTGAAGGTTGTTTTCCCCTGTACTTTATAACAGTCGTTTGTCAAAACATTTATCAATTTATTCACCCCTTTTTTGCCCAGTTCACCCCATTTTTTATGGAAAGGCAAATGCACTTTTTTTAATAAAAAATGCCATAGTCGTTCGGGCAGCAGATAGGGACGGTAATTGGCAAGGATTTTATTTTTGTGATTATCAACAATATTATTCAGAAATGACCGCACCCGTTCATTGTTCAATTCATCCACCCAATTGACCTGTAAGGTAAAATCATAATTCATTTCGCTTAGAATTCGGGCACCGAAAGCAGACAATTTAAGAACAGAAGGGCCACTCATTCCCCAGTGTGTGATAAGCAAAGGGCCATCAGATTTGAGTTTTGTCCCCTGAATACTTGTCTGATTATTTTCTACGACAATACCCATCAGTTCTTTTACCGATTCCTGAGGCATATTAAAGGTAAATAAAGAAGGAACAGGATCGACAATTTGATGGCCCAAAGATTCGAGCCATTCTAGCCCCTTTCGTTTAGGACTACCACCAGTAGCAACAATTACTTTGTCAAAAACTTGTATAGATTGGGCTGCTTTCGAAAAATGTAGTTGCCATTGATCTTTATCTGTTGCTATGATTGAATGCACAGGATGCTGAACCATAACTTGTATCGATAGGCGGCTACATTCTTTAAGGAGACAATCGATAACTACTTGCGAATCTTGTGCCTTTGGGAAAACACAGGCATCTTCTTGCTCGACTAAAGGTACCCCACGTGCTTCGAACCACTGTATACAATCGTGATTGTCAAATTCATAAAAGGCTTTCTTGAGGAAGCGTTCCCCTCTCGGGTAGGCTTGAGACAAGGCGCGAACCGACGGACAAGCATTAGTAACATTACAGCGACCTCCTCCCGAAATTTTCACTTTAGACAAGACCCTTTTCGATTTTTCATATAAGGTAACTTGAGCATTTGGATAATTTTCGGCAGCTGCAATTGCCGAAAAAAAACCGGCAGCACCTCCACCTATGACAGCAATTTTCATACATATAATTTATAGCCCTTTTGCAAGTCTCAAAGGTAGGAAAGATTTATTAAAAGTTGCTTGCTATTGGCCTGAAGATACTATATTTTATCTTGAACAGAGACTACAAAAGTTAACATACAGCTACTAATCAGGCCTTTAAAGCCTCATATACCTTAGATGTATATTTTGTTTTGTTCACATTTTTTTTTAGTTTGAAAGAGTTTACTTTTTCAAAATAAGTACTTTAACAGTATGTCTTGGCAACAAATCCCATTTGTACGTTTATTATTACCCTTAGTTCTAGGAATTTTGGCCTATCAAAATTTTGATCTAAGTCCGCCTGTTTCTGGCTTGATTAGCCTTTTTATTCTTAGCCTTTCACTTTTAGTATTACTTAGTCTAAAAAAAAGAATTGGGTTCAGGTGGGTTCGTTCATGGGGCCTCCTGTTATTTTTTGTGGTCTTACAATTAGGGTGGTGGATCGCCTATCAACAAGATGAAAGACAACATAAACAACACCTTATATATCAAAAAATCGATTCTAGTCGCAGTTACCTAGTTTGTATGTATCAGAACCCAACGCCCAAGACGCGTCATCTACGTTCGAAAGTTCGATTATTGGGCTATTTCGATCAAGTGGGCCATTTCAAACACAGTATAGGCAAGCTCTTGTTATCTATTCAACTCGATAGTGCGGCTTTAAAGCTAAGCGAAGGGGATACCCTTTTATTAAATGGCCGAATACATCAAACCAAAGCCCCGCTCAATCCTCAATCTATTGATTTTAGGAAAATTTATGCCCAAGAAGGTATTTATCACCAAGCATATATCCCTAAAAACCAATGGAAATTATTGGGGAAACATCAAGGTTTTTATTATCGTAAATTTTTTCAAAACTGTCAGCAGTATTTACTTAAACTACTAAAAAAACATTTACGCAGCCCCAATGAATATGCAGTAGCTGCAGCCTTGTTGTTAGGCTCTAAAACAGCCCTTGATTCAAGCTTAAAGGAAGCTTATGCCGAAAGTGGGGCGATGCATGTACTTGCGGTGTCCGGCTTACACGTAGGCTTATTAATGTTGCTGATGAACCGAATTATGGGCCGTCCAAAAAAGCGAATAACTAGAAGGCTTAAATATATTTTATTACTACTTTTTTTATGGTTTTTTGCTTTTCTGACAGGAGCTTCAGCCTCGGTACTACGAGCAGCTACTATGTTTTCGTTCGTACTAATTGGGCAAGCAATACACAGAAAAACAAGCATTTACAATACCTTAGCAGCCTCGGCATTTGTCCTTTTGTGCATAGATACTTCATTGTTACAACAAATAGGATTTCAATTATCCTATCTTGCTATTTTGGGTATTGTTTATTTATACCCTAAAATAAATAAATGCTTCTATTTCGAAAATCGTATTGCTCGATATATTTGGTCAGGTATCGCTGTTTCCTTGGCTGCGCAAATAGCAGTATCACCCCTAAGTATTTATTATTTTCATCAATTCCCAGTCTATTTTTGGTTGTCTGGACTTGCTGTAGGCCCATTCGCAGCTTTAATATTATCCTTAGGCATAGCCTTTTTTATATTTCACAGCCTTCCTATCATTGGCAGCCTAATTGTTAGCCTTTTGTATTGCAGCTTGTGGCTCATGAACAGCCTTATTTTTGCGATCCAAACCTTACCCTTTGCTGCCTTAAATGGATTTTGGTTAGAACATTGGCAGCTTATGCTTTTATACGCTGCGCTTGCATGCATCCTTTTGTCCTTTCGATTCAAAAATATAAAATGGGCCATTACGGCAGCTGCTGTATTTTTAAGCCTTGGACTGTTTCGTCTAAATCAGCTATATCAACAAAATCATCAACATTATCTGTGTTTTTATCATTGCAAAAACAATCTAATTTTATCCACAGTTTACGGACGAAAATGCACCCTAATTAGTGATAAAAAACTAGATAAGCCACAACAAATACGGTTTGCAGTGCAACAACATCTTTGGTCTTTAGGAGTAATAGAGACGCAACATTTTGGGCTAACGGACAGCGTTCGGCAAGCAGAAATGATTTTCGAAAATGGTAAAGGGATTATTGCTGACAAAACTGTATTTGTCTATGGCCCTGATCAAGTAAGACAGAATGCCTATAATCCCTTGGACGTCGATTATCTAGTAATTCACAATAATCCAAAGATTGAAGACATCAAAGACATTGAACGGCTTTGTCATTATCAAAAAATAATATTTGCAGCGACTAACTTTAGATACAACACAAAAAAATGGAAACAACAGTGCGATGACTACAAGATTGACTATGTTGATATAGCACAAAAAGGTGCCTTCGAAGTGACTCTCTGATCGTAACCCTCAGCTATTCTTCGGCAGTTTCCTCAAGGTAAACATCTATATCCAAATCAAGCGTAGTAGCAATCTCTGTAAATAATTTCTTTTTGTAGAGGCGCAATTGTTCGATATTGCCAGCTATCAGATCATCCATCAGGCGATTCCCCAAAATATACGTTACGACATGTTCTCCGTACAATTCACGCACTTTGGCCTGAATAGGCTTAAATAACTGTTTTTTTACTTTATCCCTTTGCTGACGCTGTAGTTTTCGGGATTTATATTCTTCGGGGTCAATTTTTTTGATTTCTTTTTCGGTTCTGGACAAACCTAGGCGATCGGCTTCTGTTTCAAAGCTAAGTCTTTTGTCTTCTAGTTCTTTTTTAAACTCATCGGTTTTGAGGCTCTTGAAAACAGCCCTTATTTTGTGAAAACGATGAATCTGACTCGGACGCTGCGCTAATTCGTTTAGGTAATTTTTATCGATAATTTGGTAACTCGGTCGGTTCATTTTTTGGGCAATAGCCTCACGAAAAGCTAAAAGCATCTTGTATACATAATACTCATGTTCAGTCAAACCAACTTTATCTTTTTCTTTTAAGTAACTATTATTATCGATATGAGCATAGGAAACTTTGTCAAAAACGGCATTCTCCTCCGCAACCCAGCCCTCTACCCCTTTTTCTTTAGCAGCTTCGTTCAATTGGTCATACAAATCAAAGAGATACAACACATCCTTGGCAGCATAGTCGATTTGGTTGTTACTTAGTGGTCGGTTAAACCAATTACTTTTTTGGGAAGACTTATTGATTTCAATCCCTAAAACTTCATTCAAAATTGTAGCTAGAGAAGCCTGTGGATAATTTAACAACCGGGTAGCAATAGCTATATCATATATATTTTGGGGAAAACATCCCAATGAATGAAGCAGGCGTAAATCTTCTCCAAAGGAATAAACTACTTTGCGAATCGAAGGGTTGTCAAAAACAGGAAAAAGAGTTTGAATAGCTAATTGAGGAGACAAAGGATCGATGATAAAACAGCGCTCGTCGGCGAAAATTTGAACTAGACACAAATTAAATCCATATCTGAATCGATTTTTATCAAACTCCAAATCAACTGCTATTTGTGATTGCTGATTTAAAACAGACAAACACTCGTTTAACGCTTCAGCACTACTAATGTAGGTTAGGTTCATTTTTATGAAATTAAATTAGAACATTTTTTAAGGTAGCATAAATTGGGGAGAAACTGAAAGCAAACATAAAAAATGCCCCAACTGGGCTAAAGTCGGGGCATCATTCCTAAATACTAATAGTGCAAATTATAAAGCTATTGAATTAATAAATGATGCTTTTATATAATTATCCATCCATAGACGGTAGCGGTAGTCGATCCAAAACCAAATTCTTTTCTAGTACCGATTGATAAAATAAAAACAATCGCATTTTAAAGGTTCAACAACTTATCGAGCAGGGCTTTTCCCTGCACGCCCAAGCGACCGTTCCTAAGAACTTTCACTTGAATATCAACGAATAACTCAAAAAAATAAATGCCTTAGTTATTCTTTATTGGCTGGAAATGTATGGTGTAATTTTATAATATAAGTATATCTAATTTATGAAAAAAATAACTTAATTCAAAAATGTATTAATTTTTTTAACAAAAAAACAATGTATTAATAAAAATATATGGCTGAATACTTACTAGAAGTAACCCTGCCAAACTAAATAATTGTCATTTAGCCAATATTATTACTAAAGTTTATTTGATTTCGAGTAGTTTTTGGGCCGCTTCTGCCCAATTGGTAATTTTATCGGGTGTACTTGAAATAACTTGACTCAATAAGGCTTTATTATCCTCGGATATAGTAGCAAGTTGCGTAAAATTATAAATACCGAAATCATTGAGGGTTTCTTCAGTCATACTTCCAATACCATTAATACGTTTCAAATCGTCGGCGATACCCGCATTTAAGGATGCATCAACAGATTTGATTGATGCATCGCCTAGTTTTTTCTCTAAATTCTGTATTTTTTGCTGATACTGTTTCCGTTCTTTGCCGAAAGCATTAATAGCTTCTGTTTGTTCCTCAAGATTATTGCGCAAGCGATTAATCATTTTAATTAATTTATCCTGCCCTTTAGGCGATGATAGATTCGAAGTTTCCTCCAATTCATCAATTCGTTCCAATAATTCTTCGTTACTATACTCTAATTTCCGTTTTTCGATTTTGATGGAGGCAATGTTTTTTGATAATTTTTTGTTTTCCTCGCGTACCAATTGTATTTCTACTAGGATTTGTTCCTGAAAACTTTGATGTTCGTGATAGATTCTTTCTTTTTCGAGTTTGGTGGAAGACAACTCTTTATTTACGTCAAAATATTTAGATTTGAGATCGTCAAAAGTATCATTTAATGCTTCAAATTCGCCTCCAGACATTGTCATTTCCTGGTCGTAGCGTTCACGCATTTTATCCAACTCCTTTATGAGTTTTTCTTTATTTTTTTCTAATTCCGCTGCTTTTTCTTTATTCTGTGCCAGTTCTAAGTTGGCTGAACCAAGTTTTTCAACCCAGCTTTTTGCCTCGTTTTCAAGCGTATTGAAACGTTCTTTAGTTGTTTCTTTGTATTCATGATAGGCAATTTCTAAATTTTCTTTCTCGTCTACCGTATTTTTAAATGCATCTTCAAGGTCAGAATGTTTGTCTTGAAGATTAGAAAAGCGATCGTCGAGGAGTTCTTCTCGTTCTTGTATGGTCTGATAATCGGCTTCTAAGCCATGAATATGTTGTTGAATATCCGCCAATTCTTTTGCTGCATTTTTCTTTTGACGTTCAAGTTGAATCGACAATTCTTGTTTTTCTTGGTCCGAAGTAGATAAAGCTGCAGCGTATTGATCAGAGTAGCTTTTCGATTCTTCTAATTGATTCTGCAAGGCCGTAAGATGACCACTCAACTTTTCAATTTCTGTAGAGGTACTGCTTTTGTAAGAATCGTAAGCTTTTGTAACATCCGATTTCTCCGACTCTATTTGTTTGAAATCTAAGTCCAGGTTCTTGTATTTCTCTTGCCATTCTGACAATTTTAGATTATAAGAGGATGTTTTGGCTTTAATTTCTTTGTAATCGTCTTTCAATTCTGCCATAGATGCATTGACCACTTCTATTTCTTCGTTAGCCTCTCCTAGTTCTGTCGATAGCTTTTCGTTCTCTTCTTTCAGCTGTGATAAACTCTCCTGTAATTTTTCATTAATTCGATTCGATTTGGCCAATTGGAACTTAACATTTTCGTAGCTTTCTGCAGCTTTTTTAGTTTTGGTCCGCATTTTTTTGATTTCCTGTTCTTTTTTGTCTTTGTACTGATCAAAATCATTCTGCAGTTCCTTTTGACGATTATTATTGCCAGACATATCTCTTTCTAGCCGTTCATAATCTAATTTCAGTCCATCTAATGTGCTTTCTGCAGCAACCAAAGCGGTATCAACATCTAGCTTGCTATCGTATAAATCCTCATATTTTTTCTGAAGTTTATCAAGTTCTTTAGCTGAATTAGGATTTGCGCCCTCCTTTCCCTTAGGATTTGGGGCGGCAACTGAATTTGTGGACGGGTCGACCGGTTGCCAAAACCAAGCAATTAAATAGCCTAAAACCGCCGCTCCAGTCATCAAAACCATATCTATCATCCAACAAGGCATATATCTAAATTTTTATTTTTTTAATCAGATGTTAAAATTAACAGAAAGAAATGAATTAGAAAAGGAACACTTAAAAAAATCATAAAGTATCCTTGGTCTCTTGTACTTCTCTCAAGTTTATAGCTTTAGAAGAATTAGAATCTAAAGGGATAATATTTAAAAGACTATCTACTAAAGGGATAACCTTATCCATGTTGTTGGAATCCAAAATGTTCGTATCGACTTTTGGCAAGTTTTTTTGTTGCACTTTTGGAGTTTTAGGAAGAATAGCCTTTCTTCTTTTTTTCTTGATTTTGATAGTTGTTTTGGGCGGAAAAACATATAGTTTTGGGACGGAACCATTAAAAGAAACAAAGACATCGACTCGGCGATTAATTTGCTGCCCGTACTGTGTAGTTGTTTCGCCAAGAGGATGCGTTGAACCCGCTGATTTAATTTCCATACGACTACTTGAAATTCCATGAGCTTCAAGAAATTTTAAAATATAAACAGCTCTTTCAGAAGCTAAGCTAAAATCGATACTATCCGAAATTGTTTTGTTGCTATGCCCAACACAAAACACCTTAGCTTTGGGGTTTAAGGCTAAGTATTGTACTAAATCAGTGAGAAAAGCTTTAGATTTAGGCTTCAGATTGACCGAAAAATTATCGCTTTCTAAGTTTTTAAATCTAAAAACTTGTACCTCTCTTAACATTCTTTCAATCGAGCGTTGTTTGTTGCGTGCTTGTTTCTTGTCAAGGGCTGTCCGGTTTTCGAAACGATAGGCCATAGGATTGGGCAAAATTTTACCATAAAGCTTATTGTTAACCACTGCAATCCGGCTATCCTCTCTGCCTTCAATCACTATTTGTTGTCCAGGAGCACCAGCTTCCATCAAAACACTTCGCATAAAATTAGCCCGTGCCAATCCAAGATTTTCTAGTGCTAAATTAGCTTTTTCAGTTGCGTGGTTATAGCCACATAGCACGAGTTTACGGTTGCTGTGCTTTTGTAAATACTGTGCCAGTTGTACCAATAAGGTATCGAGTATTTGACTAGGTTCTAATAACAAAGAGGCTTCACCATGTTTGAAGATAAAATTGTCCATAGATTGAATTATAAAATCATTCTTGGTATCATTTACCTTGAAAGGAGCAATACTAGAAAACGAGAATGTAATTGCATTAAAAACAATTTGATGTTCGTCATCTATTAAGAGATTGTCGTTCTGACCCGCCTGTACAGCAATTTGATAGGGAGGTACTGCAGCACTTAAAAGAACTTTCTGAATAGAATCGGCTCTATTACGTGCAACTTCAAACCCTTTTGATTCCTGCTTAGTATAAAGCCCCATGATACTGACTCGTTTTAGGGGATTTGATTTTACATATTCTATTATTTTCATGAGACTTTTACTAACATCCTCATAAATAATAGGCTTGGATTCGTTGAGTCCAAATACGATGGATTGATCTGATTGGATTGAAAAAAAAGAGGCATCATTTACCAGCATAGGTACTTTAGGGACTGCATCTCCCAGCTGTATAGCTGTCGAAGGCTTGTTGCCGCAGCAGGTTTCAGACACCCAATAACTGCCCGCAGAAAGCCACAGAAGCAAAGCAAGTAGGGATACAAAGGCATATTTAGGACTTCTTCTAAGCATGCTTATTTCTTGGTGTTTTTGATAAAAAAAATCATTTATTAAAGGCTTGACTCAACAACACTTTATCAGCGGCATCTTCTTTACTTTTAAAAAACAACAGGGGATAATGTGCTCCTTCTGCCCATTTATCCATCATATTAGCATAAAAATAACTCCCGGGATTTTCGGACTGTCCACCAGGATAAATACCATAGGCTTCTATCTCGGCCCCTAATTCGACCACCATTTTCCAAGAAGGCCCAGGACGGCTACCAAGGGCATTCAATGCCGAATAGTGTCCGTCAGTAACTATATTTTGAATACTAAAAGCAGAAACTTTAGACAAGTGATCTACGCGAGTAGCCCGTTGTTCCCACCAGCTAGGAATAGTTGCATTTTCATCCAAAGCCTGACACATTTTCTGAAAAGAGATCGTAACGACGTCCGCCGCTAATTCTACCTTTTCTGTGGTGCTGACAATATCTAAAATAGGATTGGTGGTATCTCTTTTTAGCAAGTTTAGCAGCGTATGCTGATCGGGCAATCGGTAATTTTTTTGGTCGGCTTTCGACCATTGAACGATTTCGTCGTATACCAAATATCGCAAAGAATCAAACCACGCTTCGAAAAGGACCGGAGCTTGTTGCTGTGCCGTAAAGCGATAATCCCAATCTTTAAGTTTGTGCCACCATTCGAGTTCTTCTTTATTGAGCTGTGCTTTATTGAGTTTAGATTTCAGAATATTCATAAAATCTTCGGCTTTCAAGCTATAGGAATCGTATTGCAAATCCATCATATCCTCCACTGTAATTTGCTCCATTTCCGACAATCTCCTATTGAGGTATCGTCCTCTGTATTCTTCAAAATAACCATAATAGCTGTAGGGATATTCGTCGGGATGAATAGAATGTTGATTGGCGGATGCAACAAAATTTTTGGAAGGATTGTACTCGTGCGGAATATGCTCTTGAGGTATAAAGCCCGTCCAAAGTTCATCGGAAGAAGTTCCTTGTTGTACAAATTTACCTTGCTTTTCTTTTCGCAGAGGCAGTTTTCCTTGAGTCCACAAAGCAATGTCACCATTTTTGGCTGCAAAAACAATATTTTGGGCAGGGCAGGCAAAATGTTTGATAGCTTCTTTGTAGTCAGCATAATTTTTGCCTTTCATCAACTTAAGAAAAGTCATTGCTTCCTCAGAAGGGTCGTGTAATGTCCAACGCAAAGCAAAATCTTGTCCATTTGCTTGATGAGCAATAGGCCCTAGATGCGTCATTAATAGGGTATCCAATACACTTGCTGCATTTCGTTGTTGATAAACTTGAGGGATTTTTGTGGTAGGCATCCAAGTGCTATCAAACCAATAGGCTGATTTAGAGGCATCTTTCCACTCAATTGCGTACCAATCTCTCACATCGTGGCTAACATTTGTTACCCCCCAAGCTATGTATTCGTTAAACCCTGAAATAACACCGGGTGCACCAGGAAGTGATGCCCCGTAAGTGTTTAGTTCGGGTGTAGTCAACTGTATTTCAAACCACAAAGAAGGTAAATTTAGTTTTAAGTGTGGATCGTTACATAAAATAGGGTTACCCGAACTTGTTTTGGCACCCGAGACTGCCCAATTATTTGACCCCACGCCTTTAGGAGATAATGCCCTAGTAAGACTATCTCTACCTAATTGGCCAAGGTATAAACTAATGGGCTTTTCATTAGAAACGGATGCGGCAAGGATAGTATCCGTCATTTCCAAAATAATCGGTGATTGTTCCGTAAAATAATCTTGATACAAGGCATCAAACATCTCAGGACCGATTTTCTTCAAGACAGCAGTAAGATCGAAATCATGGTCTCTTGCTGTTAAGGTTCTTGCCATACTCTTCATGAGCAAGGCTGTTTTTAGGGTAGTCCATGCCTCGGGCCGGTAATCCTGAAGCTTATACATGAGCGGCAAATCAGCATAATCTAACTGATCGATATAGGCATTAATACCTGCTGTGTAGGCGGTTAGTATAGCAAAATCCTCCGAGGATTTCTTCCATTGATTAACGGCATTTTCAGCTCCGTACAAAATACCAATACGACGTGTTTCTCGGTCTCTCTCCAACAGAATATTTCTGAGCTTATCGGTAGTTCCTAAAATCTCTGACAACCTCCCTGCAGCCTCATGTGTTTGAAGTTCCATTTGCCAAAGGCGTAGGGAAGCAGTAACATAGCCCTGTACAAAAATAACATCAGAGAGGTTTTGGCCAAATATATGTGGCACCATCCTATCATCATAAACTACATCAACGGCATCTTTCAAATAATCCTGCTGAATATCACTTGCGAAGGCAGGTATAGGACCTTCGGCATTTTGCCAAAAACCATGAGAAGGACTCAATAATTTCCCAATCGGGGGATAAAACTTTTCGGAAGATGCTACTTTAACAAACGTACCATCTTGCTGTTCTGTGCGTTGTGCAGAATCCCCTAATACATGAGCATTGTCCAACAGAACAATAAACCCTACACCCAAACTCAGTGTAAATAATAATTTTATGAATACCATACCCCAAATTGCCTATAACTAAAGAAAAGAAATTACAGGCACAAGATAAGAAAAAATAACAGGTCGTTAAAAAGAAAACTAAAATCTTCAGAAAAGACCTAGCTCAAATAGACAAAAGTTAGATATAGGCATTAAAATAGCTAAAAACCACTTTTTTTAGACGCTTAATTTGCTACGGATAAAAGTCAAGCAGAAAAAACAAGTTGAAACAAAACCACTAAATTGAAAATAAGATGCATACGAAGACCCTACCGCTGCAGTATCTAGATAAAAATAAATAGATGCTACCGCAATCAACAACCAAACAAGCTGCTGCCCCAAAAGACGAATACTTTTAAGTTCTTGTTGCATACTAGGGTGTTCGAATGTAAGTTTTCCTCGATTTATTTTCCTGAGTGCTTTCTGAAGCTCAGCAGGCAAGGTACTTAGCAACTGTAGCTGACTTTGTAAGGACCGAATCAGCACCTCTACAATACTTCCGCGTGCACTACGCAAATGTTGCTTTACATGAGGCTGAATAGATTCAATTGGATTCCAATCAGGACTCAACATAAAAATAACGCCCCCCACCAAGACCACTGCACGGTTCAGTAAAACCCAGTCTTTAGGAATTTGGATGATTTGGGTAAGTTCGCGAATGTTGATGAGGCCCAAGCCCTTGCGAAACTGCTCCGGACTAA
This sequence comes from uncultured Aureispira sp., assembly GCA_905480485.1. Lineage (GTDB taxonomy): Bacteria > Bacteroidota > Bacteroidia > Chitinophagales > Saprospiraceae > Aureispira. The sequence goes on from CAJQQM010000040.1 coordinate 18,962, forward strand.
TGTTTTGAATATTAAGATTATCAAGTTGCAAATCATTATAGACAAAATCCTGAACATCGTCTACAAGTTTTTCGACCACTTTACTTATATCATTGCCTGAGGCAACAAACCCCAATCTACGAAGCATACGGACAATACCTTGTGTGTCTTGTTTGAGTAGGCTTTCGAGCAACAACGGTATTCCTGCTTTCATAGTATCACTCAATTGGGCAACGGCTCCAAAGTCAAGAAAAACAAGTTGTCCTTTTTGATTGACTAGCAAATTGCCAGGATGTGGGTCGGCATGATAAAATCCATCCCTAAGAATTTGTTTACAATAGACTTCAACCAATAATTTACTGTAGAATTCTAGTTGAAAGCCCCAAGCTTCTATTTGTTCAATGTTACTAATTTTAACACCTTCGCAATATTCAATCGTCAATACCTTTTTGGAGGAGTAATCACAGAAAACTTCAGGAATATAAACTCGAACCTCTTTTCTGAGATTGCGTTTAATTTGTTGCATCGATTGCGCCTCAAGGGTATAATCTAATTCTTCGTAGATCATTTGTTCGACCTGCTTGTACAGATGTTCAATTCCCTTAATTTTGAGTATGCGGGAGCCCCACCCAACTAATTTTTCGATAATATATAAATCAACCGCTACCAGCTTGTCTATACTAGGATGTTGTATTTTGATGACAACATCTTTATTGCCAATTTTACCTCGATGAACCTGTCCGATAGAGGCTGCAGCGATAGGCTGTTCTTCGATAGAATCGAAAAGATCAAAAGGATTTTGGCCGAATTCAGCTTCAATAGTTGCAGCCATTTTCTGAAAAGTATCCGATGGAACGTTGTCTTGTAGTGATTCAAGTGGCCCCCTGAATTCTGGCGGCAAAACATTTGACAAGGTGGATATTAGCTGACCAAATTTGATAAACAAGCCCTGAAGCTCATGTATTGTGGCTCTAACACGCTCTGCATTTAATTGATGCACTGCTGGCAAACGACGTTTCCAATAGTTTTTGCCCCTAAATTTAGAGCTCAACCACAAAGCAAAATAGCTCAGTCCAATTCTAAAAAATGTAAAATATGCTTTTCTGCGACGTCTTCCTGCCTGTAGCATGCACGAGTGGATTGGGTAAAAAAAATACTTGATTGATGATCAAAGCTTGTATTGCATTGGTCTTTTATATAACAGAAAATAATAGAAAAACGTTTATAACTCTTAGCATTTTATCTAAAGCTAATTAGCTGAATTGAGGCATCTAAATTATCCCTTGCATAAAAATGTACACAGAATGTTGTTCTGGTTGAAAAAAGCAGAATAAAACTTCAATCTTGTAATTTTATAAATACATCTGCATCAACAGTTCTAGGCGATTGCCTCTCGAACCTTTTACAAAAAAGTACTTATCTTTATAGGCCTTAGCCTTTAAATAAACTTCAGCCTCACGCCGGTCTATAAAATGATGCTGATTCTTCTGAAGGGGCAAATCGACTTGTTTAAACGACTCGCCAATCAGTATCACATCATCAAATCGATCATTGTATATGCTATTAACAAGTTCTTGATGCTCTGATTTACTATAATCGCCAAGTTCCAACATCTCCCCTAGTATCAACACTTTGTTGGCTTGCAAGTGCCCTTGTTGAATTTCTTGAAGAAATACTTCCATCGAACTTGGGTTAGCATTGTAGCAATCCAACAAAATACGATTGTGTTTGCCTTCAACTAGCTGAGAACGTAATGCAGCGGGCTGATAGGACTCGATTGCTTCTTGAATAGCGAGTGGAGAGACTCCAAAATAATAGCCTAATGCAGCTGCTCCCAAAAGCGTATCTTCCCAAAACTTACCAAATAAATTTGATTGAATTGTTTGAATTAAATCTTTTGTAAAACGCATCTCAACGCCTAAAAAAGGGCTATTGACAATACGAGTACGTATCGGTTGATGCCCACCATAAAGATAGCGTTTTTTACAATGACTGGATATACGCATGAGGGTTTCATCGTTGCCTGACACGAAAGCCCTGCGGTTATTTTCTGCCAAATAATCGTACAGTTCCTGATTGGCCCTTATGATGTTTTCCACCGAACCGTATTCGCCCAAATGATCTTTGCCGCAATTGGTAACCAAACCAAAATCAGGCTGGATAATTTCGGCTAAAAATCGAGTTTCACCAAGATGGTTGGCACCAATCTCTAGAATCGCAAATCCACAATCTGTTCCTATGCTAAGAAGGCTTAATGGTACTCCAAGATGGTTATTTAGGTTTCCTGCGGTTGCAAACACCTTGAAGGAGTAGGATAGAACAGCAGACAAAAGTTCTTTAATCGTCGTTTTTCCATTCGACCCGGCAATTGCTAAGAAAGGGCATTTAAGTTGTTGTCGGTGATATTGAGCCAAATCCTGCAGGCAGGACGCACCGTCTTTCACCAATACAAAACGTTTGTCATCGGCATAACGTTTTTTGAGTAGAGGATCGTTGATAACAGCATAAGCTGCTTGGCCAGATTCGATAGCTTCCTCAGCAAATTCGTTGCCTCGATGCACGCCTAAGTCATTTTTTTGACCTACTGCAAAAAAAAGACCACCCTGAATAGGCTTACGGGTGTCTATGTATACTTGCGGATGTTTTTGGTAAATCGCATAAAGCGCCTTCATGAAATTCATAAATTGTAATGCAATTGAATGTTACAATACTCGATTGATACTAGGTATACGTGCCGCAAAAAGATTAGTTGTTTATTTTTTCTTGGTCGTTTTCTTTTTGGTAGATTTTTTAGTTGATTTTTTGGCAGCCTTCTTTGGCGCCTTCTTTTTCTTCAGTACGCCACCTTGTTCTTCAACCTGTGCTTTTACGTACTCAATGTCAATCAACTTAGCTTCTTCAGAAGTCATTTTTTTGCCGTCTTTATTCAGCAATTTATAATTTTTACGATCTTTATCAATTTTAATAAAAGGACCCCATCTACCATTTTGTACAGATAATCCTTCTTCTTTCCATTGATGAATGTAACGATTCGCTTCTTTTTCAATTTTAGCTTTAACCAAAACAATCGCCTCTTCTTCGTTAATGGTTTCTAACTGAAACCCACTCCCTTTTGTTATCGAACAAAATAAGCCCTCCCATTTTACAAAAGGCCCAAATCGTCCAGCGCCTTTGGTAATCGGTTTGTCTTGGTAGTAACCGATAGGAGCATCTGCTTTTTGTTTTTCACGAATCAATTCTACGGCCCTGTCTAAGGTGACAGACAACAAATCTTCGGTTCGAGGTACAGAAATGTACGTGCCGTCATACTTCACAAAAGGCCCAAATCGACCTTCCCCTAAAACGACCTCATGGCCCTCAAAATCTCCAAGTGTTTTCGGAAATTGAAATAACTGCAAAGCTTCTGCTGCTTCAATCGTTTCGATCGATTGATCGTCTTTGAGGTTGGCATATTGTGGTTTGTCTTCTCCCAATTCCTCGGTAGTGCCAATTTGTGCAACAGGCCCATAGCGTCCAATCCTAACCAAAAGTGTTAAACCTGTTTTGGGATCTTTTCCTAATATACGCTCTCCCGTCACGCGATCAGCGTTTTCCATGGTATGCTCGAGGGTCTCATGAAAAGGTTTGTATACCTCATCCAACATCTTTACCCAGTCCATTTTCCCTTGAGATACAACATCTAGCTGATCTTCAATTCCTGCAGTAAAACTGTAGCGCATAATATTATCGAAGTATTCAGACAAAAAATCAGTTACTTGCATTCCAAGATCAGAGGCAAATAATTTATTTTTTTCTACGCCGTATTTTTCGGTTAAACGCTCAGAACTAATATCGAGCACGGCACCATTTAGTGTCAAAACCGTATACGCACGTTCTTTACCTTCTCTTGTTTGTTTGAGCACATAGCCACGGTTCGGGTCCATAATTCTACTTATCGTAGGTGCATAGGTAGATGGACGACCAATTCCAAGCTCTTCTAGTTTTTTGACAAGACTAGCTTCGGTATAATGTGGTTTAGGCCTTGTAAAGCGTTCAGTCGCTTTCATATTGCTCAACTCTAGTTGCTGCCCTTCTTTCATAGGGGGCAGTATTTTATCATCGTTGTCGTTATCTTCTTCTTCTTCTTTTGATTCGAGATATACTTTTAAAAATCCATCAAATAACAATACCTGTCCATTGGCAATAAGTTTCGCGTCCTTTACGGTAGAGACCCCAATATCTATCGTTGTTTTCTGAAGTTGAGCTTTTGACATTTGAGAAGCAATTGTTCTTTTCCAAATCAGTTCATAAAGTCGATTTTCGTCGTAGCCCATGTTCACCGCATTTTTGTCCACATAGGTTGGTCGAATGGCTTCGTGTGCTTCTTGCGCGTTGGCTTTCTTGGTGGTATACTGTCTTGTTTCAAGGTACTTATCCCCAAATAATGTCAATACAGTTTCTGCAATATTTTTGAGCGCAACTTCGCTCAAAGAGGTTGAATCAGTACGCATATAGGTAATGTGCCCTGCCTCGTATAATTTTTGAGCAACTGACATTGTTCTTGACACCGAAAAGCCTAGCTTAAGGCTCGCTTCTTGCTGTAACGTGGAAGTGGTAAAAGGGGCCGCAGGTTTGCGATAAGCAGGTTTGACGGCGATATTAGTAACGGTGTAATTAGCTTTCAGGCAAGCTTCTAAAAATGCCTGTGCTGCTGCCTCTGAATCAAATTTCTTGTTCAAATCTGCTTTAAAATGCACGATGCGATCGTTGTTGTCAACAATTCTGAATACAGCATTCACCTTAAAAAAAGGCGTTCGGGCAAAATTATTGATTTCTCTTTCTCGTTCAACGACTAATTTTACGGTAACAGATTGAACCCTACCTGCAGATAGTTTGCCCCGTACTTTGCGCCACAAAAGACCCGAAAGTTCGAAACCTACCAATCGGTCGAGAACGCGTCTAGCTTGCTGTGCATTAACCAAATCGAGGTCAACGGAACCTGGCGTTTGAATTGCTTTTTGAAGGGCTGGCTTTGTTATCTCTCTAAAAACGATTCTTTTAGTTGTGGCTAAGTCAAGTTTCAGGACTTTGGCTAAGTGCCAAGAAATAGCTTCTCCTTCACGATCCTTATCCGTCGCCAACCATACTTCGTCTACTTTTTTTACCCAATCTTTCAGTTCTTTAACTACTTTTTGCTTTCCTGCGGCAATAGCGTAGTTCGATTTATAGCCATTATCAACATCTATTGCCTTTTTATCTTTGCTATCTTTAATTAAATCTCGGATATGGCCATAGCTAGATTTTACAATAAAATCTTTACCTAATATTTTTTCAATTGTTTTGGCTTTGGCTGGAGACTCTACTATTACTAAGTGTTTTGGCATTATCTGTAACTTGAAATATTGTAAATAAATACTGCTGTGGTAGTTGGCCTAAAAAAAATATAGTCAAAATAGACTGTATGCTTGGCCAATTTGCATTTTTAAATGCATAATATTACCTTTATTTAAACGACACAATTTGCAAAAGTAATAAAAATTGTTGGATGTCAAAATATAGAAATAATCAAACAAATTAAAAAATAACGTTAAATATTCCGTGGTGTTAATAATAAAATAGCAAAATTTACCAAGTGTTCAAGATAACTACAAAGACGCAACAATAAGATTACAAACAAGCCAATCTATGACAAAAACTACACAAAATCTACCTTTGACTGATCAATTAAGCCCCGAAGAAACAGCATTTACCAAAAAAATAAAAAACCCGCTGCTACAGCGTTTGTTTATGCTAATAAAGCTTCCATCTGCTTTTTTTATGGGTATTAAAATTGTAGCGGTAGACCTCGAACGTGCAAGTGTTACAGTACCTTATGCCTGGCGTTCACAAAACCCATTTCGTTCCACATATTTTGCTGCCCAAGCTGCTGCTGCCGAAATGTCGACAGGAGTTTTAGCCATGATGGCGTTGCAGGGCAAAGGAAAAATATCGATGTTAATAACCCACATGGACGCTAATTATCTTAAAAAAGCCAATAAAAGAGCTATTTTCGTTTGTGAAGAGGGTCTTAAAGTGAGAAAAGCCGTACAGCAAGCAATACAAACAGGAAATGCAGTCGAGGTAGCCCTACACACAAAAGGATTTATTAAGGATGCGGAAGGACAATCGGTTGAAATATCCAATTTTACTTTTACCTGGTCATTCAAAACAAAATAAATTATACCTCTTTAGGATACCGTAAACTATGCACTCCAAGGCACATACCTTTGATAATTTACAATTTTTAAGACACCCTATCAGTGATAACAAAACCCTAAGGGCTTGGAATGCTGCTGATGAACACCTTTTAAAAGTACTGCATTCCTGGCAGGAGACAAACGGTCGACTTCAGGCAGGAAAACTAACGATTGTCAACGATCGATTTGGCTTTTTGAGTACCAATTTGGCCTCACGCCAACCGAACATCGTTCGCAATTTACAGTCGCAACAACAAGCCATCACCAACAACCTTTATTTGAATGGATTTAGCCGAGAAGTCAACTTTAAGTCTCCGCTTGATGTACTTTTGCCACAACAACAAATCGGTCTAATCAACATACCCAAATCCCTTGATTTGTTTCAACTGTATCTTTATCAATTGAGTGTATGCCTTGATTCGGAAGGAACGGTTTATGCAGGGTTTATGACTCGTAATTTTAGTCCGCAGCTTTTAAAAATCGCTGCTAAATACTTTCGAGAAGTACAGCAAACAAAAGCTTGGAAAAAATCACGTGTATTAGTGCTAAAAAAACCTATTCAATCCACTCTTACTCTCGATTTTATTCATAAAATAAATTTTGGCAAAGAACAATATCAACAATATTACGGTGTTTTTTCAGCCAAACACATTGACTATGCTACTCAATTTTTGATCCAACATTTAGCCACTCCGGCTGCGGGCGATTGTGTACTTGACTTAGCATCTGGCAATGGCATATTGGCGGCATGCATACGAAACATTCAAGAAAATTGCCAAATACACTTAATCGATGATTCTTTTCTTGCAGTTGCATCCTCTCAAAAAAATATAGCAACACACAATAGCTATTTTCACCACCATTCTAATCTTTCTATTTTTAAAGATGCGATGTTCGATTGGATTATCAGTAACCCCCCTTTTCATTTTGAATACGATATTGACATCAACATCCCCTTAAAACTTTTTAGAGAAGTACACCGCTGCTTGTCTGCTAATGGCCAATTTATGTTGGTGTACAACCGGCATTTAAACTATCAAAACCATCTCAAAGAATATTTTTCAAGGCTATCTATCGTAGCTCAAAATGATAAATTTATTATTTTATTATGCGGCCGCTGATGAGAAATCGGATTAGCCCTGAAACAGTATAATTAATAAGAGTATAGAATGGATTAATGAAAAAAATTTAGGATTGCTAACAAAAAAAGTTTACATTTAAGATTTAATCCATTAAGCAAAACAGCAGCAAAATTAAGCCATGGTCGGTAAGAAAATTTTTATTGTCGAAGACGACATGATTATTCAAATGTTTATAGAAAGAATCCTTGACAATTTAGGCCTAGAAGTGATGGGCGAAGCAAGGACAGGTGATGAAACGATTGCCTTTCTTGAAAACAATCGTCCAGATTTCATTTTAATGGACATTGGTCTGGCAGGCGATAAAGATGGGGTTGAAACGGCCGAAATCGTCAATAAACTATATCAAATCCCTATAATATTCTTGACGGGCAACTCGGACAAACCTACCCTAGAAAGAGCAAGAATGACGAATCCCGTCGGTTTTATCAATAAGCCAATCGACGAAGCAAGTTTAATTAGCTTAATGACAAAATTCTTCAACGAATAGTCTCCTTCATTTAAAGTCGACCACTATCGAGGGCCTTCAATGCCTTATTTGCTGCGATTTCTACTAAATATATCATCGATGCAAAACGCTTGTCTTTTGTTAAGCCTTTATTGAATCTGGCAAATATTTGTTGTGCAATCACCGCTACCTTAAACAATCCTAGCACATAATAAAACATCAAATCATCTTGCTTAAGGTCGAAATTTGTCTTTGATATATACCTTGCTATTAACTCCTGTCTTGTCAGATTCCCTTTCACCCAAGACAAATTAAAAGGCTTTAATTGTGGTTCCTCTTCCGCTTGTACCCAATAGGCCAATGTAGTTCCGAGGTCGCACAAAGGATCACCTACCGTTGCCATCTCCCAATCCAACACAGCTTTAATCTGGGTTAAATCCTGAGGATTCAACAATAGGTTATCGTATTTGTAATCATTGTGTATAATACAACTGTGGTGCTGATTGGGCATAGCATCAGGCAACCACTTGGCTAGAATTTGCATGGCTTCGATCGATGTAGTTTTTGCCCGACCATAACGATCTATCCATCCGTTCACCTGCCGTTCGGTGTATCCTGCCGAACGATCTAAATCTACCAATTCAGTAGAGGAAACATCAATAGCGTGCAGCGCCGCTAATTGGTCAATTAAGGACTCAGACAAAGGGCGCATGTACTGTTCTATTGAACTAATTTCTTCCGGTTTCAAGTTGCGTAAAACCACTCCATACATTCGCTCCATTACATAAAAGGGTGCTCCTGTAACCGAACTGTCTGAACAGAAAAAAAGTGCTTTAGGGCATTTAGGATACACAGGATTCAAGCGCCGAAGCAATTCGTATTCACGTTGCATATTATGGGCTTTTCCGGCCGTAACACCAATAGGAGGCCTGCGTAATACCCATTCTTGTTGTTCAGAAACAATTCGATAGGTAAGATTAGAAAAACCGCCTGGAAATTGTTCTATTTTAATGTCTTTCGGTGCTTGCTTGACTTGGTCTTTAAAAAAAGCGAGCAAACGATCTTTATTTAGCGCTTCTCCCTGCCGAACCTTAGTTGCTTTATCTATTCTGTTCATGATGCAGCTATGTCTTTGTATTTTTTTAAAATATTTCTTGCTAAAACCGACTTGTGTACTTCGTCAGGACCATCGTAAATGCGCGCACCACGTTCGTGTCGATACCAAAAAGAAAGAACTAGATCGTCGGTAACGCCCAAGGCGCCATGAGTTTGTATCGCCCGGTCTAGTATCTGACTCATAACCCCTGCAACATAAAACTTAATGGAGGATATCGCAACTTTTGCTGCCTTTGCACCTTCTGATTCTATTTTGGCAGCTGTATCCAATACCAGCAAACGACAGGCATCAATAGATACCCTTGATTCAGCAATCCAATTTTGAATCGTCTGCATGTCTCCTAATTTTTTGTCCGTCTTCAACATGCGCGAAGCTGCTCTTCGACACATCAAATCTAAAGCCCGTTCACAAATCCCAATCCATCGCATGCAATGATGAATACGACCAGGCCCTAATCGTTGTTGAGCTAATTGAAACCCCGCACCATCTCCACCAATACGATGAGCAATTGGCACTTTACAGTTTTTGTAGATTATTTCAGCATGACTTATATAGCCCGAACCAGCCGACCCCATCACAGGAATATTACGCTTGTGTTCAAATCCTTGATTTGATGTTGAAACCAAAAACAAGGAAGCGCGTTGATATGGATTTGGGTGATCGGGCTGACTTAATGCCATAACGATTGCAAAGCTCGCGCCATCGGCCGATGAGGTAAACCATTTGTGTCCATTGATGGTATACCACTCGTTATCGAGTTGCGCCCTAGTAGACATCAAGGTAGGGTTCGAACCAGCATTTTGAGGTTCCGTCATTGAAAAACAAGAGCGAATCTTGCCAGCTATAAGCGGCTCTAGAAATGTTGTACGTTGCCATTCCGAACCATGTTCTAACAACAATTCCATATTGCCAGCATCAGGTGCTTGACAATTAAAAACATAATGCCCTAAAGGTGTCGTTCCTAAAATTTCACTGAGTTGAGCCAATTGAATTAAATTAAGCCCCATCCCACCATATGATTCTGGCATTTGAGGACACCACCAACCCTTCGTTTTCACGATCCTTCTTTTTTCCTGCAACAAGGGCTCTAGTCGACTAAAAAAAGGAGCCTCTAATTGTTCTTCTAAGGGGTATATTTCTTCTATAAGGAAAGATTGAATGGCTTTTAGCATCTGCTGAAATGTGTCAGGCATGAATATATTTTTAGTTTAAGTTCAACAATTATAATAGGCTTTGCTTATCCCTGATCGGCAGGTCAAAACAAGGGCAATACGATTAAGAATCAAATTTATTTTTGTAGCATCTATTTATTTTAACAAATAGGCTAAAACAGAAAGATACGTAGCGGCTTCCCTTCAATCATCTGCTGCCAAAGAACTAGTAAACAGACAAATAACAACGGCATACTGCTGAAAAACTTGTTCAATTTCCTAGGTATTCAGAAATTAAAAACCATCTACAGTCGGCCATTGATATCAAGGATAACGAGAATTTTGCTTGGTGTGCACTGCATAGATTGTAGATAACTAAAGGCACCCTCTCCATTTTAAAATGTGCTAAAATACCCTTCCGGCAAAAAAGGCTTAAGCAAAACTTGATACACCTGATTCACAATTGATCCCCATCAAAAAAAAGCAATTTATCTAATATCTCACAGTATTTAGAAGAAAGAGCATAGGATACTTAGCAAAAATTTATCTTTAAATGTAATAGGTTTTTTTTAATTTGCCAACCTTACAGAAAAATTTTAGGATAGCCTTTCGCATGGCTAAGGAAACTTATTTCGGTTTCATTTCGTGCCAAGTTTTATAGTCTGAAAAATCTTGCACCTTACGATTTTCTGGAATTTTAGTAAGCGGTGTACAGGGTTTAAGCGTTGCATGGCATTCGGCGGGTAGTGCTTGGTATAAAGCTGTCCCCGAACGTTTCCAATCCACCATTTCTTGCGATAAATCTTTGATAATTTTGGCCGGATTTCCCACCACCAATTTGCGATCAGGAATTTTGGTATTTGCAGGTACAAAACAAAGCGCGCCAATCAAGCAATCCGCCCCTACCTCAACATCATCCATCAAAACAGCATTCATACCAACCAAAGAGTAAGCACCAACGGAAGCCCCGTGAATGATTGCACCGTGTCCAATATGAGCCCCTTCTTTAAGATGAACTGTTTTGCCTGGAAAAATATGAACAACACAGTTCTCCTGAACATTACAGCCTGCTTCTAGGATAATTTGCCCCCAATCTCCTCGCAAAACAGCCCCAGGGCCAATATAAACATCTGCACCAATAATTACGTTACCCGTTACATTGGCTTGGGGGTGCACAAAAGCCGTCGGATGCACCACCGGTATATAGCCATTAAATTCATAAATCATATGCTTAAATTTATTGTATTAGTTTTGATACACACAATTGTTAAAATATCAAAAAAAGATTTAAAGAAATCAAAAAAAGAACAGCCTAAGACTAAATATTTAAATATCTGTACAAGAATAGAATACTTTTTGTAATTTCGCGAACAATGTGATACATTTTGTGTCATAAGATTATCTAAGAACCAATAGCACAACATATACGATGGGATATTTTATCATGGCAATGCAACTTTTATTGAGCTTGTCTATACTTGTTACTCTACACGAACTAGGTCATTTTTGGACAGCCAAACGCTTTGGGATGCGGGTTGAAAAGTTTTATCTTTTTTTTGACGCCTGGTTCTCTTTGTACAAAGTAAAGAAAGGAGACACTGAATACGGTATCGGTTGGTTGCCGCTTGGTGGCTATGTCAAAATATCGGGTATGATTGACGAAAGCATGGACAAAGAACAAATGGCACAGCCACCACAGCCTTGGGAATTCCGTTCCAAACCGGCTTGGCAGCGCTTAATTGTCATGATTGGTGGAGTAACTGTCAATTTTTTGTTAGGTATCTTTTTGTTTGCCATGTTGCTTTGGATTTATGGAGAGAAATACCTGCCAGCTACAAATGTTGAAAACGGCATTTACTGTAGCGACCTTGCCAAAGAAATGGGATTTGAGGACGGTGACCAAATAATACGTATTGGCGACACCTCTTTCGAGAAGTTCAATGCTGGGATTTTGGTCGGTAAAATGTTGTTTGATAAAATAAATCAGGTTACCATTATCCGAAACGGCAAAGAATTGAGTTTTGAGGTTGCAGACAGTTCAGTAATTAAATTACCCAGTCATAAAGCCCCTTTATTTAGTCCTAGAGTCCCTTTTGTTGCGGCCGCTTTTGGCGACAACTCAGGTGCCAAGGAAGCAGGAATGCAAGTAGGGGATTCTTTGATAGCATGCAATGGAAATCCTACCCCCTTCTTTTCCGATTTCAAAAAAGCCGTTGCATCCTACAAAGACACCACTGTTTCCATCGATTTTTACCGCAATAATACTTTGCAAACAAGGACCGTCAAAACCTCCGAGAAAGGCTTAATCGGAGTAGCACCTTACGGGCCTGATCGATATTTTGATTACGAACGCGACAAATATGGATTTTTAGCTGCATTTCCGGCGGGATATACCAAAAGTTATGATTTTCTTGCGACGCAAATCAAGGCTTTTGGACAAATGTTTACGGGCCGTATCAAAGCTTCAGAAAGCTTGGGAGGCTTTATTTCGATTGGTAAATTATTTCCTCCCGTGTGGGATTGGGAACACTTTTGGCGGATGACAGCCATTCTATCCCTTATCCTTGGCTTTATGAATCTGTTGCCAATACCAGCTTTAGACGGTGGTCATGTAATGTTTTTGTTGTACGAAATTGTAGCCCGAAGACCTGTTAACGAAAAAGTATTAGAATATGCACAAGTGGTAGGTATTGTTCTTTTGCTTAGTCTGTTGATATACGCAAATGGTATGGATGTCTATCGCTCATTTTTCTAAGTATTTTTAAAGATTTGACCCGACAACCCAACGCTAACAAAATACAATGCGTTAAAATTATTAGTAGCTTACCATACGACAACCAACTAATTCTATTGGATATGATACATCAACTCAAATTTTGCGTTTTCATACTGTGCCTGATTTTTTCTTGTTTATCAAATGCACAAACCGAAACAACTACCTCAAATACAAGTTCTGTCCAATCAGACATTGTTGAAGTTTATGGTTTGATTCTTACCAAGGGGCAACGAACGGCTTACGAATATATCCCTTATGTTACCGTAGCGCTCAAAAACTCCAAAAGAGGCACCTATGCTAATTTTGAAGGAATGTACTCCATTGTGGTTACAAAAGGAGATACATTGGTCTTCAACGCCATGGGCTATCAAACGCGCGAAATTGTCATCCCAACATCTGTTGAGGGTATGTATTATAGCCTTACCGTCGAATTGGAAGAAGCAGAAATTCAAATTGAACAAATTATTGTTTTTCCTTGGCCCGACCGCGATAATTTAGTCGCTGAATTTTTGGCGATGAAACCTAACAGGGCAGGTCAACTCGAGAACATTGCCAAAGAGAACCTAAATAAAAGCGAACTAATGGCAATTGCAGCCTCTTCAGGAATGGATAGCAGAGAAACATCAGCCTATTTTTTAAGAAAACAAGCAACCGATTATTCATACACTGGACAACAAGCCCCGCAACCTATCTTTGACCCCCTTGCATGGGGTAAGTTTTTCTCACAAGTTGGAAAGAAAAAGAAAAAAGGGCTGTCTGAAAAAGAAAAGAAAATGATTAAAATTTTAGACGGAGAAAACGAATAGAACTCCTACGCCTTGGGTATTTCAAAGGTTTTGATCATTTCAACAGCGACCGCATTTAACGCCTCAATTGCCATGGGAATTTCCCAGTTGTTTTTGTTTCTTGGTTCTACATAGTTAGAGACTGCTCTAATTTGTGCAGCTTCAATGCGGTGCAAATTACAACAGTAATAAAAAGCCGCCCCTTCCATTGTCTCCAAGTCGACATCATAATCCTGCTGTAAAGATGCAATACTGCTTTTTGTTCCAGTAACCTTGTTGACAGTCAAAGCTGTTGCCGAGGGTAAAAATGATGTAGTCGCCAAGGGGCTGTATAATTTTTTATTGATAAAAGGCGCTTGATTTTCATCCATCAAATCCAGTTGAAACAAATCTTGAAATTGGCCATTAGGTAATTCTATCCCTAAATCGGCAAAACAATCAGATTGAACATGGTATACCTCTCCAAGCTTAAATGCCCGATTAAAGGCCCCTGCAATCCCAAAATTAAAGGCTAAGTCAATTTTTTGACGGGCCAAAAAAGAAGCCATAGTAAAGGTAGTGGCTACCATTCCGACCCCCGTAACAAGTACATGAATTGCGATAGTTTCATTTTCATATACCTCAGATTTAAGTTCCCAATTATCGTTCAGATAATCCAACAAGGGTAGTATTTCAAACTCTGTGGCACTTACGATTAATACATTTTTTTTGTGATGCATAAAACCCTTAATTTTAAAATATTGATAATAAATCAGAAATTTTCTGAAAGAATGCTCTAAATATATTATTTTTGCGCCAAGATACGAGATTAGTTCATTTTATAATTAATAACACAACCAATAATGGCTACGAACAGAACATTAACAATGATTAAGCCTGACGCTGTAAAAGCAGGGCATATCGGTGCAATTTTAAACCAAATAAACGAAGCAGGATTTAGAATTGTTGCGTTGAAATTGACTCAATTGACGCAAGCAAGTGCAGAACAATTTTACGCTGTACACCATGAAAGACCTTTCTTTGGTGAACTTGTTGAATTTATGACTTCGGGACCAATTGTAGCGGCTATCTTAGAGAAAGATAATGCTGTAGCTGATTTCCGTACCCTAATAGGCGCAACAAATCCAGCAGAAGCAGCGGAAGGTACCATTCGTGCTAAATATGCCAAAAGTATCGGTGAAAATGCTGTGCATGGTTCGGATTCGGATGAGAATGCTGCTATCGAAGGTAATTTTCATTTTGCAGGATGTGAGCAATACTAAAATTGCGTTAAATAAGCGTAAAAAAGCTGTTTCAAATTGTTTGAAACAGCTTTTTTTAGTATATACACAATATATTAAGTACTAAAATAATATCACTCATGCAAAACCAAGAAATCCTAGCTGTCAGTGAATCCTTCTATAGTTTACAAGGAGAGGGCAAAACAATGGGTATACCAGCAATATTTTTGAGGCTAAGTGGCTGTAACCTGATTTGTGGTGGCAAAGGTGCTGAGAAAGATGGTGCCCTACACAACGGTGCAACTTGGATATGCGATACCATTGATGTATGGATGCAAGGACAAAGCTATCCCTTTGATGAATTGATAGCATCTATGAATGCCTCTTTTCAGTTTGTTAAACGGTTAGAAAAAGGAGCACATTTGGTTATAACTGGTGGCGAACCACTGTTGCAGCAGCAAAGAATCATTCATTTTTTGACTTATCTAGAGCAAAATCATGGTATTTGCCCTATCGTTGAAATAGAAACCAATGCCACCATAGAACCTTTAGCTGCCTTGGACGCGCGCGTTCATTATTGGAATTGTTCGCCCAAGCTAAGCAATTCAGGCATGTCCTTGCAAGCTAGATGGAAACAACAGGTAATTGATTGGTTTGGAAACAACCCCAAAACGATGTTTAAGTTTGTTTTAGCCGCTAAATACGAATTTGAAGAAATTGATGAAATGATTCGTTCTAAACAAATCGACGCTTCTAAGATTGTTCTTATGCCTGCTGCCGATAGCATCGAACAATTACTCGAAAGAAATAAAATGATCGCACAATTGTGTATCGATCAACAATTGCGCATGTGCACCCGCTTGCATGTTGAAATATGGAATCAACTAACAGGCGTATAAGGTCAACTGTCAATCTGTACCTCAAAAATGAGAAAACATGGATGGCACATAAGTTGATACTTTAATAAGGGCCTTTAGAAAACAAGCAGAATTATCGCTTCGGGGCCAAAAAGCTATCAAAACGCTTTTAAGGAAGCCCTGTCAAAACCGTCTATAGGACAAAATGACAGTCATAAAAATTATCTGACATACAAAAAATAATCCGTGATCATAAAAAGCACAATCAGTACAAGCCTAGAACAATTGAAATTTATACTTGGTGGAGGGAATGAAGAAGTTGACTTCATGCCCCTTTTCTCCATGGATGAAGACAACGAAGACGAAGAAGATAGCAGCGAAGAGTTTAATGAAACATTACCCGTATTAGCACTCAAGAATACCGTAATGTTTCCTGGCATCATTATTCCAGTAACGGTTGGCCGTAAAAAATCAATTGCTGCGGTTAATGAAGCTTATGAAAGCGACAAGACAATTGCAATCCTTACCCAAAAAGAATTGGACACTGCTGACCCCTTACAAGACGACTTATATCCTACAGGAGTCGTTGCCAAGATTTTAAAGGTACTAAAAATGCCCGACGGCACTACAACGGCTATTCTGCAGGGCAAGAAAAAAATCCTACTAAAAGAATTGTCTCAAAGCAGTCCATTTCTGAAGGGAAGTTTCGATATTCTAGATTTAAAACCAATTGATAATACGCCCGAATTTTTGGCAGTTATAACGGCGATGCGAGAGCTTTCAGAAAAAATAATAAAGATATCTCCGAATATACCTAACGACGCTTCTATGATGTTGGGAAATATTAAAAAGCCGCGTTTTCTAATCAATTTTATTGCTTCTAATCTTAATATAAATGTCGAGCAAAAGCAATCTATACTTGAGATTGAAAATATTGAGAACAAAGCAGATGAAGTGCTAAAAAGTATGAATCATGAGTTGCAAGTACTACAACTTAAGCACAAAATCGAAGTTGATGTTCACGGAGATATGGAAAAACAACAACGAGAATATATACTTAATCAACAACTCAAAAAAATCCAGGAAGAACTTGGAGAATCGCCGCACGACAATGATATTTCTGATCTTGAAATAAGGGCCAAAAGCAAAAATTGGTCGGATGCAGCTCAAAAGAAATTCCTTAAAGAACTGAAAAAAATTAAACGAATGAATCCGGCGGCACCGGAACATTCCATTTTAGTAAATTATCTTGAGCACTTAGTTGACTTGCCCTGGAATGAGTTTACAGAAGACGCTTTTGACTTGAAAGGTGCTGAAGCTATTTTAGATGCCGATCATTTTGGTCTACACAAAGTCAAAGATCGGGTGCTTGAGCATTTGGCCGTCTTAAAGCTGCGCCAGGATATGAAATCTCCTATTTTATGCCTTGTAGGACCTCCAGGTGTTGGTAAAACGTCTTTGGGTAAATCTATTGCAAAAGCAATCAGCAGAAAATACATACGAATGTCTTTGGGAGGGTTACACGATGAATCTGAACTTAGAGGTCATCGCAAAACCTATATTGGGGCGATGCCAGGACGAATTATTCAGTCTTTGAAAAAAGCAGAGTCGAGCAATCCTGTGTTCATCTTGGATGAAATTGACAAAATGGGCAACAGTTTTAAAGGTGATCCATCGTCAGCCCTACTCGAAATTTTAGACCCAGAACAAAACACAAACTTTTATGACAATTATCTCGAACTAGAATACGACCTGTCAAAAGTGTTGTTTATTGCCACCGCCAATTCACTTCAGAGTATTCAACCGGCATTGTTAGACCGAATGGAAATCATTGAAGTCAATGGTTATTCCATTGAAGAAAAATTGGAAATTGCCAAACGGCATTTAGTATCGAAGCAACTCAAAGAACATGGTTTAACAGCAGAACAAATGCAGCTTTCAGACGAGAGCTTGTTGCGGATCATATCCGACTACACCAGAGAATCCGGAGTTCGTTCCCTAGAGCGCGAAATCGCCAAGGTGATGCGACACGTTGCCAAAAAAATAGTAGATCAAACCATAGAGGGAGCCAATTTAAATCCAGATGAAATCAGCCAAATCCTAGGCCCCAAAAAAGTAAACTTGGATGATGTTTTCGAAGAAAATCAACCAGCAGGAGTCGCTGTAGGTTTGGCTTGGACGAGTGTAGGAGGAGATATCTTGTTTATTGAGACAAGCCTGTGTAAAGGCAAGGGGAAACTGACCTTAACCGGTAATTTAGGTGACGTAATGAAAGAATCGGCTACTACGGCCTTGAGTTATCTGAGGGCGCATGCCAAAACATGGTCAATAGATCCTGAAAGTTTTGACACAACTAATATACATATTCATATTCCAGCAGGTGCTATTCCTAAAGATGGTCCTTCGGCTGGAATAACGATGATGACCGCACTTGCCTCGGCCTTTACTCAGCGAAAAATACGTCCGAACTTAGCGATGACGGGTGAAATAACACTTCGTGGAAAAGTACTACCGGTTGGTGGTATCAAAGAAAAAGTTTTGGCGGCTAAAAGAGCGGGTGTTAAGCATATTATTATGTGCCAAGATAACGAAAAGGACGTAAAGGAAATTAATCCAGATTACCTTGGTGACCTTAACTTTCACTACGTCAAACGCGTTCAGGAGGTATTAGATTTTGCTTTGACCAAATCCTAAAACAGTTTTTTGTCCAAGTGCAAGACTAACTAATTAGAGCTATTTTTAGGTGGAACTTTAGCTAAATAACGCAAATGTTCGTCTATTTCCGAAACCTGAATATTCAGTGTTTCCCAGGCTAAATTCTGTACAACATAGTCGGCTCTTTTTACTTTTTCCGCTTGTGGCATCTGTTTGTTTATTCTGGCCAAAACAGCCTCTTTACCAATCTTGTCTCTTGCCATCACTCGCTGAATCCTCACCGACTCAGGTGCAGTTACCACAATTATTTTGTCTAGGCTTTTGTAGGAACCTGTTTCGTACAGCAAAGCAGCTTCTTTGAGTGTATACAAACAACCTTTTTGAGCTTGTAATGTTTGCCAAGCTTTAGCATCTTCAAAAACAGCAGGATGTACGATGTCATTTAATTTAGTTAGTTGCCTTGGATCTTTAAATACAATTCCGGACAAATATCCCCTATCCAATGTTCCGTCTGTTCTAAACACATTTGAACCAAATACCTCTATCAACTGTTGACGCAAAACAGCATCTTCATGCATCAATAATTTAGCTCGATCATCGGCGTAATATACTGGTATTTCTAATTTTTCAAACAGTCGGCAAACCGTTGACTTGCCACTGCCTATACCTCCTGTTATTCCAATTTTCAACATTCTTTTTGTATTTAAATCTCCCAATCAAAGGCTATATTAACACTATTTTTAAACTAATAGTCTATGTTAAAGATACATTTTTTAATAGAATTCTTAGATATGCCATTCTTTAGTTTTGATAATTAGGACTAGGATTTGTCATGGATAAAGGATACTCGTCAAAGCCTTACATTCAATTGAGATATTTTTAGTATTTTTAGACAGCTGTAAAACTCTAAAACCTAACAAGCTGTATTATTTATGCAATCAATCAGTGTCATAATACCCACCTACAACGAAGCCGACAACTTAAAAGAATTGTTGCCTTTACTGCATTGGGCGGATGAAATTATCATCATTGATTCTTTTAGTACGGATACTACGGTTCAAATTATTCAAGATTTTGAAGTTCGGTTTATTCAACATCAATACGAAGGTCCCGCTGCCCAGAAAAATAGAGCGATTGAATTGGCCAAAAGTACATGGATATTGATTTTAGATGCAGATGAACGCCCAACAGATGGTCTTTTAGCCGAAATAAAAGCTTTATTAAGCCTCGAAAACATACCCTATCATGCTTATTGGATTTATCGTCGTAATTTTTTTATGGAAAGAAGAATAAACTATAGTGGATGGCAAAACGATAAAGTCATACGTTTTTTTCAAAAAGAAGGATGCAGGTACAACAATAAACAGGTACATGAAGAAATTGAAACCCTAGAAGATATTGGTTTTTTGAAAGCTAAAATTGATCATTTTACCTTCCGTTCTCTCGATCATTTTTCACTAAAAATACGTCGATATGCGCAGTGGTCGGCTGATGATTATTCAACAAAAACAACGAAGGTGGGTTGCTTTCATCTTTGGATTAAACCTCTCTTCCGATTTATCAAACACTTTATCCTCAAAAGAGGATTTTTAGATGGTAAGGTGGGTTTCATAATAAGTTCTTATATGGCTTGGGGTGTTTTTCTTCGCTACGCCTACCTCTATGAAAGACAGAACAAAGCAAAATTAGATTAAATGATAATACCCCCTTAAATCCTCTATAATCAAAGCCAACAAAACTAGCTTATTACTATGCTTTTTCGTTCCTAATAATTTTTTGTTAGAAAAAAAAGCCGTACTTTTTGGTCTGATTTTGGATCAAGCTCCTTCAAAAATAGGCTCAAAGTTATTTAGTATCTTGATTTTTAATCATTAAAACAAAACACTTCTAATTTTTTTTTATATTTGAGCGTTTTGATAAATCAATTCAACAAAACAGAGAGCATAGAACTAAAGATTCCTTTAACAATAAACTCTAACCCAAAGAACGCTTTTTAATGAAAAAAATAGAATTAGAAATTGTTGCTTTATCTCATAGCCTTGCACAAACTCAAAATTACGCGATTGTTCTAGGCGAAAACGATGGTGTTAGACGCTTACCTATTGTTATTGGAGAATTTGAGGCACAAGCTATTGCGGTAGCTATGGAAGGCATGGAACCGAGTAGACCAATGACACACGACTTGTTCAAAAACACCCTCTCTGGCTTTAATATTGAAATTAAAGAAGTCGTAATCAACAACCTTGTTGATGGAATTTTCTACGCGAATCTTATCTGTATCAACAATGGTCAGCAAACTGAAGTTGACTCAAGAACCTCCGACGCTTTAGCCCTAGCGGTTCGTTTTGGCTGCCCAATTTATACCTACGAATTCATTCTCGAACAAGCGGGGATTATACTAGAAGAGGAAACTGAAAAAGAAGTTCAGAAAGCGAAAAGTCGTAGAAGCGAAAAGAAAGAAAAGGTAAAGTCGTTGCAGGAAAATAGTTTTGAAGAACTAGAAAAACTACTTAAAGTAGCGCTCGACACAGAAGACTACGAGAGAGCTGCCAAAATCAGAGATGAAATTAATAATCGTCAGAGCTAAACGCCCTCTACTGCTCTCTTTATCGGTCTTTAATGATTTGTTGCATCGCCCACAACATTTTATCTAAATCTTTGGTTCTAGTATACACATTTGGCGATATTCGGACACCCGAGATTTGGTCGAAGACACTTATGGTATTGTGTATGTCATATTGACTTTCCAGACTTTTAGCTACTTTTCTAAAATTAATTCCTTCTACCGAAAACAATCCGATAGCACAAGCATATCGATCTTGACTTGATGTATAAAACCGAATGCCCTCCTCTTGGGCTAATGCCTTCATCCAATAATTTTTGAGATAGCGCAACCGAGCTTCTTTTAGTTCTATTCCTATTTGGTGAAAAAAATCGATGGCATAATGCGTCGCTTCTTCTTTTGCTAAAGAGATAGTTCCGTGATTTTCAAATTTTTCAATTCGAAAATTGTCTTTTTCGGAGGCAGGATACAAAGGCCACACTTGCTTTATTTTATCTTTTCGTAGATACAAAAAGCCCATACCTATAGGGGCACTCATCCATTTGTGCAAAGAGGTAGCATAGGCGTCACAGTGCAATGCACTCACTTTGAAGTCAATATGTGCAAATGCGTGCGCCCCATCAATCAAAGTAAATATATTTTTGGAGGCTGCTTTCTTGCAAATAGTTGCCAATACATCATTAGGTATAATTTGACCTGTCCAATTGGTTAGGTGCGTGAGTAAAACCATCTTGGTACGAGCAGTAAATTTGGAGCAATAAGCTTCAATAATTGTTGCATCATCCTCGACAGGTACCGGCAGTTGCACCCAAACTAATTTAATTTTTTTACGTCGGGCAAGTTGTTCAAAACCTACCTTTACTGTTGAATAATCCTGTGTTGACAAAACGACTTCATCACCCGCCTGCCACTCTTGTCCCATCACAATTGTATGAATTGCCTCTGTCGCATTTTGCATAATAGCTAATTCATCGGCTTCACAGCCGGCAATGTCAGCTAGCTTCTGTTTTAAAAAGATTCTATTTTTGGGTAGTTTACGAAGTAAATGCATCGAGGGCAATTCATTTATGAAAGCTAAAAACTTTTTTTCGGCTTCCAAAACAATTTTGGGCTGAGGCGCAACCCCACCATTATTGAGATTTAGAGTCGTTTTAGATACAGCATAAGCCCCACGCACTTTCCTCCACAGGTCTTCATCGCATACATGATAGTCTAAATCATACGTTTGCCCCTCCAAAAAAGGACTAACAAAAGGCCCTGCTTTGCTCAATTCAGGTACAGCTTGCAAAGACAAAAACATACCTCCCCCTAATATATTTTTTAAAAAATGACGGCGGTTGTTCATCCTAAGGAGTGATTTGTACAAGATTGGATACTCGCTGATTAAACTGTATATTAAGATATAAGGAAAATAATTATTACCTTTGCACTGTAGAAAATAAGTTATACTTTTTTTTTGAAAGCACCTAATATTATAGGGCCAAAACCTATCCCTAATCAGCCTTTGAGCTTAGCTAATACTTATTTCACCAAGTATTTTAGTTAAGTACTTCGCATTAATCAGACTTTTCGTCTTAAATCTATTAGAATATGAGTTTCGGAAAATTTAACCTTCAGGTCATTTATGAAGACAATCACCTAATTGCTGTTAATAAACCTGCCGGGTGGTTGGTACAAGGCGACGACACGGGAGATTTGCCCCTTTCTGAATATGTCAAAGACTATATTAAAAGAAGGTATGACAAACCGGGAGATGTCTTTTTGGGTGTTATTCATCGACTCGATCGTCCGGTAAGTGGAGTGGTAGTTTTTGCGCGTACTGGCAAAGCCCTAAAGCGTATGAACAAATTATTTCAAGATAGGTTGGTCACCAAAGAATACGTAGCAGTGGTTGAACACCGCCCGCTCGAACTCGAAGGAACATTGGTGCATTACTTGATGAAAGATAAAGAAAAAAACATTACGACCGCCTTCAACAAGCAACGCTACAAGAAAGCAAAAGAATGTACACTTGAATACAAACTCATTGGTGGACTAGCCGACCACCACCTTTTGGCAATCAAACCTATTACTGGACGTTCTCATCAAATCAGGGTACAATTATCTAAAATAGGTTGTTCTATAAAGGGCGATAAAAAATACGGCGCTAAAAAATTTAATACCGACCCAGGCACTATTAATCTACACTCCAATCGTCTTTCTTTTGTACATCCGGTCAAATTAACACCTGTAAGTATAGAAGCAAATGTTCCTGAAAGGGATCAAGTGTGGCAAATGTATGCTCACTTAATCGACTAAAAAAAGCCCTCCTTTTTCAAGGAGGACTTCCGTCAATAATTTTTTTTAAAGCTTCCGAACGTTCTAATAATTATATTTCTTTACGAACCTAAAGCTTTTAGAAAAAGCTCCTTGCTGTATTTGTAAGATATATACTCCTTCCGAAAGAGACTTAATCGGTAATTTGAGTCTATTCGTTCCAATAAAAACCGAACCGTCTTTTCGCTGCAGTACTTGTTGACCGGTTGTATTAAAAACAGTCATGGATATAGGCGTTTCATCTTTGGCTTGAATATTAATAAATAAATCTTCAATTGCAGGATTGGGTTGTAGCTGAATAACTGAAGTTGATGCTTGTTCGAAAGATACCGCAATCACCTTAGAATTTACTACCTCCCCATTCAAATCGACTTGTTTCAATCGGTAATAATTGTAGCCAACAATAGGGTTATAATCTTGGTATGCATAATGATTAACCTCAGACTTATTGGACTGACCAACAGCTGCAACTTGTTGTAGATTTGAATAATTTATACCATCAACGGAACGCTCTAGTATGAAATAATCAATGTTTTGTTCAGACTGAGTTTGCCAGTCTAACTGTACGGATGCCCGTTGTTTTGTGGCTTCAAAACTAAGCAGTTCTAAGGGTAAAAGTGTATTGGGAGGATTTCCTGGATCGCCTATTGCAAAGCCTGAAAAACCAGTACTAAAACTAGCGGTCAGACCAACATCACCCCCAAAGTTAGACAAAATAGCAGGCACCTGTTCTATGGTATAACTCGTATAATTATTGTCGTCAATTAAGTCAACCGGTGTATTCGATACTTTGATAATTTTTAGTACATTCCTGGACTTCCCGGTAGCTAATTCCCAGGCAGCAATTTCATCTTCGGTATAATAAAGTGTTATGGTGTAGTTTCCAGTAGCACTATTATTATTGGGTTGGACAAAAAAGGTTTTGGCTGCCAAAGCATTTGCCGGATTATTATCCCAAAAAGGAGCGGTTGGTCCATTAGCGGCAACAGCATCTCTGTCTACTTCGACGCGAGTACATTGGTAATCCCAGGTGGATTGGTTTTGAATAGTACCCATCACATCACCGCTGTTCAAATCATAATAATGAACCGTCTCCAAAGAGCCTATCTGAATGGATTCGGGTGTTGCCGTATTATCGGTGATTTGAATATTGGTGGTAGAACCTCCTGTAATCAGAATATTATCAACAGCCATTCCGTATGCCCACTGACCACCATCCCGATAACGGAATCGAATTCTAACATTTGTTTGACCAATGTAAGGGGACAAATCAACGGTTTGTCCGATTTGCCAGGGAGTGTTGTAGAAATCATTGGCAGCGGCGATAGAATTATTCGTTAAGTTCGCAATAGTTGTCCATGCACCTCCAATACTGATTTGTACTTCACCAGTTTCGTTGACAAAAACACCGGAAACATTCCCATTGATATCCGCGTAAGCATGATCAAAACTTAATGTAGCAGTACTAAAAGTTCCGGCCAAACTAAATACAGCGGAAGTCAAACGGTCGTTGTTTTTGTTACAATTACAACGATCGTCATTTGTATAAGCAAAATTGGAAGGGTTGTTTGCGTCTACTGTCCAATTAGCACTTGTTAAAGTTGCTCGGTTACCATTGACAAAACGATCAGATCCACCAAAACCTTGCGTAGTAAAATTCCCTAGATTGCCCCCTTCAAAATCTTCGGAAAATAACAGTACTGAACCTCCTGCTGCAGGAGCTACATCATCATCGTTGATGGATATATCGTGGTCTAGTAAATCTCCGACGGTGGCTACTGCATCTCCGTTGGTGGCTACATTAAAACTAATGAGTAATGTCTCATTGGCTTCAACGACTCCGTCGTTGTAAATACGAACGGTTAATTGTTGGTTGTTGGTGCTACCGGCAGCAAACAAAACCGAACCCGTTAAAATATCAAAATCAGTTCCTATTGTAGCCGTACCACTTTGGCTAAATGTAACCGTGGCATCGGCAGAGGGCGCTGTTGAAATCGATAAATCTAGGACAATATCCTGAAAACTACAATTGGTTTGCTCGTTTATTATTGTCCCCCCCCCTGACACAAAGGCAATCGTGGGGACAGCGACACCACATTTGCTGGAATTGGCTAATGCAGCTCGTCTTGGTGAAATAGACATGACCGTTCGAACACGAGCTTTTTGGTCGGCCGTAAAAAGATTCATACAGGCATCATTTGTGTAATCCATATAGTTTTCGATCTGGTCTACAGAATTGCAGGAAACATGACCATTGGGACAGCCAAAATTAGAATTGTCAGAATTGGGCGTATCGTTGCAGAAATCGTCTACACCACAATTGCCGTCTCCCCAAATGTGACGAAGGCCCATCCAATGTCCGACTTCGTGTGTCATCGTACGTCCAAGGTTGTAGGGTGCACCTCCTGGAAAAGGATTGGCTACCGACCCTATTGTAGAATACAAATGTACCACACCATCGGTGTTAGCAGCCCCTCCGTTATTATTGAGCCCACCTAAGCCAGAGGCATCTGGAAACTGAGCATAACCCAAAATACCCCCACTGATATCACAGACCCATATATTCATGTAGTCGTCCGGGCTCCATATTGTACCAGGTTTGATGGTACCATCTATTTGATTTGTAGTAAATGGCCCGTCACCGTAGGTAGTCACACGATTAATCCCTTGTTCTGCCATAATATTATCGCTTGGGTCAAGGGTAGCTAGACAAAATTCAATTTCCAAATCAGCTCTTGTTGCATTGGTACTGCCTGCCAAATCTCTAAAATCAATATTTAACTGGTCAACCTGAGCTTGCACTTGTGCTGCTGAAATATTTTCGGCACCTGCGCCATCGGTGATAATATGAAAAACAACTGGAATAGTAAGAAGTGGTGCTCGATAGCCCTCATTTTGTTGTCTTTTAAACTGCTCGACATGTGGAGCGATGTGATTTTCAAAATCATTTAAACTACCTCTATCCGGAAAATTTTGGCGTAATCTAGCGTCCATTTCCATGGTAGCACATCGTTGATCGATTATATCACTTAATTGCGCGCTTGCGGTATGCGTCAATAATAGACAAAATATCCCTAAGGTCGTGAGTTGATAAAATAGTTTCATAGTATTTTGTGATGGTTTTCGTGTTGGCAATAGTAGAACGTATCTCATTGATTTGGCAGGAATGAGTGTGGCTGTTATAATGTTCTGCACAAAACCGAAAGACAATATTAATAATTTTAAATATTAAATTCTACAAAATAGTCGGTAGCTTTTATTAAAAATAATTTAAAATAAGTACTCATAAGAGATTATTTGGACTATACAGTATTAACAAATTTTAATTTCAAACTGTTTAATAAAGCGAAAAGAAAGTCACTAAATTTTGGCGTTATAACTACAGATTATTCTTTTATACATATGGCTATAAAGAAGGCGCTCCGAAGCTGTAGATTAATAAATCCATAAATCTTTGTGTATTTATGAATCAATTTATTTTTATCATTCCATGGAATGATTATTTTTGTTGCATCAAAAGTTAATGCAAAAACAGGATACATGAATTTTATAGAAGAATTGAAATGGAGAGGCTTATACAAAGAGGCTACCGCCGGCTTAGAAGAAGTGGCAAACCAAGACAAAATTGTCGGTTATATTGGCTATGACCCCACTGCTGCTTCTCTCACTATTGGCAATATGGTTACAATAATGTTGCTCAAACATTTTCAATTACACGGTCACCGTCCGATTGTTTTGATGGGTGGGGCAACCGGAAAAATTGGCGACCCCTCAGGAAAAGATGCCGAACGTCAGCTTTTGAGCTACGATATCATTGATGAAAACATAGAAAAGTTCAAAAAGCAATTCGCTAAGTTTCTTGATTTTGATGGAGAAAATGCAGCCATAATTCTTAATAACGAACATTTCTACCAAGATATGGATGTCTTTAGTTTCTTGAGAAATGTAGGCAAAAATATTACAGTAAATTATATGATGGCTAAAGATTCTGTCAAAAACAGAATTAACAACCGGGAACAAGGATTATCCTTTACGGAGTTTTCTTATCAGATAATTCAAGGCTACGATTTTCAATACTTACAAGAACATCATCAGTGTTCGCTTCAAATGGGAGGGTCGGACCAATGGGGAAACATAACGACTGGCACCCACTTTGTAGGCAAAAATGGAGCTAAGGCCTATGGTCTAACATGCCCCCTACTGACCAAATCTGATGGTTCTAAGTTTGGCAAATCAGAACAAGGCAATGTATGGTTGGACGAAACAATGACCTCTCCCTTTCAATTTTATCAATTTTGGTTAAACAAAATTAGCGATGATGACATTGAAAAAATGTTTAAAATATTTTCTTTGAAATCGAAGCAAACTATTGAGGCTTTGCTGGAAGAACACCTTGAAGAAAGTCCGCGCATATTGTTGCAAATGCTGGCCGAAGAACTCACCACTAGAGTGCACGGCAAAGCCGCACTGGAAGGGGTGCAAAAAGCCACCGCTATTGTATTTAACAAAAAACTAAAATATGATTTATTGCAGGATTTATCTGCTGCAGATTTTGATATTCTCAAAAGTGAGTTGCCTTGTTTTTATATAGACAACGAACTCCTTGATAAAGGGATTCAACTGGATGATTTACTGGTAAAAAGCCACAGTAGCTTAGATTCGAAAGGAAAAATCAGAAACGCAATTAAGGGCAATGCCCTTTCGATTAATACCCAAAAACCTAGCAGTCACAGCCAACAAATCGACCGTTCATTTTTGATAAATAATCAAGTGATTTATTTTCAGAATGGAAAGAAAAATAAGTTTTTGGGCATACCTCTACAACTTAAAGCAGACGAAAAGAAAGCCTTAATTGACTTAGATCAACTGCAATTAAAGACAGCGAAAGGCGAAGAAAGTGAACAACAAAACCTTGCATTTGGACAATGGGCAAAAAAGTACGAAACCGTGCTTGCTAATCTAATTGAAACTGGTTATGTCAGCAGTAATTTACCAGCACAACTGAGTCACAAGGGACAGCTTCTTTGTAAGTTGATCAGTCGTTAATTGATGGCTATTTAGATGCATAGAGCTTGGCATATTTGGCTATATACTTTCCAATCATATCAAACTCTAAGTTGACGCTGTCTCCTACCTTCAGATTCCTAAAAATAGTATGTTCAAAGGTATATGGTATGATCGCCACGCTGAATTGTTCATCGCTAGGATCGACAACTGTCAGACTAGTACCGTTGACACAAATCGAACCTTTATCGACTAATAAAAGGTCTTCAGTAGCTTGGTACGCGAAGCTGAATTCCCAACTACCGTCTACCGATTTTATTGCCGTGCATGTACCGGTCATATCAACATGTCCTTGTACTATATGACCATCTAATCGAGCATTCATAACCATTGCCCGTTCTAGATTCACTTCAGTTCCTAGCTGCCAATCACCCAAATTTGTTTTGTCTAAAGTTTCCTGAACGGCAGTTACAACATAACAATCATTTTGAATACCTACAACGGTGAGGCACACGCCTGAATGAGCAACTGATTCATCTATATTTAAGGCCTCAACCATTGTAGATTCTATAGTAAAATGAACATTACTTCCTTCTTTTTCGATTTTAACAACCTTTCCTATATCTTTTATTATACCCGTAAACATAGATTTTTTTTAATTAAGTTGGATAATTTTTTGTAGAGCTGAAGCTATTTTACGGTCATCAGACAAGCGAGGCACTTTATTCTGTCCTCCTAATTTGCCAATAGACTGCATATATTCCCTGAATGTATTTCGAGGCACAGGCCTAATTACTAGATTTTGTAATACATTCCCTAACCTCAAGTCTTTGTAATAACAATTCAGTTCTTGTAGTATTAAATCAACTTGCTCCGAAAAGGTTGCAATATTCCTTGGAATTTTATCAAATTCTACAAACCATTCATGATAAGAATTAGTATCAGCAAGCTCACTTAACTTAGGTGCTACCGTAAATTCTACTATTTGAATAGATTGATTTAAAGCCACTTGCATTAAAGCGGTCTCTACTTCATGGCCAATAACATGTTCTCCAAAAGAAGATATAAAGTGATTGACCCGTCCTGTAACAAGAATTCTGTAAGGTTTTAAACTCACAAACCGTACGGTATCTCCAATCAAATAAGACCACAGGCCGGCATTTGTATTCAATAAAATAGCATAATCAAGATCTTTTTCAACTTGTTCAATACTGTAGCGAGGTGCATCTTGTTGATGTACTTTTTCGAGGGGAATGAACTCGTAAAAGATACCTGAATTAATATTCAGCAACAATCCTTCGTCGTCTTGTTGGTCTTGAAAAGCAATAAAACCCTCAGATGCGGGATAGGTTTCGATAGAGGGTATAACCCCTCCGGTTAGGCTTTCTAGTTTGGCTCGATACGGCCTAAAGTTTACGCCACCATAAACAAATAATGATAAGTTAGGGAAGACCTCAAGAATAGTCGTCTTGCCAGTATAGTCCAAAAGCTTTTCGTAGTACATTTGAACCCAAGGAGGAATGCCACTTATCATCCTTAAATCTTGCCCAACGGTTTCTTCAACGATGGCATCTAGTTTATCTTCCCAGGCATCAATACAGTTAGTAGGATACGATGGCAATTGACTCGATTTAAGCCAAGATGGAATTAGATGGTTCGAAATACCCGAAAGCCTTCCGGTTGGAATGCCATTGTGTTCATCCAAAGCGGGGGAACCCGACAAAAAAATCATCTTGCCATCCATAAATTCTGCACGTTGGTATCGATGAATATAATAAAAAACTGCATTTCGAGCCGTTCCAAAATGGTTGGGAATACTTGCTTTGCTCAGTGGAATGAATTTAGCCCCCGAAGTGGTACCAGAAGTTTTGGCAAAATAGCGGGGTTTCCCAGGCCACAAAATATTGCTTTGACCTTCTTTTAGCAAATCGATATAGGTTTTGAGTCCTTCATAATCTCGCAAGGCAACCTGTTGCTTATAGTCTTGATAGGTCTTGATTTTATGAAAACCGTGGTCTTTGCCAAAGGCTGTATTTTGAGCTTGTTGAATCAAACGCTGAAAAACCTTTTCTTGACAAGCTTCGGCTTGTTGCATATCTTTGTTTAATTGCCTCGAAGTAAAGCCGGCAATTTTTTTGATCAGGTTTGTTTTGATGGACATAAAAGGATAGATAAGTAATGAAATTTTCTAAATATACAATCCTATTTTTAAGAATCCTTGGCTGGGACAAAAAAAAACTCTTCCGACTTGTTATAGAAGGAAGAGTCCTAAAAACCCAAACAAATAAACACAAAGATATAACGAAGATAAACATATTTCTGATAACTCAAAAAGCAAAAAGCAAAATTTAATATTATTTTTAAAGTATTTGAAGTGGAAAAGATTTAAAGAGTTCATTTTCAACAAATAATATTTTTATATTTTTTTTATTAATATTAAAAACCTAAATGAATATCTTGTAAAAGCTTGGTTTCTAGGCTTTCCATTATTTTACTTTTTTTAATCTTTGATTAATCTTTTAGCATAAAATTTTTTGTAACCTAATTGAAAAGACAACGTAAGAAAACCCTACACATTTTATTTCATATTAAAGCAACTATGTTACAACACATTGAATTACAAAATATCTTGATTTTAGATATTGAAACCGTTTCAAAGTCTCCAAATTTCGAATCATTAACACCCCAAATGCAACAATTATGGTCTCAAAAATCGGCTCAAATTCAGCAACGTAAAGCCGAAGATAATCGATGTACTGATGCGGAAAATTATAAGGCATCAGCTGGTATTTACGCAGAATTTGGAAAAATAGTTTGTATATCAGTCGGTATATTTACGAAAGAAAACCAACTAAAATTAAAATCATTTTATGGTCACGACGAAGCAAAAATTTTAGTAGATTTTGTGCAAACCTTACAACAATTCCATAGAGAAAACCGGTATATATGTGGTCATAATATAAGAGAGTTTGACATTCCGTATATCTGTAGAAGACTACTTGTTCATCAAATTACCCTGCCAGATTGTCTGACAATAGCCGGCAAAAAACCCTGGCAACTTGAACATTTTTTAGATACAATGAACCTTTGGAAATTTGGCGACTACAAGCATTATACTTCGTTAAAGCTTTTGTGTAGTTTGTTTAATATCCCTAGTCCTAAAGATGATATTGATGGTGCTGCTGTGAGTATATCCTATTGGAAAGACGATGATTTGAATGGCATCAAAAATTATTGTAAAAAAGATGTAGTCGCTACGGCAAGGTTATTGATGCGATATCAGTGTCGTCCGTTAGTAGAGGATACTCAAATTATTTATACCAACTAATAAGACGTATAATTGACAAAATTTAGAAGGGTTTGTGCGGAATAAGCTCTATTTTTGAGAATTCTCGCAGCTAGTATCTATGAAAACGAAAGAAGAAAAATTTTGGGCTTGGTTTGAAAAGCATCAAGAAGTTTTGTTTGAAATGAAGCACGAACAAAATGAATGGTATGATGCCCTAAGCAAGCAACTAATGACGGTTAACAAAGAACTCACTTTTGAGTTTTCGAGCCATCACAGCAAATGCAGCAAAGATTTATGTATTTCGGCCGATGGTATGAAAAAAAATTTTCCGGCAGTTATAAAATTAGTGCAGCTAGCCCCTAATCTTAAAAGGTGGAAAATAAAAGCATTTCGTCAACGCATTCCAAATCAAAATATCAGTATTCAGGTGAACGATATTGAATTATCGTATCAAGATATGTATTTCAGGTATAGCCCAGATAACGGAAAAGTTGGTCTAGAAATTCATGTTCGAAATTTTGTAGATACGCAGGATTATGTGTCGGGTATTTTTATTATGCTCGATGCACTCTTAGGAGAATACGATGTAGGCACCCAAATTAGTTTTATTAAATGGAAAAAGCTTGATGAGAACTGCGTAGACGAACTTACTCCCTTTGTGCAGTTGTATCCTCTAGTAAATAAGCAAAAAGCACTCAAAAACTAAGATGGAATTTTGGAACAACTATATCGTGGTTTTTCTAGATAGTATGGGCCTGACGGCGGTTGCCGCTGCCAAGTATCGTATATTTTATATTTACATACTCTCATCAGTTATTATTGCCTTCCTCTACTTTAGGTTGATTTTCATCCAAAAAAAGAGCAACAAAAAACTTTCCTTTCTAAGGTATATTTTACCAAAATCAATTTGGCTACATCGCTCAGCTGTCATCGACTATCAACTGTTTGTGCTTAATAACCTCCTAAAAGTACTACTTATAGCTCCGTATTTTATGGCACATCTAACTGCGGCCTACCTAGTAACATCTGCCTGGGAATATTTTTGGACTTACCAAGATGCCCTATCATTAAATAGTAACTATATAAATCTGCTGTACAGTGTGGTGTTTATACTACTATCGGATTTTAGTCGATTTTTATTTCATTATTGTTTTCATAAAATTCCAATTTTGTGGCAATTCCACAAAGTTCATCACAGCGCAGAAGTCCTAACACCTATGACACTTTATAGGGTGCACCCTTTCGAATATATTTGTCTAAAAATGAGGAGTGTTATTGTTTTCGGAGCGATTACAGGAAGTTTTTATTTTTGGTTTAGAGCTGGTTTGCAACCGATTTCAATATTGAAAATTCATGCTGCTATTTTTATATTTAATTTGCTCGGTGCTAACCTCAGGCATTCACATATTCCCATTCGTTTTGGGAAATACTTTGAACGTATTTTTATTAGTCCGGCACAGCATCAAATTCACCACAGCAACGATTCTATACACTTTGACAAAAACTTTGGGAGCATTTTTGCTTTTTGGGATGGATTATTTGGAACCCTAGAAATCAGTCAACAAGAACAAAAAATTCGTTTTGGCATTGAAGCGCAAGAACAAAAAAAATACAAAACACTCTCCGACAATATTTTAAAGCCTATATTAGGCCTCTTTAGCAACAAACCCTAAAGCTCATTGATTGTTTTAGCCAGTTCGTAGCCTAACTCAATTTTAACTTGCCAATCTTTCCGTTTGCTTTCAGTATTAATCATAATTACTTCATTGTATTCCAAGCAATTAGAGTTTATGGAAAACTCGCCCCTCATATTGGGTATTTTCCGAAGGAACAATTGTCGAATCCTGGCATTCAAGAGTTGTTTAACAAATCGCTCATTATTTGACTTAATCATGTATTGATCGTCAAAGTTTTGATGCCCAAGTTGTATATCTTGCGTGCCCACCATTTTTCCAATTTTAGAAAAGAATCCCTCTTTATACAACCTAAAACTTAGGTCTTGAACCGTAGTCAGACGAAAAGTAAAAGCAGTGTAAACAACCTGATTATCTCCTGAACCATGTTTATACATGTTAGAAAAAAAATCAAGGCCCTTATATACACCCGAAATAGTAGGATAATGCCCTAAAATAAATTTCCATTTAGAGGGAGGAAGATTGAGGTTCAACTGATTTCGATCACTCAAAGTCTTCCATTGAGCATTTACTTTTTTATAATTTCTTGCTATTAAATAAAATATAAAATAAAAGAAAGCAACAACAGATAAAATAGCCAAAAACGATACTAACAATGATTCATCCATCCTTTTTATGTTTTGAGCTTTTTAGCCCTTATAAAATAATTACTCAGCAACTTATTCAAAAATGTTGTTGATAAAAATCTACGATTCGTTCGTCCACCATAATATCTTGTGGTTTCAACGGTCTTTTGAGAACAATACCTTCTAGTGTTTTGCACCGGCTAAGGGCCACATAGGTTTGACCGTACTCAAAGGCCCCTTTACCCATATCGATGATCACTCTTTCAAAGGTCTTACCCTGACTTTTATGTATGGTCATCGCCCAGGCTAAACGCAAAGGATATTGTTCAAATTTACCAATTTTTTGGGTATTAATTTCTTGTTTTTCATTGATACTGTGCTTGACGACATCCCAAGCAAAACGTTCAACATCTATTTCTTCAAGGCTACCTCGATTATTTAAAATCTGAACTTTTATACAATCTTGACTCAAAAAACTAATACAACCCACCGTACCGTTGACATAACGCTTC
Organism: uncultured Aureispira sp.; assembly: GCA_905480485.1. Lineage (GTDB taxonomy): Bacteria > Bacteroidota > Bacteroidia > Chitinophagales > Saprospiraceae > Aureispira. The sequence continues at coordinate 53,248 of CAJQQM010000040.1, forward strand.
ATTGGGTCATTTTTCAAAAACATAACTTGTGCCCCTTTTTTGAGTACCAAAGGGGTTTCTGCAGGTAATGCATGCACCGTACCCGATACTTGAGCAATAAAAGAAAATGACTCGGCTGATAAGGCAGCTAATTTGTCCCGATTAATCGCATCTACTTCGGCGTTTCTTGCAGAAAGAGTCACAAAAAATTCGTCCTCCTTAAAATCTTCAACATAGCGCTCATTAATTTCATTAAACTCATCGTAATCTATTCTCCTAAGCCGAATTGCATCTAATAGACGAATAAAACGTCGATTCTCTTGACGATAGACCTGCCGCAACTCAATCATTAAAATATCCAGCTCTTGCTTAAACACCTGCGCTGAGAAGAAGTAAGGACTAGCGTATTGTTGTTGAAACAGTAATTTTTCTTCAACCGAAGCTATCACAGGAGGCAATTGAAATAAATCGCCAAAAAATATCATTTGTACTCCACCAAAAGCATCAGGATTATTTCTGTTTATACGAAGGAAGAAGTCGATTTGTTCGATCATATCCGCTCTGACCATCGATATTTCATCAATGACGATAGCATCTAGGGACTGGAAGATACGTCGATTTCGTCGGATATTTAGCTCTTCTTTTTTGAGCGGACGTGGCGGAAAACCAAAAAAAGAATGGATGGTTTGACCTTCTACATTGAGGGCAGCAATCCCTGTTGGAGCCAAAACTACTATGTTTTTAGAGGTTTTTTTTCTCCAATATTGCAAGAGCGTTGACTTTCCTGTTCCAGCCTTACCCGTTATAAATAAACAAGGATTTTGGCTGTTCTCCATTTCTTGAATACAAGCTTTAAAGTCGTCATTAATGTCAATACCACTATCGGGGGATGATAACATACACGTGCTATTATTAGAACCTTATTAGCAAAGGTCTATTTTAATTGGAACAAACGAACCCAATATCCAGGTCGCATCGAAGTTGGTTTAGCATTTTTAAACTTTTTACTAATAGCCATACACAACTTAGGAGAAACTAAGAAGATGTAAGGATGTTCACGCACCACCATCTCTTGGAATACTTGATACATTTCTTGGCGCTTTTCGTCGTCCATTGTTTCTCTTATTAAGTCAATTAGGCGATCGGTTTGTTCGTTGCCAAAACTAACATAGTTCGTCCCATCTCTAATGATAGAGGATGTATGCCAAATTTGTTTAAAATCATCTAGCATAGGAGTCTGCCCCCATCCAAGACATATCAATTCAAAATCTCGGTCTTTTAAGTCGTCTTGTAAAACAGACCATTCAGATGGATGAAGTTCAATCTTGATACCAACTCTTTCTGCTTCATCCTTCAGGATTTGGGCAACGTCTTTGTAAAATTGCTTTCCCTGAGGGTAAGTAAATTTCAAAGCTAGGTCAATTTTATCGCCATCTATTATTTTATCAAGTACATTGTCACCATCAGAATCTATCCATCCTGCTTCGCTTAACAAGTCCTTTGCACGGTCTAGATCAAATCCAAATTTTGGCAGATTGGGATTATAATTTTGTTTGAGTGGGCTTACAGGGCCATAAACAGGTGCAGCAAATCCATTACATATCTCGTCAATTATTACATCTTTGTCAATTAGATGCGCTAAAGCATTACGAACTTTAACATTCTCTAATTTTTTACTTTTCATATTCATACCGATGTAGCGATAAGCAAAAGCATCGGGTGTGTAAAGATTAAAATTACTGAGTGCTCTCTCATTTTCTCGTAAATCCGAAAAATCATCCTCTGATATAAAGGTCATAACGTCAATTTCTTCTTCTTTCAAAGACATAAGTGCGTTATTATCATCGTCAATTATTTTAAATAAGATAGTTTGCGGATATGCCGCTATATAGTCGACATCTACATTGTCACCCCACCATGAAGATTTACGTTCAAGCTTTACATATTGGTGCGTAGACATACTGGCAACAAAATAAGGCCCACATCCGACGATTGAAGCAGCATCGTGCGTAAACTTGGTGTTAAAATCTTCGGCAAAATCTATAATCCTCGGATTGGTCTTTAATGCCTCTAAGTTTTTAGGGTCATTTAATTCTGAAATAGTAAATTTGCTCATCAGATTTTGTGGATCATAAAAATAACTTGGGAATACAGACATTGCCCCAATTGCCGTTTCTGCTAAAAGATAGCTTCGGTTGCATCGAATCCTAAACTTTTTAGGGTTGTTAGGGTCGATATCTACTGCTTCTACAAATTCGAACCAACCTCTCAAATGATTGCAATTAACCTTAGGGTTTTTGATAGCTTTCAGGGTAAAGGCAACATCTTCAGCCGTTATAGGGGTATTATTATCCCATGAAGCCGCTTCACGAATTTCAAAATCCATCAAAATTGTTCCATCTTCATTGATGGTTACAGTCGGTCGAGATACAGCAAGATAGGGACGTAAAGAATAATCTTCGGGACTAATTTCGAGCAAACCTGCATGTACATTCAAGTCTAATATTTGACCAGAAATAGCAGTGGTACTCAAAATAGAATTCAATCCACCTGTATTGCCTCCCAAATGCACATTCACCTGAAAACCTACAGAATCAACTGAGGAAATATCTTCAGAAGCACCTTGAGTGGCCGTTGAGGATGTTTCATTTTGGCAAGAATTCAAGACTATTATCCATAAAAAAGCCATTAGAGTAGTACCTGTTCTTAAAAATTCAATCTGATTTTTCATTATGTTTTAATTTAAACCCCTTTTGTTTACACATAAATATAATTATAATTTCAACAAATAAGCCGAAGAATACGACTTATTATCTAAGTTATTTTAGAATATCCTTGCTATTACTGCAAACAAAAGCAATGAATTTTTGTTTTTAATCATTGTAATCTTACACGAAGAACGAATAGCTATTTAAACACAGCGACATGAACAAAAAGGAAGCTTTTATAAATCCTATTGACGAAGATAAAATCACAAAATCTCCCCACAATTTACCTTATGCCCACACGGTAGGCGGCGTTGTTATCAAGCCAATTGACATGGGAAGGGCAAAAAGTAATGCCATCACGGCGATGCACAAACAAACCAATACGCAATTGACTCAAATACATGAGCAGATGCAGTTATTGGCACAACAAGCAAAAAAAATACAGAAAAGAATAGAGATTTCAGAAATTATTTATGGCTCAGAGATGGGATTTAAACCGCTTATCGGCAAAACCTACCACCTGTATCAAAGGGCGAATGAAACAGCCGTTTTATCTGTTGTAGGACCCAAAGAATGGGGACGAAAAGGTTGCCCTTTCAATCTCTTTTTAGCTACCATCAGTTTATTATCTGACCACACTTGGGAAATTATAGAATAATTACAATGTATACTCCTTGATTAATTCCCAATGTTCGGGCGTTCTTTGGGTTTTGACAAGTCGCAGTTTTGTTAATCTGAAATCAACCAAAAAAGCAGCGCCCAAATCGGATACGATGGCTTCTTTCTGAAAAACAGGTAGAGACCCGTAGAGAAAACTAACATGAGGTATAAATGGGTGAATATGTGTGTGGTCAAAGAAATTTTCGGCTTCTTCTCTCGCCTTCATTAATGCTGGGCTTTCATCGGTCCTAAAAAACAAGCACCTGTAGTAATATTCCAAAAACTCAATACGAGTAAGCCTTGCAGTAATGCTAGTTAGGGATTCAGCAAATTGCTTGGTTTTGTTAACGGCTGTTCCCAAATCGTCGACAATACCACTTAAAAGGGTAACATGAGGTTCGAAAGACGGCGCGTCGTGCGTCGTGCTTAATTCAGCAATTAATTTACTTAGTTTGAGGTAAGTAGCTTTGTCTGGCATTAGCCACAATGTATACATATTTATTTGATTCAGTTTAGCATTTGCTAATTTATAAATTTAACGGAACAAATAAACTGTTATCAGCGCTATTTTCGAAACATTAAGAACAATAGATGTATTTATTTACTGCGACCGAATATATCTTTTTGAGCTTTTCGCTTGGTTTCGGTGCCGATCATCTTCTCGTAGGTAGTGGCGTCTACTAGTATCTTGCTAGGGTCATCCTTGTGGACTTTATCTATATATTCCCAAACACCATATTTGTTCAATTTCAGACCACAATAACTACCGTCCGGCACATTAGAAGGCCCTGCCGACCGAATTGGTTGTCCATAGATTAAATGATCGTATACCACCATTTCAAGGGTTTTGTCGTAGTTGAGTGAAACATTGACCGACGCAGAATACTCCAATAAAAATCTTTTAACGGTGCGTTTACGACCAAAGCCATCTTTCATTTCAAGAACATCTTTACCAAATTTAGGTTGCCCCTTTTCGTCAAAATATAAGACATCGAGCAATTTTCTGCGATTATAAAAACCAAAGACATCGTAGCCAAATAGTAGATACAGCGTTTGTCCATCGTGCTGAAAAGTATGAAGGTTATAGTATAAAGCACCGTACCAATTTTGGGGTTTTAGTACTGAAAACTCAACCGTTCGCATGTCATCTGAATTATCTTTTAGGGGGTAAACCTTGCCGTTTGCCTTCTGAATAAACCCGCGATACTTATAATCGTTGTTGTCTAGATAAAGTTGCCATGTAAAGATTCGACAGGAGGCATCGGAAGGTTGTACTATAGAGACACCCTCTAATTTAGAAAATTGATAATGAAAAGATCCTGGAATGCGTAAAACGGAGTCAAGCATTTGCCTAAGCTGCAGTGAAGCTTGTTGACGTTGTGTAGATTTAGTATTGGTTAAAACCTCATGAATCAATACATTCATCTGTTTTTCCAAAGCAACGAATCGACTGCTATCTGATTCGTTGGCAAAAGATTGACAAGCAATAAATAAACAAATAAATAAAAGATAAGCTTTCATAAAAATTAGTCTAGATGGTTGGGTCGTACTCTAAGTTACAAACAAATTAAAGCTATTGGTATAAAATCGGCAAATATTAATAGTTCCATCGATCATAGCTTCTCCTTAAACTAAAATTAAGCCATTTTAGTATAGTTTTTTGTTGTTTTTTTTGAGTTCATCCAAATAAGACTTAAAAATAAAGCCCATATCAAATATCCACTTATGATTGAGTAAGTCTTTTTGCGAAATCAAGCAACCGATTCCTTCATGAACAGGGCCTTTCGATAGCCTATTCAATTGACTGTTATCGATACAGGCCTCAAACACACTTAGCCCGAAAGAAATCCTTTCGGTGGTTACCAAATATCGATTTATGGGTAATATTGTCGTAATAATATTCAAGGCTTGTGGTATTTCCTCTCTTAATTCTCTCCAAACAGCTGCTTCCTCATTTTCGTCTTCTGATTCGACGGCCCCACCCCAAAAAGAACAAGCACCTCGCCATTTTGGAATAGGGTACGTAGCGTCTTTTAGTTGAATATAAAAACGGCTTCGATTGGAGTTGCTAATCAATAAACCTACTCCTTCATGAAATTTTTGCATAAAAAAAACTGCCCTTAATGGGCAGTAGATAATGGATGATTTAAAAAGCCTTTGACCAGGCCTGTGTCGTTTTAAGTACATCATGCTCGGCAGAAGCCCATTTTTTAAGTTTATTCAATTCTTTGCGGTAATCGAAAGGGTCCGAACCAAAAAAGCCAAAGAAGCTTCTTCCGGCTGTCGCCCAAAAGCCAGTTTCCCACTCAGCTTTAGCCTCGGACATAACACCGTAATTGTTAAACAAATCAATCATTGAATTACCAATACGAATTTCTTTTTTGGGGAATTTTATCAACCAGGATGAACAAAGGTACCTCGACGCTATATGAATTGCATTATTTCGTTTAATGGGTGGATAATCGATGTTTACATATTTAGCCATAATTTCGTCGAGTAAACTAGACCATTTGATTTCTAGGATAATTACTTTTTTGTGTACCTTCTTGAGGTCTTCATCATTGATCGTCTCTGCATTTTCTACTTTTCGTAAGTTTTTACCCACCACCTTGGCGTTGCCTCTTACCGAACTGAGCAAACCAAGTACTTCCTGATAGCGAACCGTTACACCATTCGTGTAAAGAGTCTGAAGGCCCTGCATCATTTCTTTGCCCTCAAGCTGTATATCACCTTTTGTAGAACCTACCTCGGGCAAAATAGCGGGAAGTATATCTTTGGTAAGATCGCCGATAAACTCTAAGTGATCGGGTATTATAGTATCAATTTCAGCGTTTAAATCTTCGAAGTCACCTGTTAGTGCTTTGCCTATTGCAGTAACAACAGCCCCTCCTCCAGGGGCAAAGGTATTGACAGCTAGTCCTGTCACCGAAAACAAACCCTCTAATATTGCCAGACCAATACTATTGGAGGCCCTAAAATAATTTTGGTGTTTTTCTACCGCATTTTCAAAATCATCCTTGGCTGTTTTGAAGGCAAGAGATGCTTCTGCACCTCTTTTGAGTGCATCCTTATATTTGGCGGTTATTTTATCTTTAACAGCCTCGGTATTATCTTTCATGTCAGACAAAATCCCCTCATAAGAAGCATTTTTCTTAGAAATACCATATTTTTCAAGGACTGCATCAATTTGAGTCGCAGAAACATCTGTTAACTCAGGTATTTTAATTTGATTATCGTCGTCAGCGAACATTTTTGAGTGATCTGGTATCGAGCCACTGCTTAAAATTAGCTGGTCAATCAAACCCAAAATTTCTTTCACTTCTTGCTCTTTATTCGGGTCTCCTCCTGTTAAGGTGTTCATAAGCCAAGTATGCGCTTTGCTACTATACTCTTTAAGCTTAGCTTTAATGGTGTCGTCAATTTGCGTCCCTTCTAATAAATCTTTATCCGAATCTATAAGCGCTTTAAAATCTTTAAGATTTGAATAAATTTCTACTAAATCACCTTCTTTAATGTTCTGAACAAAACCTGTAACTGCCGATATAAATTTGTTTAAGACACCCAACCAACTTTCGAGATTTTTAATTTTCTCTTGAATGTCTGCATCTTGCGCTTTGTTCATGAGCGTTTTTAAGCCCTTTTCTATTGAGGATTTTAGCGCTGAAATTTGGAGCAGAATTTTATCATCTATATTAGTGCCAGGAATTAAATCCGTTTGCCCTCCAATTAATGCTTCGTATTGTTGAGCAATTTTATCGTACCAATCAGGCAACTCATTCCCATCTTCATCTTCTAGGGCTAGACCCACAAAAGACTCAAGTTCTATTAATTTCTCTTGACCTCTTTGAATGTATTCCTGTAATTTCTCGACATTGAGTTTTAGGGTTTCATCTGAGGTGTCGGCAGCAGCAATAAATGCTTTAGCCTTGGACAGAACTTTTTGAGCATTTGAGATAACGCCCTCGTTAATTTTATCTATGCTGTTCGGAATATCTAAGGTAGCAGCTACCACTTCTTTGGCTAAATTCCCATAAACATCTATTTGATGACTTATATTTCGAGCAACCGCCAAAAATTTTTCTATTTTTTCTATAAAGCTATTCACTTTTTCAATTTCGTCTAGAAACTGATTGGGTGCATAAACAGCGGCAAAGGCAATAAAGTTCTTGGCCTTCTGAAGCAAAGATTCGGCTTCATCCAAATAATCTCTGAAATTGCTGGTTATTTTATCGACATTTAAAATTTCATACAATTGTTGTACTTGATCAAAACGAAACGATGCCTCTTCTAGGACACCGGACTTATCATTGCGTTGTTTACGACGTTCTACACGCATTTCGGACCGCTTTTCTCGACGTTTATTCCTTGCAGCTTTGCGCTCTTTTTTGCGCTGTTGTCGCCTTGCTTTACGCGCTTCTTTTTTTGTTAAATTTTCGCTATCAACCGCTTGTGTGTCTTCTTGGTTTGCAGCAGCATTCACCGTCAAATCCATCAGACTTAATTGCAGATACAAAGCCTGCACTTTCTTGCCTTGGGCTAGATTTTTTTGGTAATCCTCGCTTCCTTTTTCTAGCTTAGTAAACCTTTTTAGGTATACCTTTAGTTGTTCTTGAAGTGCTGCCAACTCTATTTTGACTTCCTTAGATAATTCAGGCATTCTTTACAGTTTAGTGGATAGGTTTAGATAGTAGTACATAATCTTATTTATCAGATTATATGATGTAGCAATGTACAACATTATTAACTAAAAAACAAGTGTTATTTTACCAAAACAGTTTCGAAGCTAACATTTAAAGGAATGCACCACTTAATAAGCTTCTAATTGAACATAAATCAACAGCTTTAGCCCTTTACAGGATATTATACAAAAAAAGAAAGCCATCTAAAACAATTTAGATAATTTGTAGATGCCGTTCGAATGTATCTATTGTAGTTGTAGTACCCCTGAATAAGATGCCAGAAAAAACCCTAAAAAATGCATTTCTGCTTCTAGGTGACAATGCTTTTTGTCTTGGGCTACCACTACAAATGAAGGACGAACCGACAAGAGTCTTGGCAAAGGCATAAAAAATAAGAAAGATCGCTTTAAATTAAATATAAGCGTTCGATCGCTTATTTTCACATGCATTAAAAATCGAAAAAATCTATATTTTTCCATGACAGTGCCCTTTTGATAGTGCACTTCTGAACGCATGCTTTGCGTGGGAAAATTACGTGTCCAAAACTCATTTTGGAGCTCTTTATCAACAGTCAGCATTAAGGTATAACTCCCACTTTTAGGCATTTTAATAAAGTAAGAGGCCAGGTAAGCAAAAATATTTTTACCGTAATCTACCTGAACATCTCCTACTAAACTGACAGTTGCTTGTGGTCCATAGATCGTTCTCAAGATAGTAGGCATTCTGAAAAACGCATGTCCTAGTACTTTTTGAAGGATACTTAAATCTGAATTGGATTCCATCGAGTAGGGATTTTTGGATCAAATAATAAACGAATTTATCATTTTTGATGGAAAAATTATCTATTCTAAAAAGAAAAAATGGAAGGGCTTGCTTCCTATTCGCAATTAAACAATACATTTACATTAATTCGTTAGATTAATTGCAGACCTTGGACCTTCGAATCCGCTTTTTAATCCTAAAAACATGCTAAAATCACTTTTCCCCATTTTTGAATGGTTGCCCAACTATCAGAAAAAAAACCTAAAGGGAGATATCACCGCCGGCATAACCGTTGGTATTATGTTAATACCACAGGGAATGGCCTATGCTATGTTGGCAGGTTTGCCCCCTATTTATGGCCTTTATGCCGCTATAGTACCTCAATTTATTTATGCAATAATGGGAACCTCGAGGCAATTAGCCGTAGGACCTGTTGCCCTTGATTCTTTATTAGTTGCCGTTGCTGTTGGTAGCCTAGCGGAAGCCGAATCCCCTGACTACATCAGTTTAGTCATCTTGCTGGCATTTATGGTGGGCTTTGTGCAGCTACTGATGGGCTTATTCCGATTGGGCTTTTTAGTTAATTTATTATCTCATCCTGTCATCAGTGGGTTTACTTCTGCTGCGGCAATTATTATAGCCTTCAGCCAATTAAAATTCTTGCTTGGAATCGAAGTAGCACGCAGTCAATACTTCCACGATATTCTTTATCAGTCCTTTATAAACATATCAGATTTTAATAGCTATAGTGTCCTAATCGGTGGTCTTGGAATTATACTCATTATACTGATTAATAAATACAAAAAAAGTATACCCGCGCCGTTTGTCGTTGTCGTTCTTGGTATTTTTGTTAGTTGGTATTTCGGTCTGTATGTCGATAACTTGGCGGTAGTTGGTACTGTACCTGCCTCTTTACCGGGCTTTAGTCCTCCTCAGATTAGCTTAGAGGCTTTATTAAGCTTATCTAGTGCGGCTTTCACCTTGGCAATTATCGGATTTATGGAAGCAACAGCTATTTCTAAAGCTGTAAAAAAAGGACATAATGATTATCAAATACGACCGAACCAGGAATTAATTGCGCTTGGGCTTGGAAATATAGGCGGTTCTTTTTTTAAGAGTTTTCCGACAACAGGTGGCTTTTCTAGGTCGGCCGTAAATAATCAATCGGGTGCTAAAACAAATTTAGCGGCCTTAATCAGTGCTTTCTTTGTAGTTTTATCCTTGCTTTTCTTTACGCCCGTTTTTTATTTTTTACCCAAAACAATCCTTGCCTCTATCATTATGGTCGCCGTACTTAAACTTGTTTCAATGCAAGATGCTGTCGATTTATGGAAAAAAGAACAATACAGTGACTTCTTTATTCTACTTATTACTTTTTTACTAACGCTGTTTGCTGGCATTCAATTGGGAATTGCTGCGGGTGTTTTTCTTTCGGTACTTAAACATCAGTGGCAAAACATGCAAGCTGAATTCAACTATCAACACGAACATTTTAAGATACCTGCACATACTTTGCTGCTACAATTTAAAAATCAGTTATACTATGGAAACGCTGCTTTTTTTGAACAAAAAGCACAAGACATACTGCTGCAGCATAAGCAAACAAATCCCTCTATACAATTCCTTATTGTTGATGGAAGCTACATGAGTTCTATCGATAGTACCGGACAAAAAGCAATAGAAACCTTGATAGAAGATTGCAAAAATAAAAAAATCGAGGTTTTTTTATCGAACATGCCTATCCCCTTCGGAATGAATACTTTTAGCACAATAGAAGCAGTATTAAAAGCCATTAAAGCATAAAATTTTCCTTTTGTGACTTTAGTCACACTTCATTTATGTCATTTAAATTAAATTTATAAATGCAACGGTTAAATATTTTATTTGATTCGTTGGGTAAATCTATAAAAATGCATAATAGAGGGTAAATCATATTATCACATCGGGGGATTGATAATAGCGATTTACCTTTTTTTTTGGGCCTTTATTTAACAGGCAAATCATAGAATTTAGCACAATTAATTATATCTTTATAGGGTTCTTGCTTCCTTATATTAACCCTACCAACTTATTATGCAATCATTAATATTTGATAAACTACAGGCATTGCTACCTCTTTTATCTGACCGTAGATTAATTGATGTTATCGCCAAAAATGGTCAATACATGAGCTTAAAAGCTGGTCATCAGATGATTAAATACGGCGATACGATTCGTCATATCCCGATTGTTTTAAATGGTTTAATCAAAATTCAAAGCCGTGGAGAAGACGGCAAGGATACTTTTTTATATTATTTGGTTAAAGGCAATACCTGCCCTTCTTCGTTTTCAAACTGCCTAGCCTCTAATCAAAGTGATATCAAAGCTATAGTCATGGAAGATAATACAGAACTTGTTTTGTTGCCCGCCCCGCTCGCTTCGGAGTGGATGACTGAATATAGTTCTTGGAACAACTATATTATGCAATCATTTCAAAATAGGTTTAAAAGATTGCTTGATGTAGTGGACGAAATAACTTACTCAAAAATTGATGAACGCCTGCTAAAGTACTTACTCAAAACACAAGCACTTACTGGTCAGCAGTTTATTCAAACTACACATCAACAAATCGCCAATGATTTGAATAGTTCTCGCGAAGTAATTTCGAGGCTTCTAAAAAAGATGGAACATTTAAATTATGTAAAATTATCCCGTAATAAAATTACCCTTTTGAATTTACCTTCCAACTATTAGTATGTTTAATCCTGGCTCTAAATTGTACGCTATTCGAAAATCCAAATGCCCTAGATGTCATCAAGGGAATTTATTTAAATCTTCTCTGTTTTCGGGACAAGGAGTCTATAACATGCACAAAAGATGTGCTGTGTGTGATCAGGATTTTGAACTCGAACCCGGGTTTTATTGGGGGGCAATGTATATCGGATATGCTTTATACACCCTCTATATGTTGACCGCAATTGCCCTACTATTTTTTGGAACTGCCTTGACGCTCAACCAAAGTTTTGCCCTTACCATGCTAGGCGCGTTAATTATGGTACCTTACATTGCTCGACGAGCAAGGGTATGGTGGATAAACATCGCTATTCGTTACAACAAAAAAATAGCCCAAAAAAGCACCTTAAAACCACTCGATAAAAAGATCAAATAATTTAACAACTAAAATCAACCCTGCAAAGACAAAATAACGTCTTTGCAGGGTACAAGTTATAGCAGGGAAACCCCCTCTTTGCTAGCCTTTTCTCTAATGTCTTCTGACCACAAACTTACTTGAACTTCGCCTATATGGCGTTTTTGCAACAAAAGCATGGCCAACCTAGACTGTCCGATGCCACCTCCTATACTTAATGGAAGACGGTCGTTCAGTAAAAGTTGATGAAACTTCAAAGCACTCCTATCTTGGCAATTTTCAAGCTCTAACTGTCGCATCAAGGCTGTTTTGTCGACCCGAATTCCCATCGAAGACAATTCAAAAGAGGCTTTAAGGATGGGATTCCATAAGACAATATCCCCGTTCAGACCTTGATAGTCAGAATCTTTTTGAGTTGACCAATCATCGTAATCAGCTGCCCTTCCGTCGTGTTTTTTTCCATCCGACAATTTAGCACCTATACCCATAATAAATACCGCACCATACTGTTTAGCAATTTCATGTTCCCGTTCTTTGGGACTTTTATCAGGGTATTTTTGCAGTAATTCTTCCGCATAAAAAAAGTGAATTTCCCTGGGCAACCAAGCAGTATAAATAGCATAGGAAACTGCTAAATCCGATTCTGTTAGAAGAAGTGCATTGTAAATTTTAGAAACAGTAGTTTTCAAAAACTCCATATTTCTATCTTCCGGTCGAATGCAACATTCCCAATCAAATTGGTCCACGCTTATCGAATGAATCGGTGACAAAACTTCATCCGGTCGTAGGGCACGCATATCGGTTAGAATCCCCTCTCCTGTTTTGATTCCATATTCCATCAACCTTATTCTTTTCCATTTTGCCAAGGAATGAACCACTTCTGCTATCTTTTCTTTTTGATCTTTGACAGGGAAACGAACCGCGCGTTCGACGCCATTTAAGTCGTCGTTGATACCCGTGCCTTGCCAAACAATGGCAGGGGCAGATACCTGATGTAAACTTAATGCGTCACAAAGATGTTTTTTAAATTGCTGTTTTACAAAACTTATTGTTTTTTCGGTACTTAAACGATCTAAAACTGGCAATTGACTTTTAGTGGTACGATTTTTCATTTTAATGAGATTTTAAATTTATAAAAATTAGTTAAAAAAAAAAGCCCGGACAAGGTCCAGGCTTTTCAATAGTTCGTAATAGGCTATGACAATCCTGGCGGCTTGAATCCGTTATTTATATTCATATTTAAATTATTGGATGTTGTCCTGTTTGTCATTCGTCCTGCTTTTATTGTGCAAAAAAAATAGCCCCTTAAAAAAGGAGCTATCGGATAGTATTATTATATTTTGTATCTACATATCAGCTCCGTACTTTAATATTATTAAAGCAATTAAAATAGGAGTTATTGTTGGTTGTACTGTAATACATCTTATTTGTTTTGTTATAATAATATTAGTTTAACTTGAGCAAAAAGTCAAGTTTTAAGGTTATTTTTAACAAAAGAATTAGGCTGAAATCAAATTACTATCGAATAATTGTTGAACATGATCTTTCATGGTCGTTTCGATAGCTTTATAATTAATCTGTAAATGTTTGATTGATTTGCTATTGTTATAATCCAAAGGATGCCCAATATTGCGGGAGACTGATTTCCAAGACATTTTTATAAAAGGGCCTACTAAATACAACATCCATTTGGGTAGCTGTCTAGCAGGCAAATTAAAACGCTTTGGGTAAAGTTGTTGAATAATGGCAGCGACTTGAACAATAGAATAGGTGTTTTGACACAAAATATGCCGGCCACTAGCCTCTTTAACCAACATTGCTTGTATATGTGCTTTTGCTACATCTCTTACATCTACATAACCAAAATGCAGGTCGGGTGCTCCGATTGCTAACTTTCCTTTCAATAAATCTAACATAAATTGGGTAGATTGTCCATCGACACGATTTGTCAACGAGGGGCCCATTACAAAACTTGGATTAATGACGACTAAATCCCATCTATTTTGCTCTTTTTGCAGCCTCCAAGCTTCTTTTTCGGCTACCGTTTTAGAGTAAGAATAAGGCTGATGTTTTAGGCTACTAGTTGTATTCCAATGAGACTCGTCGAGTTGCGATATTGCCTTGGTCTTTAAATCGTAATTGTCTCCGTTGATAGCCGCCACACTTGATGTAAGAACAACCCGAGTGACCGAAGGGCAATTACTAATCTCCTCCAAAACGTTTCTTGTACCTTCAAGGGCAGGTTGAACCAGTTCTTTTTGCGCATCATTTACATCTATTTTGAAAGGAGAGGCGGTGTGCATAACTACAGTGCAAGCCTTCATCGCCAACTTAAACGAACCTGCTTGGAGTAAATCCGCCTCAAACAAGTGCAACTGTCCAGGATATTTTTTTTGCAAATCCAAAAGATGTTTAATTTTATCTTGCTTGCTGAGGCTACGTACGGTCGCATGTACTATTTGATTACTTTCTAATAAAAAACGGACCAACCAAGAGGCTATGTAGCCACTTGCACCTGTCACTAAAACGGTTTGTTTATCTGTCACAATTTAATTTTTTGATGAATAAATTAGCTTGCTAAACCTAGAAACAAACGACAGCATCCAATTCGTTAATCAATTTGAAAAAATCGCTCTTTGAGAATTTTGCGTTTGTGCTGAAGCCGAAAAGAGTATCGACCGGGTTTCAAGTCTAATTCCTTAACAGTATAGGGTAGTATATGTTTACCAAAATCAAAAGTTTTGCATTTAAAAATTTTCTTTACTTTACGACCACTTTCATTGAATAAAAATAAATGTAGCTTTTGAGTCCCCTTGAGTTTAAACGAAACATAAATACGCTCTAATTCACTGACCTCATAATCGATAGAATCAGGATTAAAAACCACCCCTTTGCTTGCATTTATTCCAATTGAATCAACATTGATTATAGCTGTTTTAATACTCAATTTTTCTCCATCTAAGCGTGTCCAAATTGGTCGAACTATATTGTCTTGAGCAACGATATTATTATAGTCTCCAAAAAAGATCATTTCATTAGGAACAAATGCCTTGTCATTTATTCTAAAATTTACAAAAGTCGCTCCTCCATCCGTCGAACGGGCCATATAAACATTGGTATTAGTAGATTCGGTATCTCTTCTGTCGTAAAAAACAAAATATAAAAACCCATTTGAGCGATCTACGGCCATCCATGTAAGAAATTGATGGCGACGACTCCTATCGTTGTTAACACGGACTGGGTCCGACCAGCTATTGCCCTGATCAGTTGATTTAGACAACCAGACATCCGTGTCATTGCTACCGTTTCGTTGATCTGTCCAATTAACGTAGATGGTTCCGCGATGTGGCCCCTCACTCAAATCACAAACCGTAACGGGCAGGCCATTGCAACGGTAAATTCCCGGTATTTTATAATCCCAACCTCCTGGCATCGGGTCAATTTTAATATCTTTATCTAGCCAATTTAAACCGCCATCCATCGAACGATCAAAAACCAAACCTTCAGGCCCTGCCCACGCAACATACACCTGCCCCTCGGGGCCAATTGCAGGCACTGCACCTTCCGTAGTTTTGTCGCTGTCAATACAATCACCGTCTACTTCATTTATTTTTTGGGCTGCACTCCAAGTACTGCCTTCATCTTTAGACATCGAAAACATAATCGAACTTTTGAATGCAGGATCTTTGGCGCCGTATTTATCAAATTGTGTCCAAGTGAGATAGGTATAATTACTAGATTGATCAACAACTGCCCAATGCTTATCTTGTGCTTTGCTTCCATTCAAACCAAAATAACTTCCATTTGTCCATGTTTGACCATAATCCTCAGTTCTTTGGCAGATGATTCGGTCAATCCAATTTCCGTCAGGAGGATTAGAAAGGTGGAAAAAATAAAAATTTCCGGCTGTATCGGGTACTATAACAGGGTCGCCCCAAACGCCGTAAGTCGAACGTAGCTTTTTGAATTGCCAAGAATAGCCACCATCTTTAGATAGGTATAAATTATCAATATTAGACCCCGCCATCAATATATTTGATTGTCGAGGGTGAATGGCAATCGTCGGCTCGTTTGGACTAAACTGATCGCTGATTATGATATTTTGATGCGGATTTTGTTGAGCATTTGACTCAGTTAAAATACTAAGCCAAGCCACGAAAATAATAAGGTAAAATCGCATAGATGTTGTTTAGGTGAGAGAATGTATTAAAGATACTGACAAGCAGGCTTCAAATTTAATGATTTAGTTAATATTTTAAATAATTTGGGTTAAATTGGGTTCAAATCAATTCTAATGCACGATTATATTATTGTAGGACAAGGTATTGCAGGTACCATGTTGGCACATTTCTTACGACAAAAACACAAAAAACTACTCATTATTGACCGAATGCATCATCAGGCTGCTTCGGCAGTAGCAGCGGGAATTGTCAATCCTATCACGGGTCGGCATTTCATCAAAAGTTGGCGTGTCGATGAATTAATTCCCTTTGCCTTCCAAACCTATCAATCCCTAGAAAAACTATTGGGAACTAAGCTCCTAGAATTTAAAAATATCGCGATGATTTTTGATCGCATCAATACGGTTAATAATTGGGCAATGCGTTCGGGTAATCCCGAGGTGGAGGCTTATGTACACCCGAATTTCGACCCTTCTTTTTATCGTCAGTTTTTAGAACAGGTTGAAGATGGCGTAGAATTTAGACAATCAGGTAGAATTTTATTGAAAAAAGTAATCGAAAACTACAAAAAGCTATTACAACAAGAAGAACGCTACCTGGAAGAAAAGTTTGAACACGAACATCTAGAAATCCAAACAGATTCTGTTGTTTACAAAGGCCATCGAGCCCATAGAATTATTTTTGCCGAAGGATATCAAGCGATTCATAATCCCTACTTTAATTATCTACCATTTCTACCTGCCAAAGGTGATATTTTGATGGTGCGTATTCCTGATTACCCCGCTAATGACAAATTGGTCAAACACGGGGTATTTATTGTTCCGTGGAAAGATGATATTTACTGGGTGGGCAGTAGTTACAATAAAACATATAAGCAAGAAGCCCCCCTTGCTACTGAAGGAGAAGCATTGAAAGAACGGCTGCAGCGTATTTTAAAAATAGATTTTGAGGTATTAGAACATCTTTGTGGGATTCGTCCTACCGTACGAGACCGACAACCTTTTACAGGGCAACATCCAGTTTTTAGTCGTTTATTTTTATTCAATGGTATGGGAGCAAAAGGGTCGTATCTCTCTCCTTTTTTTGCCCATCATTTCGCCCAATATCTCGACGATCAATGCCCCTTAGATAGTTCGATTGACATTAAACGATATTTTAAGTATTTTGATAAAAACAAACACTGAAGTCCTGTTTTAAAAGTTTAGATAGTTGCTTTTAACCCCTTAGATATGCTGGACTAAATAGAAAATTGACCGACTCAATCAGAGTAATAAAGCTCAAAACATAAAACTTGCTTTAGCTATTGTTCAAGCCAATTAGGATCAATTGCTGCTGCCCTCAGCCACATACAAGCCACTAAACCCTTTGGAATGGCAAATCTGCAACTCAGTACAATAAAACCCACTAAGCTTCTTCTTCTGAATGGTATAGCAAATTTAAAAATCTTAGATCGCTGCTTTGAATGGGTTGATGGTCTCTAATCAAAATCAAGCATGAACAACAATTGCCGGCACAAGGGTATCAGCAGATACTTAGCGCCTGTATAGCCATATTAGCTGCCGTTCCCTCAGAAAAACTAAAGTCGGAGCATTCTCTATTATTAAGCTAGCCTCTACCCTAGATTTATCAATTTTTTATCTATTTTAGCGTTCCTTTTATCCGCTAAAACATCTGTATTCATGAATAATAAAGACTACGCCAATGAATTTCAAACATTAGCCAAGCTAATGGAATTGCACGGCGAAAATAGCTACCGTATTAAATCCTATAGCAATGCCTACAGAATAATTCGATCGGTCACAGACCCTATTGACGGTATGAACCTAGCCGAAGTAAAAAGTATAAAGGGTATTGGAGATGCTATTGGCCAAAAGATTCAAGAAATCAGAAAAGAAGGTAAAATGAATCTTTTGGAGGAATACAAAGAAAAAACACCCTCGGGCATCGTTCAACTTCTTAATATAAAAGGATTGGGTGTCAAAAAAATAAAATTGTTATGGGAAGAGCTTCAAGTACAATCTCCTGGAGAATTACTATATGCTTGTCAAGAAAATAGATTGGCTGGCCTCAAAGGTTTTGGCCAAAAGACACAAGACAATATGCAACGTCAATTGGCCTATTATTTCCAATCGATTGATAAATTTCATTATGCCAAACTTGAAGAAGAAGCTGAAAATCTAATCTTAGATATACAAGAAACTCTTGGGAACAAATTGGTAAGTTTGACCGGTAAAATAAGACGCCTCGAACCAATATTAGAATCGATCAGTATTATAGTTGGCCAAGCGGATATTCAAGCACTTTTTGAAGAGGAAATTGTCAAGTTAATTGAACACAAAGAAGGCAGTGCTATCTATAAATGCAGCAGTATTGATCCCGAATTACCCGTAATTATCTACACAACAGAACCTAGCTTTTGGGGTTATCACCTATTCTGGACAACGGGTATCGAAAAGTTTAACCAAGATTTCTTTGATTACTTTTATCCTGAAAAAATAGATTGGAAACAAAACAAACCCGCTGCATTAGCCGGATTGAGCGAGGCCGAACTTTTTGAGAAAGCGGGTTTGCCATTTATCCGTCCTGAAATAAGAGATATTCCTAAAATATTATTCAAACTGAAGGATAAAACAGCACCCAATCTTATCGAAAAAAAGGATATTAAAGGAATTCTTCATGCACACAGTACTTGGAGTGACGGTTCTAACAGTCTCGAAGTACTTGCTCGATATGTACAAGAACAAGGCTTTGGCTACTTGGGCATCACTGATCATTCTCAATCTGCATTTTATGCAAACGGCCTAAAGGAGGACCGAGTCTTGGCGCAAATGCAGGAAATTGAAGCACTAAATGAAGCAATGAAACCCTTTAAAATATTTAAAGGCATTGAATCAGATATTCTATACGATGGAAGCCTTGATTATCCCGATGTTATATTAGCTAAATTTGATTTTATAATTGCTTCGATTCACTCTACCCTAAGAATGAATAAAGAAAAAGCTACGCAGCGTCTGATTACTGCGATTCAAAATCCTTATACAACTATTTTGGGCCATCCTACCGGACGTATTTTATTATCAAGAGAAGGCTATCCGATAGATCATAAAGCTGTAATCGATGCCTGTGCACAACATCAGGTAATCATAGAAATTAATGCCAATCCACTACGTCTAGACCTTGACTACACTTGGATTCCCTATGCACTAGAACAGGGTGTCAAAATTGCTATAAATCCTGATGCGCACAGTCTGAAAGGCGTACACGATATTCATTTTGGCACCATGACGGCCCGAAAAGGAATGCTCGATTCCAGCAATTGTATCAACTGTATGGACAGAGCAACTTTTGGCCAATTCTTAATCGATTTGAAGGCTAAGAAACAATAGACTCATCAAACCATTTGGACAACACCTTAGATATGTCATCGATGATGACAGGCTTTGAAACATAGTCATCCATTCCTACGGCTAAGTATTTATCGATATCAGACCTTAGGGCATTTGCGCTTAAACCTACAATAGGGGGCAAGACATCATACATAGACTTTAGGCGCCTAGTGGTTTCTAAACCGTCCATCAAAGGCATACGTATATCCATAAATATCAAGTCGTACTTTTGGGGTTCGTATAGCGTCAAGGCTTCTTCTCCATTGCTGGCAATAATAGCCTTACAACCTAGTTTTTTGAGAATTAATGTAGCTACTTTTTGATTGACAGGGTTGTCTTCGACCACCAAAATCGACAAGTCAAAGTTTTTTAATTCGGAACTTGCAGTATCTTTACTATGAGGAATCATAATATTATCGAGCACTTTAACCTCAAAGGTGAAAGAAAAGGTAGTACCTTCTCCTAAAGTACTTTTGACATACATATCCCCTCCTAATAAGGTTGTTAATTTTTGGCAAATACTAAGCCCTAATCCTGTTCCATTCCTGTACTGATTATCTAATTGATAAAACTCATCAAAAATATATTTTAAATTTTCTTCATCAATACCTATACCTGTATCAATTACATCAATTTTATACAAAACTTTGTTAGAAAGATCATATGTTTCTTTTAATACCAACGATACAGAGCCTTTTTCGGTAAACTTTAAGGCATTTCCCAAAAGATTAGAAATAATTTGGGACAACCTATTCTCATCTACCTTGATTTCAGGATTGATTTGAGGAGAAATATAGTAGTTTAATTCTATTCCTTTTTTCAAGGCAATAGCTTTAAAAGTTGATATTAAGCGTTTAAAAAACTGATTTAAATCTATACTTACAGGATGAATTTTTAGTTTCTTCTCCTCGATTTTGGACAAATCAAGCACATCGTTCAATATGTTCATAAGGCTAAGAGAAGATTCATGAATGGTATCTATATAGCCTTGCTGCTGTGTATTTAATTTCTCATCATGTTTTAACAAATCTAACATTCCTATAATTCCGTTCATAGGAGTACGGATTTCATGACTCATATTAGCTAGAAAAATTTCTTTATAATACAAAGCCCTTTCTAGCTTTAATGTAGATTGTTTAAGAGAAGCTACCTGCCGTTCTACTTCATCTTCTAAGTTATTATTTATTAATAAAATTTTGTCTTGACGCATACCTGCTACAGCAGCAAAAAGCCCTAAAAAAATAGGCGCAGTATCAATTATTAAATGAATTGGGTTTTGCTTTTGTATAAGCACAAAAGATTCAAAATTCCAAGCCAAGCCAAGACGATGACAATCTATTAGTATTGCCAAAAGCGGAAAGCTAAAACCAAAGAAAACTCCAACAAGAGCGTATTTAAAGGTATAGGTTTTCAAACTTAATATATTTAAGTGATCATTAAGCTTATAGAAAATAATTAGATCTATATGCGTAAGGAAGTTCCGTTAATTATACGGAATTTATTGTATGTTTCGGTATTTAAGATGGAAGAAAGTCTATTTTCATCCGTATCTGTTATAAATATCTGACCAAACTCAAAATGCAATAATAGTTCAAGTAAGTTCTTAACACGTATTTGATCCAATTTGTCAAAAATATCGTCCAATAATAAGATGGGTAAAATAGTAGATAATTTTTTCAACAAAGCGTATTGAGCTAATTTTAAAGCTAGTAAATACGATTTCATCTGACCTTGGGAAGCATTTTTTTTAAGAGGGTAATCACGAATATACAACTTCATATCATCTTTATGAATGCCCTTAGTAGTCCGCTGCAACCAAATATCTCGCTCCTGACTGTCTACCAAAAGATCTTGCATCGTCGAATTATTTAAGGGAGAAAAATACTCAAAACGAACCGCTTCACGATCGCCTGAAATCGCGCGATAATAATCATTAAATAAAGGTTGTAATTGCTTAAGATAAGCAGTGCGCTGCTGATGAAGATAAGCTGCTGGGACTAACAGCTGTTGATTATAAATTTGTAGCAAATCTACATCAATTTCCGAGGGGTGATGTACATTTTTTAAAAAAGCATTGCGTTGTTTTAAAATTTTATTGTAGCTAATGAGATGATTGAGGTATTGCGCATCAAGCTGCACCAACAAAACATCGATATACTGCCTTCGGTACTCACTCCCCCCGTTCAATAAAATACTATCGTCAGGACAAACCATCACAAGTGGATATTGACCAATATGTTCCGAAAACTTTTGGTAAGGAATTTTATTCCGTTCAAATACTTTTGGTTTACGAATCTGAAACTTGCAGACAATGTTGTCCTCTTTTTCTTGATTGTTGAAATCGCCTTCAATTCTAAAAAAAGATGCATCATATTTGGCTATAGATTTATCGGGCACCAAAAAATGGCTTTTACACATACACAGATAGTGTATTGCGTCGAGTAAATTTGTTTTACCCATTCCATTTTCACCTACAATACAATTTAGCTTGGGCGAAAAAGAAAATTGCTCAGTAGCGTAGTTCTTAAAGTTGGTTAATTTAAGTTCTTTTAAGTACATAAAATTAGTAACGAAATAAATTACTGAGTCAAGGTCTTAGAGATATCAACCTTATAGGCCTCATAAGCAGGTAATAATGCCGCCAAAATACCAATAACCACCGAAGCCAGTAAGAGATAAAATTCTTCTTTCAAATACATCCATCCCGTAAAAGAATATTTGTACGTTTGTTCCAAACCTGCAGACATAATTTCCATTGATAAATGACTTACAAAAGTACCTAATAAATAACCCGCGATAGATACAAGAATTCCTTCCATAACAATGACAGCAAATAATTTTAATTTTGAAGCTCCCATGACACGCATTAGGGCTATCTCATACTTGCGTTCTTTAAGAGAGGTGTACAAGGCAATAAACATACTAAAGGCGGAAATAAATAAAATCAGTAGGGCTAATTTTTGCAAAAGGGACATTCCTACGCCGGTCATTTCCATAAGGCGTTGCAACTGAATAGCAGGTTTGGCATAACCGGCTGATTGACTATACTCATCGATGATTAGTGTAGCCTCTACAGTAGCACGCATCGAGGTATTCCCATCTTTGTCTTTTTTGTATTGTACCAAATAAGCTGTTATCTCTTTGCCTTCAGAAGATAAGGGAGGAAGATTTTTTTTGACTTTCTTAGGACGATGATCGTGCCCAGAATGATCGCCGTGGTCGTGCCCGGAATGATCCCCGTGGTCGTGCCCTTCGTGATCGCTGTGGTCGTGCCCTTCGTGATCGCTGTGATCGTGCCCTGAATGATCGCTGTGGTCGTGCCCTGAATGATCGCTGTGGTCGTGCCCTTCGTGATCGCTGTGGTCGTGACCTGAATGATCGCTGTGATCGTGGCCGTCATCATCGCTGTGGTCGTGGCCTTCGTGCATCCTCCACACACTCGAAACGTTCGTGAGAATCAATTGATCAAGAATTAGATTAGAGGCTTTGAAAACACCAACTACCTCGTAAGGCATAGTTTCGTGTACATGACCGCCATCTTGTACCAACCCGTGTGACCCATAAAAAGTATCACCAATTTTTAAATTTAACTTTTCTGCAACCCTAGATCCTACTGTAACCTCCAAATCATGTTTAAAAATACTCCCTTGAGCTATCTTAGCTTTGTAATGATCTACAAATTGTTGGTCGGTACCGACAATTCGGTAGCCATCGTAGTTGTCTCCAAGTGCCAAGGGTATTGCTTTCTCAATGTAGGGATTTTTTAATACACCAATTGCACAATCCTTAAGAGGGATATTTCCGGTAGGTACATCTACATGATAAACCGATGATAAGATCATTTGTAAAGGACTGCCTTTAGCCCCAATCACTAAATCGATATTGTCAATATTTTTATACAAACGATCCTCAAACTGACGGTTGACTAAAAAAATAAAAGATGCCAAACCTATACCCAAGGCTACCAAAACAATACTCAACAAGGTAGTCAAAGGTTTGGCGGCTAAATATTTCCAACTTAATTTAAATAGATTCATTGGTATAATATTGAAAAATTAAAATCGAATGTATGCATCGAAATTAATAAAAAGTATCGACGGAAAAAATTATTAGTTAATCTTCATTTACAAGGGAGTCGTAGGTGCTGCTACCTTTATCTTGAACGAGCTTATTGGTCAAAGCCTCTTCTTTGTTTCGTTTGATAATCTTGCTGATCCAATTGGGGACTACGATTGCCCCCACAAACAGATAAATATAATAGGTAAAACTACGCCAAATAGTAGCCATGATAACCATGAGTGTCCCGGCCGCTGCGATTCCGGATGCTTCCGTTGGGATATAATCAAAATGAAATGTTTGGAACGCATACTCTGCCACTCCTGCCCCTCCAGGGCTAGGCATTACTGCCATGATAACATACATCGCTTGTTGCCTTGCATATATAAAAACTTGCTCCCAAAAAACAGATAATCCTAAATCACCCTGCATAAAGTTAGAATAATGAGCTTGTACCTCAGGATTAGGAGAATAGGCTACAAAAGCAATAATCAGGCAATTAAGTACCATAAACCTTGATGCCCATGCCAATAGGGTACTCAAATAAGTACCAAGGTGAAAGCTCCACTTTTGACTGCGCAATTCATGGGAAGCCAAGTCCATATCATCGGTAATTTTGATAGCTTTTGCTCTAAAACGCTTTAAAAAAGGAACCTTACAAAACCAAAGCAATAAATTCTCTAATTTTTTGGCATCAATCAAAACGCCGTAAAAAAATGCGCCTCCATAAAATAGCATCAGGGTATAGGCTGAAAAAAAGGCAATCCCCCACTGACTATCGTTTATTAAATGCCGTAATGTAACCGATTCCGGCTGTATCATGATAGGTCCAAAAATCAGGAAAAAGATTAAAAGGGCCGATAAAAAAGAAAAAGTATCTACAATGACAGTGTACAATACAATCATAGCTGTTTTGCCCGCTGCTAATTTTTCTTGAGCTATTGCGAACATGGCAACAGCAGCCCCCCCTACTGAAGTTGGTGTAACCGCGGAACTAAATTCCCACATCATTACCAATTCAAAACACTTTTTCCAGCTAAAAAAACCATCGGTAATGATTCTTAGGCGAACCATGTAACAAAAGTGACGAAAACACATAAAAAAGCTCGCCATAGCAATCCAGAAAAAGACGTGCTGACTGAATTCAATTTTACCAAATTCATCGGCATTGAAATCTTTCAAAAACATATATACAACAACCGAAAGCCCAATCAAGGCTGCCAAAAAAATTCGAGAAGGACTAATCGAACTCAAAGCACCTGCCGCAGCATTCTCCTCATTTATTATTTCTTCTGATTGTGCATCCACCGAATCTGTGTTGTTCATGAACAAAAAATTATTAATAACCAAATCATTTCAATATTTACAGAAACTAACCCGCATCTTGTAACGGCATAGTAGCCTTTACCGAAAAATCATTGAAGCCTCTTTCGTCAATCAAGGCTACTAGTTCTTGTTGCATTAACTCTAATAGAGCTAAGAAAGTAAAAATGGCATGCATTCGGTTTTTACAGCTTATAAAGATAGTCCTAAAAGATAATTTCTTTTGAGTATTAAGACTTTTTAACAGAAATTCTCTGCGTTCTTCCATACTAAATTGGTATTGCACAACCGTATGCGAGGTCTTCTCCATTCTGAATTCAAAATTAGACACAATTGTTTCGTAGGCTTTGAGTAGTTTAAAAAGGGACAATTCCTCTAATTCAGCATCCGCCATAACTTTGTTAGCAATTTCCTGAATTTCATACACTAAATTAGCTCGATGATGCTGTTCAGATCGTTGTTTTTCAAGTGCGCGTAAATCGTCTAGAACAGCCTTATAACGACGGTATTCCAACAAACGCTCGACTAATTCTTGCCGCGGATCAATTTCATTACCTTGGTCGTCTATTTCTCTTCTAGGCAATAACATTTTAGATTTAATGCGCATCAGCGTTGATGCTACCAAAATAAACTCAGAGGCAGTATCAATATTTAACTCTTCTAGTTGTTTGAGATAGGCTAAAAAATCATTGGTAATCGAAGAAATAGGTATATCGTATATATCCACTTCATCTCTTTCAATAAAAAAAAGAAGTAAATCGAAAGGACCCTCAAATTCTGGAAGTTTGATTTTGTAGCTCAAAACTGTGGCATTAACAAATGAATTAAGGGAAGTGTTCGGGGGAATAGTTTTTTTGATAAATTATTTTAACTTTGTATCTACAAATGCAATTTCCCTATCAAATTAATTTTTATCTTTTTTGCATGTCGTAAATAACAAAATTAGTGAAAATTTATATTAATGGAGCTTAAAGACAAGATTGATTTAAAGAATCTTCCCAAACATGTTGCTATCATTATGGATGGCAATGGAAGATGGGCTAAGCAACAAGGAAAAGCCCGCGTTTTTGGTCATAAGAATGGCGTTCAATCCGTGCGTGAAGTTACCGAAGCGGGAGCAGAACTAGGCATACAATACATGACACTCTATGCATTTTCAACCGAAAACTGGAACCGACCACGCTTTGAAGTTAATGCCTTGATGACTTTACTTGTTACAACTATCCGAAAAGAAATTGCCACCCTCAACAAAAACAATATTCGCTTGCGCACTATTGGCAATACACAGATGTTACCAAAGGCCGCACAAAGAGAATTAGAAGAGGCCATAGAAAGCACCAAGGACAACAACAGAATGACGCTCATCCTTGCCCTTAGTTACAGTTCTAAATCTGAAATAATTGCTGCAGTTCAATCCATTGCCAAGCAGCATAAGGCGGGTCATCTACCGATCGAAAACATCGATGAATCTAGTATTTCTAAGGCGCTATACACCAAAGATTTCCCCGACCCGGAATTGATGATACGTACCAGTGGCGAAAGCAGAATCAGTAATTTTTTGCTGTGGCAACTCGCTTATGCCGAACTATATTTCAGTCCTGTCTTTTGGCCAGACTTCCGAAAAAATCACTTTTATGAAGCGCTACTTAATTTTCAGTTGCGCGAACGTCGTTTTGGTCGTACATCCGAACAACTAGACGAACCGTCCTAGGCCCTACTGTCGCTAAATTTTTATACAATTCTCCATCTATGCCCGTCTTTTAATTTTTGGCTAGATAGGCGCAGACCTAGGTCGATTTTAATGGAATATTTTTACCAAACAATCGTTTGATTAAACTAAATTGTTTATATTGGGGTACTCATTTTAAAGACCAAATTTACAATCAATGAAATCAAGCAAATATCCTCACTTATTAGCCCCCTTAGACTTGGGTTTTACAACCCTCAAAAATAGAGTCATCATGGGTTCTATGCATACTGGCCTTGAAGAAGGTGACCCTCAAAAACTAGCAGCTTATTTTTCGGAACGTGCGAAAGGTCAGGTAGGGCTAATTGTCACAGGAGGTATTGCCCCAAACCGTGCAGGCGTTGTAAAACCCTTTGCAGCAAAATTGACAAAAAAATCACAAATAGACCATCACAAACTTGTAACCGAAGCCGTACACAAAGAAGGTGGAAAAATATGTATGCAAATTCTGCATGCAGGTCGATATGCTTACGTCCCTTATTGCGTCGCACCAAGTGCCTCTAAAGCTCCAATTTCTATGTTCAAAGCTTGGAAACTACCTAGTTTTATGATCAATTGGACCATTAATGATTATGCAAATTCTGCATGGTTGGCTCAGCAGGCTGGCTATGACGGCGTAGAAATCATGGGTTCTGAAGGCTACCTCATCAATCAATTTATTGCCAAAAGAACCAACAAAAGAGAGGATAAATGGGGCGGCAGCTACGAAAACAGAATTCGATTCCCCCTAGAAATTGTGCGCAAAACAAGAGAAAAAGTAGGCAAGAATTTTATTATCATATTCAGGCTATCAATGCTTGATTTGGTAGAGGGCGGTAGCAGTTGGGATGAAATTGTTCAATTGGCCAAGGAATTGGAAAAAGCAGGTGTAACTATTCTCAATACCGGTATAGGTTGGCATGAAGCACGGATTCCCACTATATCAACAAGGGTGCCGCGGGCTGCTTTTGCTTGGGTTACTAAAAAAATGAAGCAAGAAGTTCAGATACCGCTTGTAGCAACCAATCGAATAAACATGCCTGATGTTGCCGAAAAAATATTGGCAGATAGTAGTGCCGACATGGTTTCAATGGCTAGACCTTTTTTGGCAGACCCAGAAATTGTATTAAAAGCAATCGAAGATCGTGCAGACGAAATTAACACTTGTATTGCTTGCAATCAAGCTTGCCTTGATCATGTTTTTGAACAGAAAAAAATATCCTGTTTAGTAAACCCTAGAGCCGGACACGAAACGGAATTGAATTATCTACCCGCAGAAAAGAAAAAGAAAATAGCAGTTGTGGGCGCAGGCCCTGCCGGACTAGCAGCTTCAACTGTAGCTGCATTAAGGGGACATGATGTTACCCTTTTTGAAGCGAGTGCAGCCGTCGGAGGTCAGTTTAATATGGCCAAACAAATTCCAGGAAAAGAAGAGTTTCACGAAACTATTCGTTACTTCAAGCGCCAAATAGAACTAACGGGTGTGCGCTTAGTATTGAATAAAAAAGTTCAGACAGAAGATTTGATAGGTCAATTTGATGAGGTGCTTTTAGCAACAGGCATACAGCCAAGAGCGATCAACTTGGAGGGTATCGATCATCCTAAAGTCATGAACTATTTGGATGTATTAAGAGACAAAAAACCTGTCGGCAAACGCGTAGCAGTTATTGGGGCGGGCGGTATTGGCTTTGATGTATCTGAATACCTAGCGCACGACACCAACACGCAGCAAAACACTGTAAGTAACTATATGAAAGAATGGGGCGTTGATATGAGCTTAGAACAACGTTCGGGCTTAATCGCACCCGAGCTAAGCCCCTCACCAAGAGAAATTTATTTGCTACAGCGTCGATCTACAAAAGTGGGAGCAACACTCGGCAAAACAACTGGCTTTGGGCATCGTAAGAGTCTTGACAAAAAGAAAGTAAAAAAGATGAACGGGGTAGAATACATCAAAATTGACGACCAAGGTTTGCACATTCTTCGCAATAATCGCAAAGAAATTTTAGAGGTAGATAATGTCATCATTTGCGCTGGTCAATTACCGCTGCGTACCCTTCAGGACCCTCTAGTCAATGCAGGAATACAGGTTCATTTGATTGGTGGTGCTGATTTTGCAAAAGAGTTAGACGCAAAACGCGCTATTAATCAAGCCTCAAGATTGGCAGCGACCCTATAGCATAAAAAAAAGCAGTTGCCCAATTGGACAACTGCTTTTGAATGTATTGTACAGTAAAATTAGCTTTTACTGTTTTTGATTTCTTGTACTTCAAGACGTATCGCCTGAGCAAGTGTTTTAATTTCTTGCATACCTTTACGTACACGCGTTCCAGCAGCATTGTTGCTATCATTGTAAAACTTTCCGAAATCAGCTTCTAAAGCATCAACAATACCTTTTAATTCATCAAATCTACTCATTATAATTTTGTTTTATTAGTAATAATTGGATATTACTTAAATGTTTTCAAATATTGTTTTTGAAGGAAATCAAATGTACAATAACATATATAATATCCAAAGTACCAGCACTATTTTTTTTAAAAAAAAGTTAAAATAATGCTGTTTAAAGGCATTTTAAACCTTTTTTGGGTTAAAAACAGTTTTTTTTAAGTCAATTTTAATAAAGTTAGAATCAAGTTAGCGCTAAGTCGTTGAGAACAGCTAGCGTATAATCAAGCATTGCATCCGTAAAATCTAGATGTGTCACCAACCTAATTTGTTGAGGACCAAAAGCTGCTGCTAAAATACCCTTTGATTGTAATACGGAAAGAACTTCGGGTACTTTTAAGGAATCTAAAATTTGAAACACAACAATATTGGTGTGTACAGCCATGACCGACGCAACAAAACTACATTTTTTTAGCGTATCTCCAAGGACCTTGGCCCGCTGATGATCCACTGACAAACGATCGATGTGATGTTGCAAAGCATAGCTTCCTGCAGCTGCCAAAAAACCAGCCTGCCGCATTCCACCCCCAAATAATTTACGAATGCGTATTGCTTTGTGAATAGCTCTTTTATTGCCCAATAGTAAAGAACCTACCGGAGCAGCAAGCCCTTTGGATAAGCAGATGGAAATGGTATCAAATACCTGTCCCATATCTTTAGCCGTATAATCCGATTCTACCAAAGCGTTGAATAAACGAGCCCCATCTAAATGCAATTTAAGTGCTCGGTTGTGACAAAGCTCTTTGATTTCAAGGAGTGTTGAAAGGTCATATATAGTCCCGCCCCCTTTGTTGCAGGTATTCTCTAAACTAACCAATTGAGTTTCCGGAAAATGTGGATCATCGGGTTGAATAGCCTTTTCGATCTGAAGCGCATTCAATCTTCCGTGATTGCCCGACAATAAATGACTAGCTAATCCTGCATTAAATCCAATTCCACCCCCTTCGTACTTATAAACATGCGATAATTCATGACAAATAATTTCACCTGGTGCATGGCTGTTAATTTTAATCGCAATCTGATTGGTCATCGTGCCCGAAGGACAAAATAAGGCAGCCTCCATACCAAACATATTGGCAGCATATTCCTGAAGGGCATTTACCGAGGGGTCATCCCCAAAAACATCATCTCCGATAGGCGCCTCAAACATCGCTGCTTTCATAGCTGCTGTTGGCTTTGTTACTGTATCTGATCTTAAATCGACAAGCATTTTCCTGATTATTTTAATTGGTTATTTTAAAATTCAAATATATCAATTATTAAAGAATCAACTGCTTTTAGACGCTAAATATTACAATATCTTCACAGACTGTGCAACTTATTGCAATAAGCGCTCCAATCATACCTAAGCCCAAATATCAGAACTAGCACATGGGCGAATGAAGCAGGCCCTCACTTTAACCCATCGATTCGATTAATTGAATGCAGGGAAAACCTGAATAGGCTGAAAGGCAATAGCAGTTGTGTGGATATTTTGGGCTGGGCAATCCGCTAAAAGCAAACTGTCCTCCATAAAAAACTTAAGACTAAGGCAAAACATATATTGAAGTGAATTCCTATTGATTAAGGACTTAAATAAAGCCAACCTAGACTTTTAAAAACAATAGCATAGTGAGTATAGAGTAGACCTTCATCCAAAAAATCAAAACAAAGAGCTTTGCTTATTTAAAAATGCATTCTTTCGAGTAATATTCTTTGAATAATTGAATTAATTTTCAAGTCATCTTATATATTTCTAATTTATTTTCTTAGCTTTCGATTACAAAAATAGCCATTTGATATGCGTATACTATCTGTCAACACAAGCTTACCAAAACAAATCCTGTGGGAAGGGAAAAAAGTGCGTACCAGTATTTTTAAACGTCCTCAGAAAGGTAGCGTACCCGTTGGCGCCCTTGGCCTTGACAAAGATACACAATGTGAACCTAAATACCACGGAGGGCCCCTTAAGGCGATTTATTCCTACGACCAAGCTTATTATGAACGCTGGAAAAAAAGCATCAGTTTTGATGCATGGACGCCGGGCATCTTTGGCGAAAACCTAACCACCGAGGGCCTACAAGACACTCAAGTGTATTTAGCAAATGTTTATCAGGCGGGTACGGTCAAGTTTAAGGCCATACAACCCCGTATTCCATGTTTTAAACTAAACATTCCATTTCGCCGAAAAGATATTTTAAGTCATTTTTTTGAAATGCCAGGCTACGGAACGTATTATCAAGTTGTTCAATCGGGTAGCTTAAAAGCTGGTGATGAGATTAAACTTATCGAAGCATCGGGTTCTACGGTTAGTATCGCTGATTTGGTGCGCTGCTATGCCACTAGAGGAGATGACCAAGCCCACTTAAAAAAAGTACTTAGTTGTCCTTTTTTTCCAAGCGAATTAAGAACTAATTTCGAGAAGTTCATCCGTTAAATGACTAAAATAAAATCGAGTAATGACTGCAATCTGTGCTTCGGATAAAGCGTAGCAAAGTAATGCCAAAATTTACAAGCAATTTGATACTTTGATGTGCAATCAATAGGCTTATAAGTTCTAGGAAGTTTTGTTGACTATCGGCGTCAAAGGGGGCTTTTTCAGGGCAAAAAAAGGGCAAATTGGCATCTAGAATTTATGCAATACTCAAAGAGGCCGCACAAAAGAATGACAAATACGACTTGTAGGTTCTTTTCTATGACCATCATAAAAAATAACTGTCATCAACAAAATACAGGGGGCTGTGGAAGCCTTGATAAATCTAGCCACCCTCTTACAAAGACAAAGTCTGCAATTTCCAAGACCCTAAATGTATTGGAGAAGCGATGGCGTACAAGCCCTAAAAAAAGACCTGTAGGTTTGCAGGTCTTTTTTTATTTTAATCATTATCGGTATAGGGCTTTACTTCATTAGATTGTTCGATGGTCGTATTTTCAGCATCAATAGAGGTCACAACAAACTCTACCCGTCTGTTTAGTTGCCTACCTTCGGCTACATTATTATCGGCAATTGGCTTTTTTTCTCCATAACCAATATACTTCATACGTTCGGAATCTATCCCATTTTCCACTAAGTATTCAAAAACAGATTTAGTTCGATTTTCGGATAAATTTTGATTGTATGAATCGTTCCCTCGGCTATCAGTATGTCCGTGTATTTCGATTTGCATAGAGGGGTATTCCATCATAAGACTTACCAATTCATTGAGTTGTTCGTTAGACTCAGACAAAAGCGCCCATTTTGCTGTTTCAAAAAACACACGATCTAATTTGATGACGGCGCCTACCTTAGGCGGTTCGGGTACAGGTTCGGGTTCGGGTTCGGGTTCGACAGTTGTTGCACACAGCATTACATCATCTATAAGATAATAAGAGTTGTTAAAGGCTTTTTCATCGGCCGTTATTTGAGGGGCATCTTTTGCTTCAATCATTTTGGTTTTATCATTGCCAAAGAAATTGCCTATACAAATGTATTCTGATCGATTTGGGGATACAAAAGTGAAAGAAATGCGCTGCCAAGTTCGTCCTTTTTCGTTAATGAGGGCATCGTAATTAAAATCGGGTTTGATTTTAGTGAGTGGTAAATAGCCTTCTTCACTCAGCCATGTGGGCGATAAAGCAACGCCTAAATTATTGGAGATGTATTTAGATTGACGCGCCCTGCAGGCCCAAAATTCGCAGTAATACTCCTCCCCTTTTTTCAGGGGTTTTTTAAGCTTTATCTGCAAATACTCCCGATAGGTATCGTCGCGTTCTGACTCGGGGTTGTGCGTTAGTATTCCAGCCATTTTATAGCCTGAGCGCGGCTTATCCAAATCAATTCCGTAGTCTCTTTTGGCTTTTTTGATTTGAGAAGGGAGCGCTATTTTAATGTCGGGAGTTGTTTGAGTTGGACTTTTCCAGCCTACGACATTGTATCTAAAAATCCCGGAACCATCTACATCTGACTCTGGCCGACGTCCAATTAAAGCCTCGAAATCTGGATTTGGGACTAAATTGATATCGTGTCCTTCGGGTGGTTGTGCCTGACTAAATTGATAGCTTAAAAAAAATAGAATGAGTAAAAAAAAGTAGTTCATATTGACTATAATTAAGCGGCTAAAGCGGCTGTTTTAACCGGAGGTATTAGGAGATTCATTCAATATAAAAACAAACACTTGAAACAAAAAACTAAATTAACTTTTATTTAATTGGTTTGTTTTAATCTGATGCATCACAATCAACAATACATTGCCCCGAGCGATCTATATAATACCATTTGTTGTTTTTAAAAACTCTTGCTTTTCCTGCCTCAAAAGCCTCTGCAAACATAAAATCTCCAGGAATAACGACCTTGCCTTGCCTATTGATATAGTTCCATCGTTGATTTTGCATTTGAACATTCGCCAAACCCTCATTGAAGGGGTGACGACTTGGGTCGGGCAAAAAGAAATTAATTCCAATAAACTGAGGCGCAATCACGACTTTCAACGCTTTATTCATAAACCCCCATAAACCATCCTCATTCAAATAAGCTGCCAATCCTTCATTAAAGCAATGAATTTCGGCATATTCGGCTGCAACTAGCACATTTCCTTGTACATCCAAGAGGCCTTTTTTTCCTTCTTTTTCATCATAAAAAACGATAGACCCTTCGTTGACTACACCTAAATCGGCGTATCTAAACGGAATTGTAAGAACCATTTTTTTATTAATTAAACCATAACGACCATTTTTGGAAACAACAGCATACCCTTCAAAAAACCCATTAAACGAATCAAATTTTGTACTGTCTTTGTTGCTTTGCTGAGCACAATTGACGCGTAATAGTTGTAGCCCATTTATTTTATTTCTAAATTCGGACCCCTGTTGTATTGTTAAATCCTCTTCTTTTAGGGTCCATTGTTCGTATACAGTTGACGTATTTTCAGGCGTTCGATATTCATTTGTAGTAAGTTCAACTTTAACAGAAGAACCATTAATTTGACCCAACACTTTCACGAGCGTAACTTGTTGGTTTTTTATCTGAATACGAGACCCTTTTCCCTCTAATCTGTTCCCACTAATATGCAAAGCATACCGTTCTTCGTATTCAGCATCAGCTATTTGGTAACAATATCCTACGGTGGTATCAAACTGGTGCGTTGGCGGAATATCTTCAAAGATAATCCCACCTTCGGCAAGATTTGTTTCATTGTTGCAAGCATTTAGGAATAAACTGCTAATTAAACAAAGGACTAGATTCTTAAGATAATGTAGATTCATTTAAAGTTTGTTCGTTTTTTTGATTTTAAATAACTATTTTGAGGCACAAATAATGGGCCATTATAGGCTGATAAAGACGAATATAAGCCTTTATATACTGCTTCAAAACATATACAACAATTTTCAAAATTTTAATTAAAAAAAATGTTTAAATCAACTTTGAATTGGATAGCAGCTTTTGCTATTATCACCCTTATTTCCTTGAGTTCTTGCAGTGATACAACGCCGAGCGCGCAAGGAGTCGAAAACTCAATCCCGGCTAATGCAAGCATGGTCATGTTAATGAACACCAAGCAGCTTTTCGAGAAAGCCGATATGGAGGCTCTTATTAAAACGAGTTTTTACCAGGATATGCTTACTGAACTAGAAAA
The DNA here is from genome assembly GCA_905480485.1 of uncultured Aureispira sp. GTDB lineage: Bacteria > Bacteroidota > Bacteroidia > Chitinophagales > Saprospiraceae > Aureispira. The sequence goes on from CAJQQM010000040.1 coordinate 87,874, forward strand.
AGAATCCTCGGAGGCCAAGGCTTTTTTTGAAGACCCTGCTTCTACGGGATTTGACCTAAACAGCAACATGGGTATTTATGCCGCTATCAACAAAGAAAAGGAAGAAAACTTAGGGCTCGAATTTGCCCTTATGTTGCCTGTCTCTGACATTACTAAAATAGAAGCTATTCTTGAAAAAGCCTACGAAAAAGAGAAACTCCCTGTAAGCAAAGAAGAGAACTACACAAAAGTTAGCATCAATAATAAAACATTTTTGATCTATAACGACCAATTACTAGCTATTACTAATTTTGGCGAAGCTGCACAGATTGATGCAATACTGAATCCTTCAGGCGATAACATTCGCTCAAACGAAAATTTTAACAAGCATTTCAAAGAAGGTAAAGATGCCATGTTTTGGATGAAAGCGGATGAAATTGTCGCTTCTGTAATGAAGGAAAATAATTCAGAGGCTAAACTTAAGAGTGGACTCGCAATGGCCCAACTTTCCGAAAGCATTTTGACCGATAACTTTATGTCTGCCTACTATGACTTTCAGAAAGGAGAGATTGATGCAGGTGTAAACTTCGACTTTAGCCCAGCTTTGGTGGAAGAAATGGGTGATTTTATGGCTTCTGAACTAGCGGTTGACTACTCTAAATACATTCCACAAGAAAATCTAGGTATGGCTGCTTCTTTGGGTATTGACCCCGCAGGTATCCTCAATTTTATTTCAAAGCGCGGCTTTGATAAAATGATCGACGGTCAACTTAAAATGTTCCAATTAGATTTAGCCTCTATCAAAGATGGCATTACCGGAGACATGGCAATGGCTGCCTACCCTTCAATTTCTGAGGGAAAAGAACCTCAGATAATCATGGCACTCGGTGTTAAAGACAAAGCCTTTGTTCAAGGCTTGGTCGACAAGTATGGTGTTTTAGCTGGTATTGTAAAAGATGGCGAACATTATGTTATGATGGGTGGACAATCTATGGATGACCCTGATAAGGAACCTTCAAAAGTGGTATTACACCTAAAAGATGATGTACTTTTGGCTTCTAACTCTATGGACTTAATCAACAAGTCGTTGAAAGAGGGTTCGAATGAGATACTCGCTGAAATGCAAAAAGGATGGATGGGTATGTATTTCAATTATGATTCTTTTAAAAAGTACGAAGATCAATTGATGAATTCTATGATGGATGCTTCCGACATTGCCTTATCAAAAATGTTGATAGAATACAACGAACTAAAGGACATCAGAATTCTTTGCAAGGGTAGCAACATAGCACTAAAAACATCTTTGCAGAGTTCAGATATAAATAGCCTCAAACGTTTGATAGAGATTGCCAATAAGGTTTACGAAGATCGCGAGACAATAATGGAAGAGATAGAAAAAAGCTTAGATGCTGAAGATGAATTTGAAGGATTCGAGGAGGAGTTTGGAGAAACACTCTAAATTAATCCACAAATAGTTACACCAAAAAAGCTACTGAGATAATCAGTAGCTTTTTTTTTAACATTCAGGTACAACAACGGAAACATTTACCGCTAACCCTCCCTCTGAAGTTTCTTTGTATTTTTCGTGCATATCGACAGCCGTTTGTTTCATGGTCTGAATAACATTATCTAGGCTAACCTTTGTTTTTTTAGGATCAGAAGTGAGTGCTATCTGACAAGCAGTTAATGCTTTCATAGCCCCCATTGTATTTCGTTCAATACAAGGCACTTGCACCAAACCTTTAATAGGGTCACAAGTAAGCCCTAAATGATGTTCCATAGCTATTTCGGCAGCAATAAGCACTTGTTCGGCGCTACCTCCCAAACATTCTGTTAATCCAGCAGCGGCCATAGCAGAGGAAACGCCAATTTCAGCCTGACAGCCACCCATAGCTGCTGATATAGTAGACCCCTTTTTAAATAAACTTCCTATCTCGGAAGCCGTCAACAAAAACCGAATAATATCTTTTTCTCCTTGATTAGGATAGAAACTAATATAAAACATCAATATAGCAGGAATAACCCCAGCCGCCCCATTTGTGGGGGCCGTCACAACCCGCCCAAAATCAGCATTCTCTTCGTTTACGGCTAGGGCAAAACAGCTTATCCAATTGACGACATTGGTAAAAGAAGGATTGACCACCTTTATCAAATTCATCCAATCATCCAAATCTTTAGTATGTACTCCATTCAACAGTTTTTCGTTAAAACGATGTGCCCTACGTTCTACATCTAATCCACCAGGTAGTACACCTTTTGTATGACATCCCCTGTGAATACAAGCTGCCATTGTCGTCCATATTTCCATCAAACCCTTAGTAATTGCTGATTTTTTACGCAGTGACAATTCATTTTGCATAACAATTTCAGAAATAGACATTCTAGTTTTTTTAACCCATTTTTTCAAGTCCTTTTCATCTTTGATTGGATAAGGAAATTGAACTGTTTTTGGGGCCGGAATTTCTGTGGCACCATCTTGTTGAACAAAGCCACCTCCGACCGAATAAAAAGTAGCTTCTACGCTTGTACCGTTGGCTAAATTAGCTTTGAAAGTAAGTGCATTAGGATGAGCAGGCAAATTTTTATAGACAAAAACTAGGTGTTCTTCAGGCAAAAAAGGAATAGCAAATTGCCCTTTTAATTCAATGAGTTGTTTGTCGTAAACAGTTTGAATGTATTTGTTTATTTTTTTTGTTTTAATTGTTTTAGGGTCGTAGCCCATAAGCCCTAGCATTACTGCTATGTCGGTACCATGCCCTCTCCCTGTCTTGGCCAAAGAACCATACAGCTTAATCTGCATATCTACAACTAAGCTGACATCTACTTGTTCAAGAAATCGCAAAGCGGCTACCCAAGGACCCATTGTGTGTGAGGATGAAGGACCAACGCCAATTTTTAATATATCAAAAACACTTATTTGTTCCATTTTCAAAACCTTAATTTAAATAATAGGATAAAGATAGACTAGGGTACTTATAATTGTATAATAAATGTATATATTTTTTGAGACGTATACAATCCATACAACCAATACTGACTTGATGCGTTATAATCCTTAGGAATCTCTTAATTTTGAAAGCTTTGCAAAAAATTCAAAGAAAATATGCTGGTCTGCAAAAAAAAGCCCTTTAAGCATAAACTTAAAGGGCCTTTGAAGAGCGAAAAACGAGACTCGAACTCGCGACCCCAACCTTGGCAAGGTTGTGCTCTACCAACTGAGCTATTTTCGCTTAATGCGTTGCAAATATAGATTATTTGTATAAAATGACAAATATTTTCTAACAATTTTTATGATAAATCCAATTTTTTTGTGAATTTTATGGGTCTGACAAGTATACAGCTACACATACATTTTCCCCACACAAATTGTCGCACCTATTCAATAACACGCACTTAATATCTTAAATTTGAGTGTCTAACTTTTCTTTTATGAAATTTAATTTTTGTTTACTTTGTCTATGTTTCATGTTTGGGTCTACTTTTAGCGCTTCCGCTCAGCTAGCCGATTTCAATGTTACAGAAGTATCTAACCTGCCCTATACACAAGATTTAAACGATATTTGGGGATATGTAGACAATAGCGGAATTGAGTACGCTTTGGTTGGGACCAAAACAGGCACCTCTATTGTAAGCCTAGCCAACCCCGCTAGTCCTTCTGAAATTTTATTCATACCAGGATTCAATTCTATTTGGAGGGATTTAAAAACATGGGGAGATTTTGCCTACGTAACCTGCGACCAAGGACAAGATGGCTTGCTTATTATCGACCTGTCACCCTTGCCTTCCGGCACGCCTACCTATCAGTTTTGGCGTCCTGAATTGACCATTAACGGAAATACCGACACCCTTAATAAAGCACATAATTTGTACATAGACGAAAACGGTTATTGCTATATAGCAGGTTCGAACATTAGTTCAGGTGAAACGTTTATTTTAGATGTTCAATCGACACCCGGAGTACCTATCCTTACCGACGCAACCCTCGCTATTTATGCCCACGACGCCTACGCCCGAGGAGACACTCTATGGACTTCCGACATCAACGATGGTACTTTTTCAGTATATGATGTTAGTAACAAAAACAACATTAGTTTTTTGGCCAATCAGACCACGCCTAGAGATTTTTGCCACAATGCGTGGATTTCTGATGATGGGAATAGTTTGTTTACGACTGACGAAAAATCGGGGGCATGGATTGGCTCCTATGATGTTTCTGACATGGGTAACATATCTGAGATTGATCGATGGAGAACCCCGAATCCAAGTACCATTCCACACAATGTACACACCTATAATGATTATTTAGTGATTTCCTACTACACTGATGGATTGATAATACTAGATGCAAGCCGCCCTAATAACCTTATTGAAGTAGGCCGCTACGATACCTATTTTGCCCAACCTGAAACGGGCTTTTATGGTGCTTGGGGGGCTTACCCCTTTAGCCCGTCGGGTTCTATTTATATATCTGACATTAATTCAGGATTGTATGTGCTTCAGCCCAATTACCAACGAGCTTGTTGGTTGGAAGGACAAGTAACAGACCAACAAAGCGGGGCCAATTTATTTGATGTACAAGTTAATATCATCAACCACCAACAAGAGGATAATACCGACCTGAACGGTCTATACAAAACAGGAACTGGATTATCGGGCACCTATACCGTTGAATACAAGAAAGCAGGTTATATACCTCAAACATTAAGTGTAATATTAAGTAATGGAGTACTTACTACTCAAAATGTTCAATTGGTCCCTGCTATAGCATTTACAATCAATGGGCAGGTTGTTGATAGCATCGATCAAAACATTGGAATTCCAAATGCAAAAATCAGAATGACAAGTTCCTTGTACGACTATACAGTTAATGCCGATGCAAATGGAAACTTTAATGCAACTATATTCCCGGATAATGACTACGAAATTGTTGCAGGCAACTGGGGCAATCATGCACGACAATTTAATATAGATGCAAGTGACTCATCGAACGTTCCTAACTTAATTTTGCCCCTTTTAAAAGGATATAAAGATGAATTTGTCTTGGACTATGGCTGGACAGAATCTGGAACTGCAACTACCGGACGTTGGGAAAGGGGCGTACCTGAAAATGTCAGTAGCTGGCAAGGTACTGTACTGCCCGACGAAGGAGATATTGTAGGGGATATTGGAACATCCTGTTTGATAACTGGCAACAACGGAAACGGACAACATGGTGCTGATGACATTGATAATGGCTATACTACGATAGCCTCGCCGGTTATGGATTTATCTAATTACAGCGACCCTCACCTCAATTTTTATTATTTTATGAATGTCAACTGGCCGGCTAGTCCCTTGGATAGTTTTGTTGTATCTATGACGAATGGTAGCACATTTGCTACCTTGATGTTCACGACAACACCTAATTATGAATGGTCTACAAATCAAAAAATACGCATCAAAGACTACATCAATTTGAGTTCAAATATGCGTGTATACTTTAAAGGGAACGATGACAGTCAAACTGCCATGGAACTTCTGGTTGATTGGTTTGAAATAACTGATACCGTTACCACTTCTGGCTTAAGTCTAGAGGGTAATGAGATTGAATTAAACTATTACCCCAACCCCTTCAAGCAGCAAATAAACATTGAATACCAAACCAATCAACAAACAAAAGCACTTGGTTATCGCGTATTTAACAGCCTTGGTCAATCCATTGAAAATGGTTGGTGTGCGGATAATGCCGGTATCCTTAGCTTGGGTCAAGGCTGGGATAGTGGTATTTATATTGTAGAAATTGGTCAGAAGCGGATTAAAGTAATCAAACGATAAGCTGGAGATATCTATTTAAAAAAGCCGTGAGTACCTACTCATGGCTTTTTTTGTTTACTAAAACCTACAATGGCGCACACCAAAAACGACTTTAATTGCATCTATTCAGATAAGACTTAGGCTCCAAAGTAATGATACTTTTTGGTAATACTTAGGCAGTTTTTAGAAAAAAAACTTCCGGGGTTCGATTCGGCTAGAGATGTATAGGTAGAACATGCTAAAAGGTCATTGAATGATAATATTTACGATTTATGCGCTCAAAAATTACCAAAAAACAGCAATACTTTCGATATTGTTGTGTATTTCAATACTGAAGACAAAACGGTATTTTCAATTATTTTTTTTAATCAAAAAAATTTAAATAATGCGCTATTTATACAGTATAGCAGTAATTTTTTGTGTTGGCTGCGGAGACGGTCTTCAATACCAAGCGGACAAATACGTGAGCTATGAATCGATGGACGAAATGGTTTCTCAAATTGTAGAATGCATCAAAAATGAAGATGCTACATCCTTACTAAAAATACTTGACAACGATGCATTGATAATAGACTTATTAAAACAATCTAAGGGGCAAGATGCGTTAAGGACCAAGGCTTATTTAAATTCTAAACAAGGCCAACGCAATTATAGCCTAGACCAAATGAATAAAAAAGAACGCATACGCATTTTTTTGAACAAAGGCATTCAGCAACAACTTAGCTTAAATCCCTCTGCCTTTAAATCGACGGGCTTTGAATTTCAATCTGATGCTGATTATGCTAGTGGTGTAGCAGCTAAAATACAAAAGTATCAGATTCGATTGGAAAACGGAGACGACCAACAATATGCCTACGATATTCAGGTAATATATTGCAAAGGCAAATACCACCTTATTGAAGCTGCAGGATTTTTAAAAGTACAATCCTAAAACATTATCGCTTTACCTCATAAATTTATTCAACTATGCAATCCTTCAAAACGCTACTTTTTTCAGCTTTTTTCCTTTCATTTTCTCTTTTGTGCGATGCACAATCTATTATTAATTATGATAATGAATGGAAAGCAATCACAAAAGCTGAAAATGAATCTCTCCCCAAAACAGCACTTGAATTAACCGAGAAGTTGTATGAAAAAATCCTGAAAGATGTGTCAAACCCCCTTCGGCATGGTCAACGCATCAAAGCGCTTATATTTTTGAATAAATTCAAAGCTAGACTGGAAGAAGATGGATTGGTCAAAGCGATATATAGATTTCAGGAGGAAGAACAGAAGGCCACATTTCCTGTCAAACAAGTATTGCAATCAATGCTAGCTGAAATGTACGACCGATACCTTCGCGAGCATCTATACAAATTTCAAAATCGAACCACTACAGCCGATTTCAAACAGGAGGATATCCGCAGCTGGGACATCCGTAAAATTACTCAAAAGAGCTATGATTTATATCGTTTAAGTATTGCCAACGAAGCGCTTAAAAATATAGCCATAGAAGATATAAGCACTATTATTTCTAAGGGAAGAGGCGTCAAAAATCTACGTCCTTCGCTTTATGATTTTCTGGCACATAGAGCGCTCGATTTTTTTATATCTGACAAATATTACCTGACCAAACCTGCCTATGCCTTTAATCTTAACGATTCCATTTATTTTGCCAATGCTACCAATTTTGTTAAACTTAAAATAGCAAGCAAAGACAGCCTTTCTGCCTCCTTTCAAGCCCTAATTTGTTTACAACAACTTACACAATTTCATCATCAAGATAGCTTATCTGCTGCCCTCATTGATGTTGAGTTGAAGCGCCTAAATTATGTCTACCAAAAAAGTATCTTAATGAATAAAGGCAGGCATTATATCAACAGCCTACTTAACTTATACAAGCGCTACCAAAGCGAAGAAAAATCGACAGATATAGCATTCAAAATTGCTAATTATTATAAGAACAAGGGTAATTCCTATCAGTCTGGCAAATCTGAGCAAAATCGATGGATGCTTAAAAAGGCCTACGAATGGTGCAATAAAGCCCTTGAATCGTTTCCGAAATCATATGGTGCTATCAATTGCCAAAATCTAAAATACCAAATCGAAAGTAAAAGTCTACGCATAGATACTGAAAAAGTAAACAGTATAAACAGCCCTATTTTATCGTTGATAAGCTATAAAAATCTTAACAAGGTATTTGTTAAAATGATACCGGTCAGCAAGGAACAGTACCGGCAATTCAATCGCAAATATGGCAAAGAAAAAGTGCAGTTCATCAATCGTATGAAGGTAGCGTACTCCTTTAATCAAAAATTAATTAACGATGGTGATTTTCAAAAACACAGCACCGAAGTAGCCATTCCTCCACTCAAAAACGGTCAGTATATCTTGGCAGTTTCAGCCAACAAATCATTTTCGTATGATGAAAACGGCATTGCATACAGTACGTTTTATGTATCTGACCTAGTATTAACGCATCGAAGCAATCAAGGTGTCAAGGAATTTTATATAACTGACAGAAACAACGGACGTCCGCTACAAGATGTGAAAGCAGTCTTTTTTGTCAACAAATACAACAGCCTGCTCCGAAAATATGAAAAAATAAAAATACATACAGCTATTTCGGATAAAAATGGTTGCGTAAAAAGTACGATATACCAAGATAAAAATGCCTATTACCGTAATAGGTTCGTAGTACGTTTGACGCGCAACAACGAAGTGCTCGAACTCGATAATAATTACAGCAATTACAAACCCTCCAAACCCTATGAACGTGAAAGAACCCAATTTTTTCTAGATCGTAAAATTTATCGCCCGGGTCAAACTGTCTATTTCAAAGGTTTGGTCTTAAGCCAAATGTCCGATGGCAAAAATCCGGAGATTGTCAAAAATGCCCTTCGCTTTGTCGAATTTTATGATGCCAACTACCAATTGGTTTCTAAAGTTGAAGTCCGCAGCAATGAATATGGTACCTTCAATGGTAGCTTTGTGTGCCCAAGTAGTGGGCTTTTGGGGCAAATGCGTTTGAAAGACAATAAAAACAACAGCACCATCTACTTTGGAGTAGAGGAGTACAAACGTCCCAAGTTTGAAGTTCAGGCGATGCCCATCACTTCATCCTATACCATAGGAGATACTGTTACCGTTCAGGGGCAGGCAGTTGCCTTTGCAGGCAACAAAATTGATGGGGCAAAAGTACAATACCGCGTGTACAGGCAAGCCCGTTTCCCTTATTGGAATTGGCGTTGGGGTTGGAATATTCCCTACAACAGAAGTCGACAAGTGATTATTTTTGGGGAAACCAAAACAGATAAAAAAGGCCAATATACCATCCAATTTGCTGCCTTAGCTGACGAAAGCATACCAAAAGACCGGAACCCTGAATTTAGTTATGGGGTTGAAGTTACCGTAACCGATATCAACGGCGAAACACACAGCAGCAATAGTAGTGTTCGTGTGGGGTATATTGGTTTGGATATTGACTTGCAATTGTCCTCCAAAATGGATAGGAAAAGTGATACTACAATCAAAATAAAGAGTCATAACCTCAATTACCAATACGAAGCTTCCAAAGGAAGTATCAAGATTGAACAACTAAAAACACCCGGCACCGTATACAAAAAACGACTTTGGGCATTACCTGATTATTTTGTAATGACGGGCAAAGAGTTTCAGCAAAAGTTTCCACATTATGCTTGGAAATCGGCTAATAACAAAAATACCTGGGACGTAGTTCAGACAGTACTTTCAGACTCTTTCAGTACAGAAAAATCGAAAAAAATCCATTTAGACGGTATCGGAAAATGGACACAGGGCTATTACAAAGTAACCCTAAATACTGCCGATAAGAACAACAAATCAATTGAAATAGTAAAATTCTTTACACTCTATGATCGTGATGAAAAATCTACACCTATCAACAATGCACTATTTTTACCCAAACAACATCATTATAAAATTCAGCCTGATACAACCATCAGCATTGATTTTGGGTGCTTTGACCAAAACAGTTGGGTTTTGTTTGAAGTTGAGCATAACAAAGCGATTGTCTATCAAAAATGGATTCAACCAAAAGGAATAAGCAAACAAACAATTGCCGTCGAAGAAAAACACCGCGGCAACCTGCATTACCACATCAGTAGCATTCAACACGGACGGTTTTACCAAAAAAGTGGTACTATTTACGTGCCCTGGAAAAACAAAGATCTTAATATAGAATACACTACTTTTAGAAACAAACTCTATCCGGGGCAAGAGGAAGCGTGGACTCTCAAAATTAGTGGGCCCAAAGGTGATAAAGTAGCTGCTGAAGTTTTAGCAGGAATGTACGATGCCTCTTTAGATGCCTTTGCACCAAATAACTGGAAATTTAACCCTTATGTTACCTCTAGTAGTAGCATGGCCTTAAACGCTTCTAATTACTTCTCGGTTGTACGTTCCAACCTACTCAAGTACAGCTGGAACAAGAGGGGGACATCAAAATCAAGGGCATATCCAAGCCTAATGTGGCATGGATTTTCATTTCACGAATACGATTATTACAGAGGCCGGGTTGAAAAAATGGCAGAGGTTATGTCAACCGCTGAAGCACCGATGTCGGAAGCGATGGTAGAAGAGGAAGAAGTGATGGATGTAGCGATGAACGATCAGAAAGAGTCAGCAACTCAAAAGCTGAGTGTTCCATTGAGTGGAAACAACAATGGTGCTTACTTGCAAGATTCATTAAAAATGACGGCTGCAGATGGAAACAATAATTTTGACGCGATTAAAGTGCGCACCAATCTGAACGAAACCGTTTTCTTTTTCCCTGAATTACACTGTGATGAAAATGGAAATGTGCTACTCAAATTTACAATGAACGAAGCGCTGACAAAATGGAAGTTTTTGTTGCTAGCTCATACACAAGATTTGAAAACGGCTACAAGTACACGGGAAGTGCTAACCCAAAAAGACTTAATGGTGATGCCCAATGCACCCCGCTTTTTCCGACAAAAAGATACCCTTTATTTTTCGGCTAAAGTCAGTAATATGACCGACTCTTTCTTAAGTGGTTTTGCCAAACTCAGTCTTTTTGACGCCTTGACGATGCAGGCTATTGATACGGCTTTCATCAACACCAATGCTATTGTTCCTTTCGAAACAAAAGGCAAACAATCGGCCGCTTTGAACTGGAAAATAGTGGTGCCGGCTGATTGGTCGAATGCAGTGATACACCGAGTAGTTGCCCAAGCAGGCAATTTTTCAGATGGGGAGGAATCGGCGGTACCTGTCTTAAGCAACAGAATGATGGTGACCGAAACACAACCTTTGCCTGTCAGAGGAAAAACAACCAAAAAATTCACCTTCAAAAGTATGCAAGAAGCTAGTAAATCAAATAGCCTATTACATCATAAACTCAGCCTTGAATTTACACAAAACCCTGCCTGGTATGCGATTCAATCCTTACCCTACCTGATGGAATACCCTTATGAGTGCACCGAACAAATATTCTCCCGTTATTATGCTAACAGTTTGGCGACAAGCGTTGCTAATGCGCATCCCAAAATCAAAAAAGTATTTGAGCAATGGAAAAACATCGATAAAGATGCTCTAAAAAGTAACTTATCTAAAAATGAGGAACTCAAATATGCGCTACTAGCAGAAACGCCCTGGGTATTGGCCGCACAAAACGAAGCTACTCAGAAGCAAAATATAGGCTTACTGTTCGATCTAAACAAAATGAGCTACGAACAAAACAAGGCCCGCGATAAAATGGCAGAACGTCAAATGGCCAACGGGGGCTTTGGTTGGATGCCGGGTGGCATGCATAGTTGGTACATTACGCAGTATATAGTTGAAGGTATGGGACATTTGCAAAAATTGGGTGTGAAAAATATTGAAGCAGATGACAAAATGAAAAAAGTTCTACAAAAGGCCATTTCATTTATTGATGAGGAATTGGCCCTGCATTACAACAAGTTGCTAAAACGCGCCAAGGAAAGCAAAGACGAAAAAGCTTATCTCGATAATGATCATCTAGATTATCTAGCCATTCATTATTTGTATGCAAGAACCTTCTTTTTAGGACAGGAAATTGATAGTAAAAAATGCCAAGAAGCCATGACCTACTACGAAGGTCAAGCCCAAAAATACTGGTTGAACAAATCAATGTATATGCAGGGCATGATCGCCTTGGCCTTGCACAGAAAAGGGGCCGACAAAGAAACGCCCATGAAAATTGTAAAATCAGCCAAAGAAAATGCCCTCAATAGCAAAGAATTAGGGATGTATTGGAAATACCCCTCTGGGTATTTTTGGTATCAGCTGCCTGTAGAAACCCACGCCTTGATGATAGAACTATTTGAAGAGGTGGCCAAAGATGCCAAAGCAGTAGAGGATTTAAAGGTTTGGCTGTTGAAAGCCAAGCAAACCACGCACTGGAAAACAACCAAAGCAACCGCTTCAGCTACCTATGCCCTTTTGATGAATGGTGATAATTGGTTGACGGAGGACAAAGAGATACAGATAACACTCGGCAAAGAAAAACTTGATTTATCCAAGGTAAAAAAAGAAGCAGGTACTGGTTACTTCAAAAAAAGCTGGACTCCTGATGAAATAAAGCCACAAATGGCGAAAATTAAAGTTAAAAACCCCAATAATGTCGTTGCTTGGGGGGCCATGTACTGGCAATACTTTGAAGACTTGGACAAAATTAAACATTTCAAAGAGACACCTTTAAAAATCAACAAAAAACTATTTAAACAAATCAATACTGCTTCAGGTCCTATTTTGAAAGCCGTAGATAAAGAACAATTATCGCCTGGTGATTTGATAAAAGTACGGATCGAATTAAAAGTAGACCGCAATATGGAATATGTACATATGAAAGATATGCGTGCCGCTGGATTAGAACCAACTAATATATTGAGTCGATACAAATACCAAGGTGGCCTTGGATATTATGAAAGCACAGGCGATGTAGCCACTAATTTCTTTTTTAGTTACCTATCAAAAGGTACTTATGTTTTTGAGTACCCACTTAGGGTCAATCATAAAGGCGACTTTTCAAATGGTGTTACAACTATACAATGTATGTATGCCCCAGAATTTACAGCACACTCTGAAGGCTTAAGGTTAAATATTCAATAAGCCCCTAAAAATAAAAAAGGCTACCGATACGGTAGCCTTTTTTTTATGTTAAAAGCGCTGGAAATAATATTTTACATTTTTTTAAAAAAAATCTTATTAGTTTTAAGTAAATCCGTATTATTTTATATATTTGAAATGTTATTATGCGCAATAATATCAATTCCAACTTAAATTATGCATTTCGCCAATTTTGCAGAAGAATAAAATCGCCAAACCTTCTGTCCCTTTTACAAATAATCATTCAAATTAACACTAAACATATCAGCTTAACTGAATGTATAGTTTTTAATTTCTAACAATTCTAACTTTGTTTTTATCGCCAAAAATATGGGTTAATACCTGTGTTTATTCCTAACTATTCCAAAAACAAGTATCCAAAACTAAGCTCCCAGAATTTCATAAACTTAGATTAGACCTTAACCCAATTAAATCATCTAAATTTAAGTAACATGAAAACATTCAAAACAATTATCCTGTGTAGTAGTCTTATCACAATAGGCTACACAACAGCATGGGGTCAACAAACCAACAAAAACGACTTAAACAAACAAACCTGGATTAAAAATCACAAAGAAGTCTATCTAAACCAAGGCGGACAATCAGAATTCGTTCCTGAATTCACTTCAAAAGAAGAAAAAGCTGCTTGGTTTAACTCTAATCAAAATTTATCTCCAAATGCAATCTTACCAAACGGGGATATAATTACAGATGCTACACCGTCGAGACCTAGAATCAGGTCAATTTTCCCATCGATTTTGTCTTTTCCTGTTTACACACAAACTGGAAACAAATCGGCTGATGATCAAAATTATCATGCCCTCAAAGAGGCGTGGATAAATCAACACGCACATCAGTATGATCAGATGGTACAAACCTCCTCCACTCCTATTCCTCAGAAAGAGCGTCTGGCGAATGATTTAAAAATTCAAAAATAAGCACTATGAAAACCTTTATAAAATTTATTGCAGCACTATTCGTGCTATTGCTTCCTATTGTCCAAACTGAGGCACAGTGCCCTAATAACAACACACAATTTGGAACTTCATCAGCCCCTGTTACAGTAGGTCAACTTGTCACACTATCAACCTGCATCTATGGGGGAGAATATCGTTTGGTAAATAATTTGCAAGCAGGATCTGTTTACAGTTTCGAAACCTGTGGCGATACCGATTTTGACACCCAAGTTACAGTTTACGATGCCTCGACCAATAGTTTAGTTGCTTTCAACGATGACTTTTGCGGTTTACAGTCGAAGGTAAGTTTTACCTCAAACGGTAATGCGGTCCGAGTACTAATCGACCGTTTTAATTGCGCTAATCAAAGCAGTTGTATGACCTTGGGAGTAACTAGAGTAACAGGTGCCCCTACCGCCACGCCTTGCAGCAATGTAAGTCCACTTAATTGTGGTATTGCAGGATCCTTCAATATCACAGGAGCAGGGGCATGGAATAATCTTGGAGGACCCTGGTCGACACCGGGTGAAGAACAAGTATTTACCTTTACTCCTACCCTATCTGGCCCTCATAGTATCGTTGTTAACCACAGTAGTGGATACTATGTCGATTTGTACATCAAGTCAGGCAACTGTTCCTCAACAGGCTGGACATACATCGATGATATTTTGTCTTCTGCAACAAATTCAGCTAATTTAATTGCAGGAGTTACCTATTATATTCTTATTGATGATGAAAACACAACTAGCAGTAGTGGTGATGTTACCATAAACTGCCCACAACCTGCCGTAAACCCCTGTAACTCTATCAGCAGCCTCACTTGTGGGTCAAGTGCTAACTTTAGCCTGAGTGCTGGCAACGGATCTTGGAATCCACCTGGCCCTTGGGGTACTCCTGGTAACGAAGCTGTTTTTGAATACACAGCTCCATTTACTGGCCCCTATGATATATCGGTTACTAATAGTGGATTTTATGTCGATTTATTTATCAAATCGGGTAGTTGTTCTTCTACTGGATGGACTTATATTGATGATGTCTTTACAACGGCTACAAATACCGTCAATTTGGTTGCTGGCACTACCTATTATTTCCTTATTGATGATGAAAACACGGCTGCTAGTTCGGGTACCATTAATATTTCTTGTCCATGTATCCCACCTCCCGGAGGTATTGATGCGAGTTACACCTATAATGGTCCTTTGACCATATCGAGTACGACTGTAGGAGCCTGTGACGATTGTAGCCTGCGTTCTTCAAAAGATAGGGTTTATGAAATTAATATTCCTTGTTCAGGCAACTATACTTTTACGACTTGTAGTGGTACTAGCTGGGATACCTACCTATATTTAAGGACTGCTGCCTGCGGTGGCAACTTAATTGCATTGAACGATGACGCTTGCGGATTACAATCAAGTATAACGGCTACATTAAATCCAGGCGCCTATTATATTCACGTCGAAGGTTTTTCAAGCCTTTCTGAAGGAGCATTTGATTTAGCCATTTCAGGAACGTTGGATATTCCTGTGATTGGTGCCATTGTTGGGCCCACCCAAGTCTGTGAAAATGCAGGAGGAGTTGGCTACAGTGTAAGCGGAAACTTCAACAGTTTTAATTGGACCGTCCCGTCAGATGCTACCATTATTTCTGGAGCCAACAGCAGTTCAATAGTAGTCAATTTCGGAGCTACTTCGGGCAATGTAGCTGTTACTGCTTCCAATAATTGTGGGACAAATGCTTCAAGTCAGTCCGTGGTGGTCAAACCCACCCCCGACTTTAATGTAAGCGTTCAGGATGTCGCCTGCTTTGGAGGTAACGATGGGTCTATTCAAGTACAAGCAGTTGTCGGCGATGCGCCTTTCACCTATTATCTAGATGGCCAATCGAGTAATAACAACTCCTTTGACCAACTTACAGCTGGCACTTACACCATCAGTATAATGGACAACAACGGCTGTATCTCTAATAACCAATCTGTTACTGTTAGCGAACCTACTCTTTTAAATCTTCAATTAGATGGATGTTCTGTGGTTTATGCTAATCTAGGCAATGAATATGCTTGTGCTACAATTAATAGTACAGTTAGCGGAGGCACTGCCTCTTACACATACTTGTGGTCTAATGGCGAAACGACAGCTAATATTATTGTTTGCCCAGACTCGACTGCAAGCTACAGTCTTAACGTTACTGATAATAATGGCTGCAGTACTAGTGATACTTTTGTAGTTCGGTATGTCGATATTTCTTGTACGCCTAATGGTTGCAGCTCAAATTCGAGCAGTTCTAATTCCAGCAATTCAAGTTCATCTAGTAATTCTGGCAGCTCAAGCAGTGGTTCAAGCAATGCGTACAGTCAACCGCCTGCCTGCAGCCAAAGTATCAATGTCCCAACAATTAATTGGGTTCCACAACCTTCAAGAGTAGTTTCGGCGGGGCAAGTTCTTTGTATTAATGGTAACGGTGTTTATTACGGCGCGATACAGGTGCTCAGTGGTGGTCATGTTGTAGTTTGTGGAACAACTACAATTTATGGTTCGGTAACCATCAATCCTGGAGCTAATTATTGGCACAGTCCTAACACCGGCTTTGTTGGTTCATTAGCTGTTTATGGGAATGAATACATAAATAATGCTGTTTGCAATACCGCTAATTCTACATCAAGTTCAGGAATTAGTTATCCGAGTGCTCCGAGTTGTTCTTCAAATAGTTCTTCTAATAGCGGTTCTGGAAGCGGATCTAATAGCTCAAGTAATTCTAGTTCCGCCTCTTGTAGTATTCCAAGCTATTCTTCAGGAAGTAGTTCAGCAAGCGGCTCATCAAGTGGCTCACCAAGTGGCTCAAGCAGTAGCTCATCAAGTGGCCCAAGCAGTAGTTCAGGAAGTAGCTCTAGTAGTAACTCGAGCATCAGTTGCTCCTCTAACAGCTCTAGTAATAGTAGTTCGGCTAAAAATTCTAAAATTCAAATGTGTTTAAATGGTATTACTTATTGTATTAAACGCAAAGATATTGACAAAAAAATACTTTGTGGTTATACTTTAGGCCCTTGCAATGTTCAACAAGAAAGTGCTTGTGCCATTCCCACATCGAATCCTAGTACGCAAGTATGTGGATGTTCAGCTCCTCTAACAAACCTTCGATTAAGATACATTGGACCGTCTTTCGTTGATGTAACTGCCTTTGCTAAGAAAAACTGCATAACTATTGGCAATGCAGCTAACTTAACGACAGGAGATTATATTAATATTAGTGCTGCTAGCGGAGGCTTGTCTTATTTAAAGAAACACAGTTATTTGACTGCAAACACAAGACAAATTGAAAAAGTTAAGATACCAACTAATTGCTGCGAAACAGTAGTTGGCAATGTGTACTATCCTTACGAAATTGTAGGATGGATAGATGCAGATGGTAATACCTGTGGGTCTGTCGGAATATCAGCCAACAGAACCAACCAAAGTAAGACTACTGATTCAGGCCTTTCTTTAATCAGACAATTTCCTAATCCTGCAGGTAAAGTTTCTACCTTCGAATTTAAGGTTCCTCAAGATGATGAAGTGGATATGTCTATTGTAAATGTTCGTGGGCAAGTTATTTCAACGGTCTTCAACGGTACAGTAGAAGCTGACAAAACGTATCAATTTACACAAGATGTTTCTGAACTACAATCAGGTATTTATTTTATTTATCTGAATACCTCAAAGGGTGTTGTTAAGAAAAAATTTGTTATTTTAAAATAATCATTTATGACCTACCTCTCTGACCTTGTCAGAGAGGTATTTTATTCCTTTTATATGCTTAATTTTTTTACAATTGCCCTCCTTTATTTTTATTTAATTACGCTTACTCCGCTGCAAGGACAGTCATTATTGATAAACGAAGTTTTAGCCAGTAATACCAAGGTGAATTACGACGGCTTTGGTGAATTTGACGATTGGATTGAATTGTATAATCCGAATGATTCAGTTGTGTATCTAGCAGGTATGTACATCAGTGACGACCCCAATGATCCAGAAAAACATCAATTCAATCTCAAAAACGATTATTGGTTGTCCATCAAAGCACATGATTATATTGTTTTGTGGTTAGATGGTGACCCCGAACAAGGCAAAAGACATCTCCCATTTCGCCTTAATAAAGAAAAGGGCAGCATTAAAATCTACGATGCTCAACTAAATGTAATAGATGAAATTGTCTATCAACGACAAACAAAAAACATATCTACAGGTAGGCTCGATAGTTCGTTTCCTGAGATAGGTGTGTTCAAAAAGCCAAGTCCTGGCAAAGCCAATAAAAAGGGTCTTAGAATAATGCCAAAACATGCTCTTGTAGAAGCTAATATTGCTTCAGGCTTTTATACTAATTCCATTCAAATACAACTTTCATCTCGATTCGATGGGCAAATTTATTATACCACCAATGGTGCTGAACCTAGCAAAAAGGATAGTTTGTATCGACACCCAATTGATATCGACAGCAATACAGTATTAAGAACACGATTATTGCGCGAAGGCTACACAAAAGGGGCTATTTCAACCAAAAACTACTTCATCAACACACAGCACGACTTACCTATTGTGTCATTAAGTACCGACCCCAAACACCTGTGGAACAAAAAGAAAGGTATCTATCGTAACTTCGAACGAAGAGGTTGGGAAAAACCAGCGCATGTAGACTATTTCGACAAAGATAGTCAAGGTCAATTCTTGCATGCTTTTTCAAAAAGTATTGACATCCGAATTGCCGGCAAAACGAGTAGAAGACAAGCAAAGAAATCAATCGCTATGTTTGCCAATGATCTTGATGGTCAAGAACGCATCAATTATCAAATATTTGACGATAAACCTATTAATAGTTTTGCGTCTATTTGGCTTCGGGCCGACGCTACATCCGGAAGAAATGTTCCGCAATTGTGGGTAGGAGAACGATTCAAAAATGAATTGCTTTATGAGGTCAATAAATCGATGAATGGAAACGTTGATATGCAAGCGTATCAGCCAGTATTGCTTTATTTGAACGGTCAATTTTGGGGTTTGTATAATTTGATGGAACGTAAGGGTAGTGATTTTATACAAAACAACCATGGAATTGCCTCGGCAGATATTCTTACGGGCGAAAACACCAAAAAAGTAAAAGGCAGCGAGGCAGATTATTTGGCCTTAATGGATTACCTTGCCTTAGCGGATATTACCCAAGACAGCATCTATCAAACAGTTTGTCAACAAATTGAAATAGAGAGTTATATTGACTATTGGATTTATGAATGTTATAGCGGAGCACATGATATTAATGTAAATATACGTTACTGGAAAGCCGACAATGAGGGGTCAAAGTGGCGGTGGATAAGTTATGACCAGGATTCTTGGCATACAGCACAAGAAAACTCCTTAAATTATTTCATAGATGATGATAGAGTGTACCTACTCAAAAAACTACTCAAAAACCAACAGTTTCGCAATCAATTTATCAATCGATGTTGTGATTTTCTGAATGCTGCTTTAAAAACGGAGCAAGTATTAAATAAGCTAAACAGTATTACTAAACGCATTGAAAATGCCGTAGAATTAGATAAAAAAAGATGGCAAGACACCTTATTATATGTTCCCAAAAACGAACGGATTGATTGGATGAAAGAATATGCAAAATTGCGTCCTGATTATTTGAGGAATCACCTAATAGAATATTTTGGGCTTGGAGGGAACAGTCAACAAATAATGGTTGATGCCTCCGAAACGAATGGAGCCGTGCGCGTGAATAGCCTAGGCTTGAAACGTAAGCGATGGACCGGAATATACTTAGAGAATGTGCCGATTAAAATTACCGCAGTCGCAGACAAAGGCTATCGCTTTGTCCGTTGGAAAAACAAACAGTTAGAAAGATCAGCAACCCTCAATATTTCAGTTTCCAAGCAGCAATCTTTTATTCCTGTATTCAAAAAAAGCAAGTTCAATCGATCGAAAAAGAAATTAAATTCTTAGTTTATGTTGATATATAATGTAGTCCCTAAGAAAAAAGCTTATTGATAAATTCTTTGAGAAGGACATTCCGATGTTTAGGAGGTAATTTATTGATTAAATTGTTGATAAATTCCAATTCAGAGGGTAGTCCCTCGGCACCGCCTATGCCTAACATTTCGGCTAAATTATCAAAGTTAGAGGCTGTCATATGTTCAAACATAGGAGCAAACATTGCCGGATCTAAATCTTCTGGGCTATTATCGCTTTGCTTAATATCAAGAATGACCTCTTTTAAATCACTAATAAGATTAGGAATGAACGCTGTATTTGCTCGATTGATACTTAAATGCAGCGCTTCTTGTGAACAGGTAGAGGCGAGTTGCACCTGAATATGCCATCCTCGTTTGGTCATAGCGTCACTAATTGCAAATACACTAACATCGGGGTCAATCGAGGCTATCGCTACCAGGTTCATAATAGGTTCGGTCATTACTTTTAGTTCAGGAATACTTTTGATGCCTTCCAGGCATAATTGAGTTGCTTTCTGAGTGGCGTC
>CAJQQM010000041.1 GCA_905480485.1 uncultured Aureispira sp.
ATGCCCGCTTTATCTGGAAATACAGGTGTACTCACCGATACGAGTAATGGTATCAATCAGTTTGTTGTATGTCCTAATCAATTTTTGGGGATAGAAGTGGGGGCCAAAGCTAGTCTCAACGATACCCTGAGTTTATATGCGCCTTTTACCACACTCAATTCCAGTTTTTTTGTTAATAATTCTATATTCACCATCAATCCCAATGCCCCACTATTCGATTCGTTAACAATATACACCACAATTACGCCGCAGCTTTCCGAAATAGGCGTCAATAATTTTACCCTGGGCATCAAAAATGATTTATTTACTGGTGGATTAGTTGATAGTAGCTGTTTTGACCAAGTAAGTATTCAGGTGGTCGTCCCTGGTGTTAAAACAACAGACAGAAATATTTGCTCTGGCGAAATTTTTCAATTACAAATTGATTCTATCCCCACAACATCTGTCGGTTCTTCTAGTTATAGTTGGTCTCAATTAAGTGGCCCTCCGATTAGTTTTTCTTCGACCAATGTTCGGGAACCTATTCTTACAATTCCAATTAGTTCAGCGAACAGCAGCAATGATTCAATTTTAGTAGAGGTAGATTATAATTATGGTGGTCTATGCCCCATGAAAGATACCATGGTGCTTTATTTTCCGGATATGAGTATTGCGGCTACTAGTAGCCCTGATACTTTATGCTTAGGGAGTAATGGTTCTTTTTTGGTCAATTTGTCAGATACCCTTACGCCAAGTATTTGCGATGATTATGATGTTAATATTATCCCTTTTAGTCCAGTTGCCGCTAGCGGTTTAATTGCAGTTAGTAACTACACTGCTTTGTCTAGCTTTCCGGCTTCGGATGAGGGTATATCCGCTGGCCTACCCGTCGGGTTCAATTTTGAATTTTATTGTAATAATTACAATACCTTTTATATACACACCAATGGTTTTATTACTTTTTCTAATTTAACCGGCACTCCTGGGCTACTAACGGGCTCATCATTGCCTATAGGCGCTTTGCCCAATAACCTTATTGCTTTATCTTGGGAAGATCTCGACGTAGGAAATGGAGGCAGCGTTAATTACGCATTAATTGGCAACGCCCCTAACCGACAACTAATTGTTAATTTTAATAACATTCAAAACTGGTCTGGAATTGGAGCTATGACCGCGCAGGCAATTTTAAGCGAAAGTGACAATTCAATAGAAATTCATATCAGCTCAAATACCTTCGCTATATCAACAATTGGTATCGAAAATGCAGCTGGCAACCTTGCCCATTTTCACTCGAGTCTTGTACAAGGGCAATCTTTGGGTAGCATCACGAACACTGCTTATCGATTTAGCCCCAAAAACTTCGGGCCTTTTTATACTTGGACTCCTAGCAACACGCTAGATGTAGCTAACACCGCTAATCCTACGGTAACGCCCAACACAATTGGAACTACTACTTATACTGTATTGGTCAACGATGGTGCCTGTACTTATTTAGATACCACTAATATAACAACGGTATCCGGTATAGCTATCCCGACGCTCAACTGTGACAGTAATAGTCTAACTAGTATCAATTTCAGTTGGAATACACTTGGCTTGCCTCCTACCGGTTTTTATGAGTACAGTATAGATGGAGGAACTACTTGGATAAACATCGGTTCGGTCACTAACTTTAGTTTATCGAATTTGGTGGCGAACAGCTCGTATCAAATATTGCTTCGAGGCAATGACGGTGCAAACAGTAATTGTTCGGAAGGACCTGTCGACACCATAAATTGTAGTACAGCCATTCCTGACTGTTCGAATAATCCGCCCATTAACATCAATCTTACAACATTGGATTTGACCTGCAACAACAATGCTTCGGGTTGTGTGTATGCTAGTGTTTCGGGTGGTAGCGGCAATCCTTTGAATCTATTTTGGTCGACAGGCCAAAACAGTATAGATAGCCTGTGCAACCTAGATGCAGGTACCTACACTATAGTGGTTACCGATACACTTTTGTCGGGGGCAACTGCGGTAGTCTGCATCGATAGTCAAAGTATACAAGTCACCGAACCGGCCTTGCTTAATATAACACTTAGCAGCAACAATCCCTCTTGTATCGGTTTGTCTAATGGCAGTATCAATGCAAGTCTTACAGGCGGTACTGCGCCCTACAATTACTCTTGGTCAAATGCCTCGACTACCGCTACTATTGATAGTTTGGCATCAGGTAGTTATAGTTTGAGCGTCAGTGACTCGAACGGATGTATTGCTCTAACGACAACAACCCTTACTGCCTCTAACAGTCTCGACGTAAACATTAATCCTATAGTTGGTATGCTTTCTTGTGATAGTGCAGCTATTGGCTTATTAGAAGCTACTGTTTTGCTTGGAACAAATCTGACTTATAGCTGGAACAATGGCGATAGTACCGCCACTATTTCAGGATTATCCGTGGGTAACTACACCGTCACTGCTACAGACGGTAATAATTGTTCGGATACGGCTAGTTTTACCATTAGCGCTCCTTTGGTTCCTAATGTCAATGCTTTTGTGAGTGTAACAGGCCTACAATCGATTGCTATACCCATCGGTACGACGGTTAATATTTCGGCTGGCAGCAGTGGATGGCTTTACAATTGGACAGCCTCTAGCGACAACCCACTAGGTCTCGCAAATATTACAAATCCGTTGTTGGCAAATACTACTGTTAATCCCGACCCCGAAGGCAGCTATACCTATACCGTAGTTGCACAAGCAACAACCAATGACAGCACCTGCTTTGCAAGTGATTCTATCGTAATTGTTGTGGAGTCTCCCTTTCAAGGCTTTAGCAATGCATTTAGCCCAAATGCGGACGGAGTGAATGATTATTTTGCCCCCGTTACGCTTAACGATCAAGAGGTAAAAACATTTAGAATTTACAATCGATGGGGACAGGAAGTGTATAACGGCGATGCAGCACATGGCTTGGGTTGGGATGGAACCTTAAACGGTGTAGAACAAGCAAGTGATGTCTATCTGTTTTTAGTTATCTATCAGCGCAATTCTGACCCTGAGGCAATCACTGTCCGTGGAGAATTTACGCTCATTCGTTAGATTTTAATATGCCACTAAATAACATAAACAGTAATTATATGGTTTGCAGGTTTGTATGAACATCAGATTTGAGGTCAGTTTGGACGAAATAAATACGACAACGAGTTTATAGATTCAAAGCATATTTAATATAGATATAATTCTATTCAATATTTGATTTGATATGTTAGGATACTTAAACTAATTCTGAGTAAGTAATATTGATGCGAGCCTATACAACAATTCTAATGTTTTTGGCTATACACCGCTGCAATTACTACGTTGATGTTTTTTACATAAAATGGCTTATTGCTCTTGTCTTTGTAATTACAAAAAAATATTAGGGCACAAAAAAACCTGCTTCGTTTAATGAAGCAGGTTTTTTAAATTGAATGAGGCGTACTATAGTCGCTTAATTGTGCATTGTTGGTACGGTATCATAATCAAAAGGCAATACTTTAGAATCTTTGACGGTAGACAAGGTCATTAGAGTCTTGAGACGTTCAATTTCTTCAATCTTAGATAAAGTTTTGAACAGTAATTGCTCGTAAGTAGGTATATCTTTACACACTAAATGCATTAAGAAATCTGCTTCACCTGTAATGATGTAACATTCCACTATTTCTTCAATCTCGTTGACTTTAGCGATGAAATTTTCAAGTGCATTTTCTTTTTGCCAAGCCAAGGAAACCAATACAAATGTTTTGACACTCAGACCAATAATCTGAGGATTAACATGCGCATGATAACTTTTAATGATTCCCGAGCTTTCTAGCTTCTTGACACGTTCTAAAGTAGGTGCAGGAGATAGACCAATTTTTTTGGACAAATCAAGATTCGTTATCTTACTGTTGTCTTGTAAAATTTTTAAAATTTTTAGATCTATTTTATCCAACTTATGATTCTGTGCGGACATAAAACTATTTTTTAATTATTAATAATCAGATAGAGATTCAAAAAATCTGATTGGAGGAAAAAATTATTTGGGTGTTTAAATGCAAATATACAACAAAATATTTTAATAAAAGTCTTTTAATCGAAATTTACAAAATTATATTTTGCCAATAGCAGCAATGAAATAAAATCAAAAAAAAGAACATAGCCTGTTCATTATCAGTTCCATTGAATTCATTTGAACCATCAAAAAAAGTAATTATATAACTGTTGTCAAGGTTTTTTACAACTATTAAAATAATAAAAAATTAAATAAAGACTGAATGAGTTTTAAAAATGAATGCCTATATTACCGGCAACATCATAAACATCAAAATCTAGTATGAATAATTGGTATCTATTGGGCTTGACGGTCTTATTAGGTTTAGGGGCTTGCAACAATAACCTCAATAACGAACAAGCTGCCTTGTTAGAAGGACAGTGGTTGTTCGAAGATGGTCAAATCAATCAACAACAGCAAGGAATTGAGTTGCTCAAAAACTTAAAATTTGAATTCAAGGACCAACAAATTAGTTGTGAACTATTACCCGAGATGAATCCTGCATTTAATGCCACCGAAAGCTATATTCTTAAAGATGGTATTATTGAAATCAGGGAAAAACTTCAAATGAGGCTTAAATCGATTGATCAAGATTCAATGATGTTGGAATTTACACTAAGTCTTGGAGGAGAAGAAAGTAGTTATAGCCTGCTTTTTAAACGCCTTTAACGATTAACTTACTTAATCATAATTCCTTTACGTTCCACAATCGGGATTTGTGTGAAATTCACCTCCATAAAACTCCCTCTTACAAAGACGTATTTTTTGTCGTACATAAAATTATCGTACTGAAAACTAATCCAATACTCGTTGGCTAGCTTAAAAAGTTTTGAATCTAATGGTTCTATTTTGACAGCCATTTCGGGCCCGATGAGTTCATAGAAATAACGTAATTGTGTCGTCTTTACTTTTTCACCATCAATTTCCCCGTAACCTCTAGACGAAATAAGCACATTTTTAATTTCATCATTTTTGAGATTCAGTAAAAATACCTCCCAAAAATCCGGGTCTTCTTCACTAGGAAGGGCTGCTACTGCTATGTCGGTTACCTTTTTTATGGGTATATCCTTTTTCATTGATTATTTATGTGTTTTCTATGTAGTGAACCTCGAATAAGTCCTTGAAATGTTGTTTTAGTTGTACTTTAATCGTTTGCAAGGGTATTGTTTGATTCAATTCCTCTTTTAAAGAAGTGACTGATTTGTCATCAATACCACAAGGTACTATATGCTTAAAGTAATCTAGGTCAGGATTGACATTTAAAGCAAAACCATGCATAGTAGTCCAACGGCTTAAATGAACCCCAACTGCACAAATTTTACGAACATTACTACTTCCTACTCCCAACCATACACCAGACAAACCCTTTATTCGTTCGCCTTTTAGACCATAATCGGCCAATAGCCGAATAATAATTTCTTCCAGAAACCGTATATAACGCCCGATATCAGTAAAAAATTCATCTAAATCTAAAATCGGATAGCCTACAAGTTGTCCAAACCCATGGTAGGTAATATCTCCGCCCCGATTTATTTTGTGAAAGCTTGCAGAAGCAGCGGCCAAGCCTGCTTCGTCTAATAGTAAATGATCTTCTTTGCCATTGCGACCTAGCGTATAGACATGCGGATGTTCACAAAACAAAAGATAATGCTGCTGAGGTTTTATATCCTCAGCGGCACACTTTCGGTTATGCATTTTGCGCTCAATTAATTCTTGAAAAAGCGTAGTTTGTAAATCCCAAGCTTCTAGATAACTGATACGGCCTAAATCTTTATAAATAACAGGCTTTGTCATAATCGGTACATCCCCTAGCCAAGCGCAGCAGCAGCTAATTCTTTTTTAAGAAAATCAATAGAATTGACTTCAACAGCATCTACCGACCTTGCTTCGGCTAATTCCCAAGAAATCCAATCCCCTACATGTACTCCATACATTGCTTGTTCGATTAGAGAATCTCCTAAGCAATCAATATCTATGATATCTGGACTAATTTTACCTATAATATTTTTGCAAATATCCATACGGAGGGCATTGCGGTCGTTATCATCTTTCGATCTAAAATTAACTACTGCAAAATCGCCTGTCTGTTCTCTCCAACCAACCAATTCGTTATGATTCATCTCGGGATAGGCATGATGACAAGCTAGGAGTTTTGAATTTTCGTTCATTTGTTGACGCAATCTTAGGGCAACTGCTGACATCCTGCTTGTAGCATAGATAATACTAAATTTTTGATGCATTTTTTGGGCAGCCTGACGGGCAATCATTTGTATTTTGGATTGTTCTTGTTCTAGGGTACTGATGGCTTTGTTAAG
The DNA here is from genome assembly GCA_905480485.1 of uncultured Aureispira sp. Classification (GTDB taxonomy): domain Bacteria; phylum Bacteroidota; class Bacteroidia; order Chitinophagales; family Saprospiraceae; genus Aureispira. The sequence continues at coordinate 6,352 of CAJQQM010000041.1, forward strand.
GTCTGCTTCAAAACTAGCTGGTGCAAAACCAAAATGTTTAAGAATGTAAAGAACCTGCACAAAAGAATAGCCAAGACAAGATCTTGGAGGTTGTTTTACAGCCGGAATTTGCACGACATCTAGTTGGTGCTTTTGAGCATTAGTCAGTAATTTACCCCCGGAGGTTAAACAAACGATTTTGGCTCCGGTTTTTAGGGCCTGTCCAAAACTGGCTAAGGTTTCTTCTGTATTTCCAGAAAAAGAAGAGGCTATAACCAATGAATTTTTGCCAACAAATGCAGGAAGTTCATAACTTTTGCAAGAAATAAAAGGAACAGAACAACTGTCCCGAACAAATTCGGCGACAAAATCACCACCAATACCTGAACCTCCCATCCCTAGAACCACAATATTTTGCAAAGGATGTTCGTGGTTGGTAAATTGTGCCTTTTGGCCAATTCCCATAGCTGTTTTCAGTTGTTTAGCAAACTCCTGAATAAATATGTTCATCATAGACTTAGGTGTTTAATATTGTATTATATTTATAATTAAATAGTAAGTCAAGTAAATTTAAAAAGATGATTTCCGAACAACCACCTAATATTTAAAGACTTATAAACACAGTGTGTTTATATACAGACAATATACTAATTTTATAGCTAAACACCATGAAACTGGAGCCTTAGGCAAATAAATTGCTCAAAGATACTTATTAAGAGCAGCCTCTAATATTCTAGAATTCCATTAAAGATAAGGCCTGAATACTTTAGGTGAAATTGCACAAAAGAGGATTTATTTGCATTCATTGATTTTAAAATAGTACATTAACCACTTTTGGACATCTGTAGAAAGCTATTTAGGAGTCATTCAAAATCGTGAGTAAACACAGAGACTCGTAATCCGATTATATGAAATATCCAATACCACTCAAATAAGCAATGAACTATTCTTTACAGGGAACAAACCAAGATTATTTTTATAAAATCTTAGATCCACTGCTTCAATTTAGAAATACCAGAACTATCCGTTAATTGATTAATTCCAATATTAATATCAAATAATTGCCGCTTTAAATAATACTTTTTGAGTCTGCAGGTTTTTGAAATTTATTGGTATAGCTGCGTTTAAGCTGACTGATACTTTCAGAGGAATGCTTTAAAGAATTACCTTCTAAGAATAAACACGCTAAATTTTTGACCGTACTCGAGAGTTCAGGCTGTTGTAAGAACTGATTTCTCTTTAGATAAAGCCCTTTTAAATGAATGATACTGTCGGGCAATTAGCTTAATTGATTTGATGATAAATCTAACTATCGAACTGTGTCTAAAGTTAGTGTTTCAGGAGAAACCAAAAGGATATCGGGAATATCTGTACAGCTTTATCCTCTTTTATTGATTGCTGTACCTAAACAACAAAAAAGTAGTAAACTTTAGTATATGCAGTTCTACAGAAGTTAGAACCCTCCAAGGGTGAGCACTACCTTTTTTCTAAGAGAAAAAATGTATGCGAACTGCGCTGTGTTGTGCCTAGAGGCACAACGGACATGGCCTAGATTTAAGGGTGTAGAACCTCAAAAAATTCTAAGATTAACACTTTATAATTTATAAGTACCTATGCAGCATCAGTTATTTAGAGTATAATGGATAAAATTCAAGCATCACTAATCATTAAATA
>CAJQQM010000042.1 GCA_905480485.1 uncultured Aureispira sp.
GAATGTATGCTGTCAAAGGATGGCAATTCTTTTTCATCGACTTCGACAAAGCAATGCCCTATTGGCAAGAAGCCCTTGATGACATGAAAAATGCCGCCGAATTGATGCCCGAAATCTTTGAGGATGAAGATTGGGCCTGGCTTCAGCATAGTTATGAGGCAGTTTGCAAATCAATCTAATAAGGTTTTTTGCCGAACTAAAGAGGGAGATGATTTAACAAAATTTAAATCGAATAATATGGCAGTTTTTACTTATCTGGTCAATGCCTTTCTTTATGCATATATGATGTATCTGGGCTTCTATTATCTCGAAGTTGACAGCGCATTGGTGCAAAACTTTTTGGAAGTAGGTTGGGAAAACTATAATGGGCCTGATATTGATAGTCCGGAGAATAGTTATTATGCGATTTGGGTAGTAGTCTCACTGATGACCACTTTATTTATTTGGTGGAGATATTGGATGGGCAGGGTAATGGTAAAACTGGAGAAAATATTGGGGATAAGTTCTCTTTTGTTGCTGGCAGTTTTTATAATTTTGTATTTTGGAGACGGAGATGCTTCTATCAAAGAGAGTAAATTCTTTTGGGTATTTGCCGCTTTATTTCAAATTGTCCTTTCTATTGGAATCTGCTTCTATACCTCTTTTTCCAGAAGTATAGATAGGGTATTAAAATACCTTTATGGCCTAAATGCGGTTGCTTATGTTGCAGCATTGGCACTCGGTTATTACTTTCAGCAATGGGATAATGCTATTCTTGCAGATATAGAATCGGTGGGTTGGGAAAATTATAATGGTATAGATAAGGATGTGCCTGAAAACAGCTATCACCTAGGGCTGATGCTATTAAATATTGCTTCATTGCTGTTTTCTTGGTGGGACAACGAAAAAAATAGAGTACGACTAGCTTTCAAAGGATTTTCCTTAGTTTTCTTTTTGTACAGTGCCTTTGTTTATATCAATGATGGCAATCCCGACATGACAGAAACGTCAGTTTGGTGGAATATATTAAGCATGATAATGATTGCCTTGTCCGCTTATTTGTTTTATATTACTAAAGATAAACTGCCGCAACAAGTGAACCCTAATATTTTGGATGATTTGTCGGGCTTGGAGTAAAATAAACTTTTATTTGAACGAAGTTGTTTAAAAAGTATGTTGGTTTTTGTGGTTAAAGCTAGTATTCATCGGGCAAAGCTCATTTTTTGTTTCATACCTGAAAGGTCTGGGACCCAAAATAGCTGCAGATCCGATGGATGCTATGGTTGAATCACAGGGGTTAAGATACTTTTTAAACAACTTCAACAATAAAATTGTACTCGAAACTATTGCTAGGATGACATTTAAAGAGAAAATAGAACAACTAATAGATACCGGAGATAAAGAAAATATTACCCTTGCTTTTCAGCTTGCTACCTCTCAAAAAATTGGCGGTTTTATTTTAATTGGAGTAGATTTTTGTGGAGCAGATTTAGGTGCTGCTTATTTGTATGGAGCAGATTTACGAGGTGCAAATTTAAACAAAGCTAACCTAAGTAATGCCAATTTAAGTACTGTTGATTTACCCGGTGCTAAATTGCGTCGTACAAACTTAAGCAAAACAAACTTAAGCAATGCAGACTTAAGTGATGCTGATTTATGTAATGCTTATTTTAAGGATACTGTAGTGCTTGGACTTGATTTGTCGTATGCCGATTTAAGTAGTGCTTATTTATCCGGACTTGATTTGAGTACTGTAGATTTGAGTGGTGCGTATTTGCGCAAAGCTAATTTATTTGGAACGCTGTTAAATGGTGCCAAGTTTAGTAATGCAGATTTAACCGGAGCTATTTTATCGCGTCATGATGTATCTAATGGTGTTTTTGAAGGTGCTATTTTATAAATTCTCTGGGATTCATACAATAGAGTTATTGCAAAGATTTAATCCTTCTCGAATGTGTTTTTGAAGCAGCTATCCCTCCAAAACTACTATTCTAGTTTAGGATATGCCTCTCATCTCGAAATAGAATAATTTTTTAATAATAAATTAGCAGCTTAATTTTTAGTCCAGTTTTTTATTGCAATTCCGAGATGGGAGAAGGGTTAAATTTCAAATGATAGAATAACATAAAAACAAATACTCTTATGCAGCTTAGGTTTGAATTAATGTTGAATGCTGAATATGGGAATGATGAAGATCGTAAAAAATGCGATTCCTTTAAGAAAATTTTTTCATCTAATGTTGGTAAATATCCGCACCTCTTTAATTTTACAAAAGAGGAGATAAAAGAGGTTAAAAATTTCATTACCAATCATAAAACCCCAACATTGTTATTCTATAAAATTCTTCCAGATAATAATCATTTAGATGAATTTTCGGCTTATCAAATCCCAGTTGTTGGGATTGATAATCTCTTTTCTAACAAGGGAGTAAAATTAAAAAAACTTCAAAAAGCAGGCATAGCAAAAGATTATCCATCAGGAACAATAATCGCTACAAAGCAATTTATAAACATAGTAGAACCGCTATGCAAGGGATTAAAATGGGAACCGCTAAATGAGGATTGTTTTAGTTTGTTAGAAATTAATAAATTACAAAATCCGATTGAAATTATCAATGCCTTGGAATTTCGTAAAAACGAAAGGCCTAAATCAACCTTTACCATATCAGGAGACGGCAGAAAAGTAATTTCAAAGGATGATATCCTCAACATCAACGCTAATGGTTTTTTGATTAGTGGTCAAACAGAGGTCGAAGGAAAAATCTATAAAACCCCAGAACGATTTATAGTTTCAACAGCATTAATGAAACTGCTTGTTAAAGCCAAATTTCAACACATTATCAAACACTTACTTCCATTGTTAAGTGCTGATCAAGTAGTTGAATTAAGCTAATAATATAGAACAAATATTAAGGTTGATTTTATCCTCTGTAAAGTCAATGATGATGCTGTTGAAAACCAAATAATAGCAATAAAGCACACAGGTCCTGATACCGAGTTAAAGTTTTTTAACAAATAATATACATGGAAAAGATTAGAAACTTTCTTGAAAAATTTCTGGATGCTAAGGTTGATATACTTTGGTGAGCCCATCATCCCGTAAGGAGTTTGTTAGTTTCAACAAAGAAGACAATAGTTATGAGCTTATCCCTAATTCTTTTGGGGAGAAAATAAACACCTTGCGTTTGATGGCACCTGAAAGTTGCAAGCAAAGTATGCAAGAATACGAAAAGGAGTGATGTAAAAATGCATGTTGATTTACAATACAAATAAAACTGATGAATAAATATTTAATTCGATTTAAAGATGAAATCGGTGGTGGACAACGATATTCAACCCCTACAGAACAGCTGCTTCAAAAATACAAAGACAATTTTCAAGGGTACAGAGACAAAGAAAACCACCTTGCTGTTTTGTGGAAAAATCATGGATTTTGTGTGTATGGAAATGGCTTGTTTACTACAGTTAATCCCGACGACTATATTGGTCTTGCAGAAAGTTTCCCCGATGTGTCTGAAGGCGCCTTGGTCTTTGCTCGTTCTGCGGCAGGCAATTTATTTATATGGGAAGATTTGAATATAGGGAAAACAATGTCCTTTGTAAATGTCCACAAGGGTACTACTATACCTATCGCCACCAATTTTGACATTTTCTTCCAATTTGACGTTCTAACTGAGAATTATTGGAAACGTTGCTGCTACGGCAAAATCGAATTAAAACTAATTGATAAGTTTGGCCCCTTGGCTGCGGACGAATGCTATAGCTTTGTTCCTGCACTAGCTTTAGGCGGCAGCGAAAGCATTAAGAAAATGCAGAAAGTTAAATTTAGAGAACAACTTGGACTACTGGCTCAATTATATGAATAGATCTAAAAGCCGTAGAACTCGCTAAGGCTTATCAGCCTAAGCTTAGAGATGAACGAACGATCTCCGAAGGAGTGAATGCCCTAGAGGACATTCAAGTGAGAGAACCGCGGTAGCGACTGTCAGTCCCTGCTTTGATAGCGAACCAAAAGACAAACAGGATGGTGATGTGGATATGAAGGTGGAGATTGCGCCGAATAATGCTGAACTCCCTGCAGTTATTAACTATGAGGATCTAAAGGATACTGTTATCAACTATTCTAAAGGTGAAGCTATAGCTAATCCTCTAACAGCAAAAAGAGAAAATGGTGATGGTACTGTAAATATTGATGGCTGGGCACACGCACAACTTTTGAATACAAAATCAGACATTTGGGTAAAAGGACATATGATTAGTCAAGAATTAGGTGGTAAAGGAAGCAGAGGAGAAGAAAACTTATCTATAATTACAAAATCCACAAATAGTCAGATGACTAGTGGCCCGGAAAAATACGCCAAAGATAAAACTAAGGCCGGTAAAACTCTATCATATAAGGTAAACTGGGAAAACCATCCTGATAAAGGGGACATAAAGAATTTTGCCAAAGACATTACTATTGAAATTGAAGATCTTGCTGATAATCAGAAGAAAAACTTTAGTTATAAAGATTTAGACCCTCCTTCCGAAAATGTAGATGGTGTTGTTTTGCACTTGAATGATTTGGGTAGACCTATGCTTAAAGAACATTTTGGATTAAACGAATTATTTGCTAAAGAATTGTTAGAAGCAAAGGGGGGAGTAAACTTTAAAAATATAAATGATTTAAGGACAAGAATGGAAAATTATTATGTAACAAATGGATACGAGGAAGATAGTGATAAATTGGATAAAATGGATGAATGGATTAATATTATTCAAATGAAAATTAAAAAAAGTAACAATCTACTAAAAATATAAGCTAATGGATAATTTTGATGTTTTTTCAACAAAAATCACAAAAAATAAAAAGCTAAGCATTGATTCCGATGCAACTTACTTGGAATTAATTAAACCATCCAATAGAACTGTAAAATGGTTGAAAAATACATTTGAGGAAGATTACAATTACCTTTTGCATGAGAAGGATTTTTTCTT
>CAJQQM010000043.1 GCA_905480485.1 uncultured Aureispira sp.
AACGCGCTAGGATTCTTGAATTAATAGTTTTAATTTCATGTATGTATTACAACCTTAAAAAAGCCCTCGAAGAAGAAGTTGGATATGATTTGAATACAGTCAAGGCGTGTAGAAAGCTTGAAAAACTGCTTTATGCTAAAAATATTCATGTTTCATACAGCACCCTTAATAGGATGTTTAATCCTGCTTATCAGTCTCAACCTCGTGCAGAAACGCTTAATCTTTTAAGCCAATTTCTCTCCTACAGTTCCTATCACGATTTTGAAGATTCGGCGCACGAAAAAGCGGTAAAAGATGAATTGTATTTCAGTAAAGAACTAGAAATCAAAGCCTATTTGTTAAACAACGATTACAAAAGTGCTATTGACCTATATTTAGAGAGTTTTGATTACGACGAAAACCTTTATACAGGGCTTACACAAATACTAGGAAACGCGCTTTTTAATACCAAAAACTTTGATCAAAAAAAATTAGAATACCTCTTACATCAGCAAGCATCTCCCCCGTATTTTTTAGAATACTTTGTGTATGAAGACGACCTTTTTGGTCACTATCAACAATCGCTCAATTCCGTCACTAGTTCAAATACAACTCAGCAAGATAATCAATTGTTTTATAGCTTATTTAAGCAACGAAAAAGTATCCTAAAAGGAGACAAAATAAACTTTGAAGAACTTGATACTCTTCCTCTAAACTATCACCTGCGTTCTCGTTACTTTGAACTAAAGTTGTATCATCTTCTAAAAACAAATCAACCCGTTGATGATTATATCTACGAAACAAGCCAATTTATCATTGATCTGTACGAGAACAATAAGGATTCTTATCGTAATTTATTTTATGTGGGAAGATGGTGCCGAGCCTTAATATACAGCCATCAATTTCATTTATTGCAACCCATAGAGGCCTGGATTGCGCTATGTACAACTGCCTTTTATTCGCCTGTCGACAATATCGAGTTCAAAGCGCCTATTTATAGCTTTCTGAAATTGGTCAAAAACCTGCAACTCCCCCTTGATTTTTACAAACTTAACCGATGGGAAAATGCTGTAGTAGAATCACAGTATATCCTATCAATTGGATTGGGCAATCAAAAAGCGCGTACCGCATTTGGCAAAAAACTAAACTTGTCCCGGAACTTTCTGAAGGATTCAAAATAGCAAAAAACAAACCTTTGATATCCAAGGCTACCGCCCCACATAAATCAACAATACCGAAATATCGGCCGGTGAAACACCACTGATACGGCTTGCCTGACCAATAGTTGCTGGTTTGAGCTGACTTAGCTTTTCGACAGCCTCTAAAGAAAGTCCTTTGATAGATTGGTAGTCGGTTTCTTCGTACAGCTTTACATTTTCCAATCGGTTGATTTTTTCGACCTGTTCTTTTTCTTTGCGGATATAGCCTTCGTACTTGAGGTTAATTTCAGCACATTCCACAAATTCATCTTCAAATTGTGCCATAAAGTCCCCCACCTTTGGGATAGCCTGTGCAAAATCACGAATACTCATATTAGGGCGCAGCAATATTTTGTGCATTTTCATTTTTTGCTTGAGCGGCGCCGACCCTTTTTGTAACAAAACTTGATCAATTTCGGAAGGGGCTATGCTGCACTGCTGTACAAATTGGGCTATTTTTTCGTGTGCAGCTTGTTTTTGGCGAACACGCTGCATTCTATCATTGACCTCTAAGCCCACTTGCTGTGCAAGGGGGGTCAGTCGAGTATCTGCATTGTCTTGGCGCAGCAAAATACGATGTTCGGCCCTAGAAGTGAACATACGATAAGGTTCTTTAGTACCCTTGTTGATCAAATCATCTATCAAAACACCAATATAAGCCTCCGAACGCTTGAGTACAAAAGGATCGATTTCGTTGATTTTGTGATGCGCATTAATACCTGCCATCAATCCCTGCGCAGCTGCCTCCTCATAACCTGTTGTACCGTTTATCTGTCCTGCAAAAAATAAATTATCAACCAAACGCGTTTCAAGCGAGACTTTTAGCTGAGTAGGTTGAAAGAAATCGTATTCGATCGCATAGCCTGGACGAAACATTTTAGCCTGTTCAAAACCCGGTATCAACTGCATAGCCTTGTGCTGAATATCTTCGGGCAACGAACTCGAAAACCCATTGACATATACCTCGCAAGTGTTCCAACCTTCCGGTTCGATAAATAATTGATGTCGTTGTTTGTCGGCAAAACGTTCGATTTTGTCTTCGATAGACGGACAATACCGAGGGCCAATGCCCTGAATACGTCCCGTAAACATGGGTGATTTGTCAAAACCTGTTTTGAGCACATCATGCACCGCTTGATTGGTGTAGGTGATGTGACAGGGGCGCTGATTTTTAAGTTGCGGCGTATCGGTATACGAAAATTTACCCGCCGGTTCGTCGCCGGGCTGCACTTCCATGATATCCCAATTGATCGTACGGCCGTCTACGCGGGCAGGTGTGCCTGTTTTCATGCGGTCGGCTTCAAAACCCAATTCAACCAGCTGTGCTGTGATGCCCGTAGAGGCACGTTCGCCGGCCCTGCCGGCACTGATTTTGCGCTCGCCAATATGAATAATACCATTCAAAAAGGTACCGTTAGTCAGAATAACTGTTTTTGATTTTATTTCAAGTCCCAGCGATGTCCGGACGCCATATACCCTGTTGTCATTTACCAAGATTCCTGTCACCATTTCCTGCCAAAACGATACATTAGGATGCGCTTCGAGCATCAGGCGCCATTTTTCGGCAAAGCGCATGCGGTCGCTTTGTGCCCTCGGGCTCCACATAGCAGGGCCTTTTGACAAGTTAAGCATCCGAAACTGTATCATCGTATGGTCGGTAACGATCCCTGAGTAGCCACCCAAGGCGTCAATCTCGCGTACAATTTGACCTTTTGCCACACCTCCCATTGCCGGATTACAAGACATCTTGGCGATTGTCTCCATATTCATAGTGGCTAACAATACTTTTGAACCCATATTAGCGGCAGCAACGGCAGCTTCACAGCCGGCGTGACCTCCGCCTACTACAATAACATCGTATTCCGGAAACATAAAAATTCTCTTTTTGGTTTGTTTGTGTTACAAAGATATAACATTGTATGCTTTAAATCAATTTAAGTCGCTGATTTTGACTAAATAACTGCCGATGAATAGACCAAAAAAAGGGTCAAAACAGACGTTTTGACCCTTCTGCTAGCTTATATTTATGGCCATTATTCTTCAACAGTTACTTGTTTTTGTTCCGCTTTCATTTGTGGAAAAAACAATACTTCTTGGATAGAACTGTTGTTGGTCATCATCATCACCAAACGATCAATACCAATACCCAAACCTGAGGTAGGTGGCATCCCGTACTCTAAGGCTCTCAAAAAATCCTCATCGAGTACCATTGCATCGTCATCGCCTCTTTGCGCCAATTCTAATTGATGTACAAATCGTTCCCGCTGATCAATAGGATCGTTCAACTCTGTGTATGCATTGGCAATTTCTTTGCCCATAATAAACAACTCAAAACGCTCTACCAAGCCTTCTTCGGTGCGGTGCTTTTTGGCCAACGGCGTCATTTCGATAGGGTAGTCGGTAATATAAGTAGGCTGAATCAAATTACTTTCTACTTTTTCGCCAAATATCTCATCTATCAACTTCCCTTTACCCATCGAATCGTCCACGGTAATATGCAATTCTTTGCACACACCGCGCAAGGCAGCTTCGTCCATTTTAGATACATCAATACCCGTATATTCTTTGATCGAATCAAACATTGTTAGCTTGCGATAAGGGCCTTTGAAATCGACAGTATGTGCACCAATTTGAATCGCTGTTTGCCCATTGTGCAAGGTTTTGGTAATCTCTTCCAACAAATCTTCGACCATTTTCATCATCCAAATATAATCCTTGTAAGCTACATAGATTTCCATCGAGGTAAACTCAGGGTTGTGCGTAGCATCCATGCCTTCGTTGCGAAACATTTTACCGATTTCGTAGACCCCTTCAAAACCTCCTACAATCAAGCGCTTAAGATACAACTCATTGGCAATTCGCATGTACAAGGGCATATCCAAACTATTGTGGTGCGTCTCAAACGGACGCGCGGCAGCACCCCCGTGTATCGGCTGTAGTATAGGTGTCTCTACTTCTAACCAGCCTTTGTCGTCAAAGAAACGACGCATTGTCGTCGTTAACTTAGAACGCATCATAAATATTTTTTTGACTTCTGAATTGACCGTCAAGTCTACATAACGCTGACGATAACGCAATTCAGGGTTATCAAATTGATCGTAAACATTCCCTTCTTCATCTGTTTTAACAACCGGCAAGGTGCGTAACGATTTACTCAAAAAAGTCATTTCAGTTACATGTACAGAAATTTCTCCTACTTTTGTTCTAAAAACATAGCCTTTCACGCCAATATAATCACCCAAATCCAAAATCTTTTTACAGACTTTGTTGTACATGTCTTTGTTTTCGTCCGGACAAATATCGTCGCGGCGGACATACAACTGAATTCGCCCGGAAGCGTCTTGCAATTCCATAAAGGAAGCCTTGCCCATTACACGTTTGCTCATAAACCGTCCTGCCAAACTTACTTCGGCAAATACTTCTGGCTTTTCGTCCTCAAATTGCTGTTTTATATCGGTGGCATAATGACTCACCTGATAGGCTTCGGCAGGAAAAGGATTAATTTTTAAATCTAGCAAGCGTTTCAAGTTTTCGATTCTAGCAAGATCTTGGTCGTTGAGCTTACGATCGCCCAATTTATTGGCCGACATAATTGCGTCGAGTTTTTGATTCATTTCAGAAATTCCTGATTCGTTGAATGCCATTGGTAAAACAGTTATGATGGATTAATTAATAAATACTTAGCCATTAAACTAAGCGAGTACAAAGATAGTTCAAAAAATTGAAGAATTAATAGAGGCTGCTCAAATATTAACAAGGTCATCATTCCACAAAGGCAGATGCAAATTGGAGATGAATAACTGAAAATCAATCCTACGCGCCCTAATATAGGTTTTGGCGAGTATTGTTTATCGTTTATAGATGTTTGGCTAGGAAAGACTCCATAGCTGCATAAAATTCAAAACGATTTTCTTGATTATAAAAACCGTGTCCTTCGTTTTCTTTAAGAATATATTCTACGTCTACACCCTTTTTTTTGAGCGCCGCTACAACCTGATCTGATTCGTCTTGATTTACCCGAGGATCTTTAGCGCCCTGTGCAATTAAAAGTGGTGCTTTTATCTTGTCAACATGAAAAACGGGCGAAGTAGCCTGCATGCGTGCCTTATCGACAGGGTCAGCAGGGTCGCCCACCATTTCGTGCAACATTTTTAAATAAATTTCCCAATAAGGAGGAATCGTTTCCATAAAGGTAAAAAGATTGGAAACTCCGACGTAATCAATAGCACAGGCATATAATTCGGGGGTAAAAGCAATTCCGGCCAAAGTACAATAGCCGCCGTAGCTACCGCCGTATATAGCAATTCTTTCAGGATTGGCAATCCCTTCATTTATCAACCAATTAACGCCGTCGCTAACGTCATCTTGCATGGCTAAGCCCCATTGTTTGAAAGAAGCTTCCCAAAATGCACGACCAAAACCCGTACTGCCTCTAAAATTCATTTGTAAAACAGCATAGCCTCTATTGGCCAAAAACTGCACCTCCGGGTTGAAGGTCCATACATCGCGATGCCAAGGGCCCCCATGCGGATTAATTACTACAGGTAAGTTTTGGGTTTCAACTCCCTGCGGCAGTGTCAGGTATCCATGTATTGTCAGTCCGTCCCTTGATTGATATTGAACCGGCTTCATCGTCGCCAAATCTGATTCTTTGAGCCAATCACTAACTTCGGTAATCAAATCAAGTTGATTTTGAGT
>CAJQQM010000044.1 GCA_905480485.1 uncultured Aureispira sp.
AAAGGCTGCTTTAGTCATGATATCTCTTGGTTTAAGGTCTTGCTGCAACAAGCCGTACATCCTTTCACCAGCTTCATAACATTCTTTCATTTTAACAGCACTCACAGCGGGATTCGAAGAAGAATAAGGCAAACTTACGCCAAGAGCCTCTATCGCCGCGGCCATCGTATTAGCGGTGTACATTCCGCCACATGAACCGGCACCTGGACAGGCTTTTTTTACGACTTGTTCGAAATCATATTCGGATATAGTACCGGCAAATTTTTCGCCTAAAGCTTCAAAAGCCGACACGATATTGAGTTTTTTGCCCGCATGACAGCCACTTGCTATCGACCCACCGTAAACTAATATTGCCGGACGATTTAGACGAGCAAAGGCTAACATAGCCCCTGGCATATTTTTGTCGCAACCCACCACCGCTACTACCGCATCATAAGCCATAGCCTGAACCACCGTTTCTATACTATCTGCAATTATTTCTCTGGATGGTAGAGAATATCGCATACCCGGTGTGCCCATAGAAATACCGTCACTAACGCCGATGGTATTGAATATCAAACCCACTGCATCATGACATTGTACGCCGTTTTTTACTTCTTTGGCTAAATCATTTAAATGCATATTGCAGGGATTCCCCTCATAGCCGGTGCTGACCACCCCCACTAGAGGTTTCTTTAAATCATTACTATCTAGGCCAATAGCGTGCAACATAGCTTGTGCAGCGGGCTGACTAGGGTCTTGTGTAACTTGTTGACTGTATTTATTCAATTTCATACTACTTCTTTTAAAAGATATAAACCGGTTCTACTTCTAATACTTCGCGTTGATAAGCTTTGTACAGTTGGTATCCTAAACTGTCTTCCCATTCTAAGGTAAAAGGCACATCATCGAGGCTATAAATTCCTGCAACTTCGGCAGCTGTGCCTACGAAAAATGCAGCATCTGCACCCCGTACCTCTTCAGGAGTAAAATAGCGCTCTTTTAAAGGGATCTCAAATTGTTCACACAATTCAAACATCGTAGCCCTAGTAATACCAGGCAGAATACTGCCGCAAGGACAGGTGTATAAAACGCCCTCTTTTTCGTAGAAAAAATTAGCGCCCGGCCCTTCGGCCACATGACCATTCATATCGAGCAACAATGCCTCGTCGTAGCCTTGTCTTTTGGCATGTGTACTTGCCAAAATTGAATTAGCGTAATGACCCGTTACTTTTGCTTCTACATGAAAAGCTTTTGGATTTGGACGTTGATAAGGAGAGGTCATTAGTTTGATTTGCTGATGCCCAAGATAATTGTCCCATTCCCAGGCTGTAAGCAAGACATGTACCTCTTCGGATGGATTGAGATGCATTGTCTCACCCAAATATACCAAAGGACGTATATAAGCATTTTGCAAGTTGTTTTTTTGGAGCAACTCGTAACTTAGCTGTATTAATTCGGCTACAGAATAAGGCAAATCTATATACATAGTTTTGGCAGAAAATAGTAAACGTTCATAATGTTCTTTCGCTTTAAAAATAGCCGGCCCATGCTCGGTTTCATAAGAACGTATTCCCTCAAAAACACCATTCCCATAATGCAATGTTTGGTTGTATAAAGAGGTTTTGGTTTCGGCTGCTTTAAGCCATTTTCCATCTAAAAATAAAACAGTGTTTTCGTCGAAGTACATAATGTTTGATTTAAAACAAATTTAATCTGAAAAAAAAATCCTTCTCAACCGATTGGATGAGAAGGATTTTGTATTAGTTATACAGCACCATTTCTCATCCATTGAATGAAATAATAATAATATCAATAATTAGAATATTTAGTAGGCTGTTAGACATGCTTGTATTTTGTAAAATGAATACTTGCTATTAGGGCAAATGAATCAAAAATTTTATTCCGTTGTTGTACACAAATGTAGAACATGTATCTGATGCTTACAACATTTCCTAAAAAAAAAAGAGTTGTATTTACTACTTTAAATAGTAAGCTAAAAAAAGCAAACAAAATACATAAAACAATCAAAAACAACATAATACACAAAAAATAACGATTGTTTTTTAGCCTTTACAAAGCTTTAATAAGGCGATTGATAAAGATGCTCTAACGGTAGAATATACTGTAAAAACAAAAAAAAATGGAAGCTCCACGCGGAACTTCCATTTTATTATGATCTATTGAAAAGATTAATTTTTGTTATAATTCTTTCTAAAATTCTTCTTTCCATCATTGTTGTTGTTACGTGGTTTGCGCGGACGTTCCACATAGCCTTCCGGTTTTTCTAACAAAACCTTGCGAGACAATTTGAATTTCCCGGTACGTTCATCTACAGCCAAAAGCTTAACTTTTAGTTCTTGACCTACTTGTAATGCATCTTCTACATTTTCGATTCTAGTCCAAGAAATTTCAGAAACGTGTAACAAACCTTCTTTACCTGGCATAAATTCAACAAAAGCTCCATAAGGCATAATACTTACTACTTTGGCATCGTAAATTTCGTTTACTTCCGCTTCTGCAGCAATTCCTTTGATGATTGTTAAAGCAGCATCAACAGTATCTTTTCCGACACCTGATACAAAAACAATACCTTTGTTGTTTTCTTCTTCGATCGTAATCGTAGCACCAGTTTCGGCTTGAATCCCTTGTATAATTTTGCCACCAGGCCCAATGACAGCTCCAATTTTGTCAGAAGGAATTTCGTAACGAACAATTCTTGGTGCATGTGGCTTAAGGTCTTCGTTGTGCGTTGGTATAGCATCGTTCATCAAACCTAAAATATGTAAGCGTCCTTCTTTAGCTTGTCCTAAAGCATCTGCCAACAAGTTATAGTCTAGACCATCAATTTTGATATCCATTTGACAAGCGCAAATACCTTTTTCGGTACCCGTAACTTTAAAGTCCATATCTCCTAAGTGATCCTCGTCGCCTAAAATATCCGATAGTACAACTGCACGTGTCCCATCCGAAATCAAACCCATAGCAATTCCCGATACTGCAGCCTTTATAGGAACGCCTGCATCCATCAAAGCCATCGACCCTGAACAAACAGAAGCCATAGAAGAAGAACCGTTTGATTCTAGTACATCAGCAGTAACACGAACGGTGTAAGGATAATCTTTTGGTAATACTTGTTCGAGTGAACGTCTAGCT
>CAJQQM010000045.1 GCA_905480485.1 uncultured Aureispira sp.
ACATACATGTTAGCTGCTTTTTTGTACTTCAATTCAGAAACTTTAGCTTCTTGATATAACTTAAAGTTCTTTTTGGTAGAATTTTGTACATAAACAACTAAATCACCTACGTTGTCACAGTTGTAAACAACATATTCTTTAACTCTTACTTTACCGTTACGTTCTGCATTAGGAGCATTGTAAACTTCGTTGTTTGATTTGTTGCCAATTAATACTCTTGAGTCTTTCAACAAACGAACTTTCAACGTCCATTTTTGCTCCATAGTTTCTTTCTTGGCATCATTGTCCCATTCTCCTAATTTGTAATATCCTGTTGAAGGAACATCATATACAAGGTACTCACAGTTGATAGGGCCTAAACATTCAACAGGCTTACTTATTCTGTCAGTATACTTGGCAAACCCTTTAGAGTGTTTGTCTCCAGACAAAATTACAGGATCTTTCATATCCTCTACAGAAGATCTTAAAACATACAAACGTGTTGTTTTATCAGCAGGTGTAGCTTCAGCTTTCACGATGATGTTCTTTTTATCGTTCATCTTATGACGATTAGGGAACCAATCATCAGTAGTAACACCGTAACTAAAGTGTTCGCAAACGTCTAAATCTTCTTCTTTGTTGTTGTCATCAAAAACAGTAACACCATCCAAACTAGGGAAAGTACCCTCTGCAAACTTACAGATTGTTTTTTCAGCACTGTATTTAACATCAGCAGCAGTCAAGTTAGGATTGTCTTCGCCAGAAAAAGGATCCGCATTACAATCATCTTCACATTTACGCTGCATTGCACAAGCACAATAGCCACTATTCATCCAATCAAAGTCATAGGTCTTACAATCCGCACCTGCAGACAAAGCACATGGTTTTCCTGTGTTTTTCCATACAATAGTACCACCTTGATCTTGTCCTTCGTAGAAAGTATAACCTTCTTTATGTTCGTTTACTAGGGGCAGCTTAATTTTGACTGCCTTATTGGCCGACAAGTCTGTCCCTTCAAAAGAAGCATTAAAATAAACCACTGAGTTGAAGTATAATTTACGACCCTCGCTATCATTAATTGATAGATTATTGGCATTCATAGCATCAGCAGTACTGAAGTGTTTAAGATCGAAACTTGACTTTTTAGTTTTAGTAGGTTTGTACGTACCTTTTTCGATAAAGGCCTCCGCACAATCTGTTGTGATCGTGGTATCTTGATCATCGTCCTCTAAAAAGAATAGTACGTGAACACGACGGTTAGGATCTCTATCATCGTATTTTTGTTCTTTTTCTCCATAGAAGAATAGTTCCGCTTTGTCCGAATACTCTCCAATTGTCTTTACAAATTCAAAAGCTGCATTTGCACGCTTTTCGGATAGACCCATGTTGTAGTTATCAGAACCTAAATCACAGGTGTGTCCCGTAACCCTTACTTTGATAATTCTTTCTTTGTATTTCTCAAAATTAGCTGTAATGGAATCTTTGCTTTCATCTTGTAGGATTGATTTATCCAATTTAAAGAAAACTTCCATACTATCCTTGATAGCCTCTTCCTGCCCAAAGGAAAAAGTAGCACAAAAAAGTAAGAGGAAACAGCCTGATAATAACTTCTTCATTTCAATGTTTTTTTATTGTTAGAATGTTAGATAATTTGATGGATTTTGTCATCTAGTTTATGCGAATGTATTGCCAATAGGGAGCACTTTGAGCCCTAGCATTAACGAATGCTGCGCATTGAACCCGAAATATCCGCAAAAGTTTCGATTAATCTTAAAAATATTTAAGATTTTATTCAGAAAAATACACAATTACCCAATTTTAGTATAATTGCCCCTAAAATTAAAGGAATATCTACTCAGCTGAGTCAAAAATTAACTTTTTGAGCGTTCAATTAATTGAACTACTTAATTTTAAAACTTGAGGTTAAGGTTGAGTGCAGGCATGATTGGAAGCTGATCGATTCGTTCGTATTCTATTCTGTCAAAATAGAAAATATTTGCCCGGTCATAGACGTTTGTCACAGAAGCCGAAATCGTTAATTTCATATGCTTGACAAGGTCAAAGGTGTACTTAACAGATATATCCAAACGATGATAAAAAGGCAAGCGACCTTGATTTATTTCCTCTTCGTAAATAACACCTAAATCAGTATCAGGCAAATTATTATCGGTTACGTAATTAGAACTAATACCGTCAACAAAAGACTGATAGGCATAAAAACCCTGTGTTCTTGTAAAGGGGAAACCTGAACCTAAGTTCCAACGCACCCCAATTTCGAAAGGATATTCGGTCCTTTTTTTAATTTTATCATTTTCTAGCGCTTCTTTTTTCTTTCCAATTCTAAACTTGTAAGCGCCAACAAAATTGACATTATGTCGACGATCAAAATGCGCGAAAAATGTACGCACCCCATCATTTCTTGTTACGTATCCTAAAGAGTACGTTGCATAAAGATACAATTGGTCCTTTTCGAAAGTAGCCGAAAAATCTATACCATAAGCATCCCCTGTTTCCGCTAGATAATTTTTGCCAACATCTCCAACTACACGGTTACGATTGAGTGAAACAATTTGAGGGAAATATTTGTAATAAGGCTCGACATTAAGCGTAAGGTATTTGGTAATATCAACTTCAAAGCCAGCAATAGCGTGGATAGAGGTTTGTAAGCGTGTTTTTTGTTTGGTGTATATACGAGTACCATTATCAGTTACACTCAATCGGTACACACCGTCATCCGGACCACCCAAGAAACCAACAAACAAATTGACAACATCCCGTTCGTCTACCGAGCTAATGAGGTTTTGAGAATACATCCCTCCTGCCGCCTTGAAACGTAAAAAGTCCGTAATGTTCCACTTAAGACCTAAGCGAGGTTCTAAGGCTACCTCACCTAAAGAAGCATACGCTTGCATCCTAAGGCTTGGTTCAATAACAACTGTACCAAATCTTCCTTTAAAATGCACAAAAAGTGCTGCTTCGATGTTAGACTGAGGCGTACTTTTATCACCTTGCGTGATAGAGACATCGTTATTGGTAGAGTATTCGAAGTAAGTTGACATACTGTTCACTTCAAACCCGAAGTTCATGACCCTTGATTTGGGCATATAATACGAAAAGTTGAGGTTGGCGTTGAAACTTCCAACTCCTGAACGTCGAACCTTAGAACTAGCGCCTTCTTCATTAAATTCAGCATCATAAAAAGAACCAGCCAAGGTACCATTTAAAACAAACTGTGCCCCGGAAGGTACAATTCTAAAGTCCATTCCCCCTCCACCAGAATTCCAGTTGTAGGTTGCGAGTCCAGGAAAACGCACATCATCTGAATGGTAAAAACCAAAAGCATTGATACGACTACCATTGGCAGCGTTGTACGATATTTTGGCATGTCCGTCTGTAAAATTATAGGGCAAAACGCCGCCTTCGTTGGCATAAGAGTACAGCAAAGGAGACGTTTCTTTGAGGTAAGAGTGTTTGACGGTCATCAAAAACGACAAACTAGAACCATTATCTTCACTTAATTTGATGATAGGCCCTTCAAAAACCCCTTTAACTACAAATGGATTGACGTTAATCATTCCACTAAAACGTTTTTTGTTGCCTTCTCTTGTTTTGATATCAACAACCGCCGAAGAACGACCGCCATACTGTGCTGAAAACCCACCGGTATAAACATCGGCAGAACGAATAATATCGGTTTCGAAAACAGAGAAAAAACCGATAGAGTGAAAAGCATTAAATAATGTCATACCGTCAAGTAACATACGGTTTTGAACCGGTGCCCCACCTCTTATATATAACTGCCCGCCTTGATCTCCTGTGGTAACTACCCCAGGAATAACTTGTAAGTATTGCGCAAAATCAGACTCACCACCAGCCGCAGGTATCCTATTGATGTCTTTAGGAGTGATACGCGTAAGAGAAACCGAAACGTCATTTTGAGCCGCTGTTTTTTTAGCATCTACCTGCACGATATCCATTTGTTCAGAAGACTCTTCCATCAGCAAATTTTGATTGATCATTTTTTTACCAATCTTAATATTGACGGAGATAGAATCGTAACCAATGTAGGTAAGTTTTAAAACATAATCACCGTAAGGAACCCCAGATATATTGTAATCACCATCGATGTTCGACACTGATGCAAAATCTGTACCCTCCAAAAATACAACCGCCCCAATCATAGGGTCTCCTGTACCTTTGTCAAAAACAGTACCGCGCACCCCACTTTTTTGAGCAACAATGTATTGACTTAAGAGAAAAAACGTAATTAGTAAGAACCAATTTGATAAAAGTTTCATTCCTGAATAATTTGTATCAGTAAGCGTATGCTGCGCTTGAAACAGCTCATAACGCACTGATAATGCGATAAATCGAATTGCTTGTGGGAATAAAAACACACTAAAAATATAATGTGCCTAAAAAATGCGTCGTGAAGTTATACTTTTTTATCCTTTTAATAAAGGATAGGCGCTAAAATATTGCTGTTGTATAAGGTAGTTAATTTGAATATTCTAATTATGACAATTAAAATGCAATTCAATTTATTTTTTTGATTCAAACTCGTCTATCCATTTATTGTATTCCTTATTTTCTAATTGTTGCCCCTCCTCAATCAAAATTATTTCTTTGTAATTAATGTATTGCTTTTGAGTTTTATTGTACCAAGCTACATCCTTCCAATATACCTCAACTAGCTGTTGCCGGTAAGGTTTTAATCCGTTCATAAAACGACTAGAACCATCGAATTCACCCAACCAATAAAAAACTTCCTGTTGATTATCTTCTGAAATTAGATATAAAACTGGAAACTGCCCCTTTGTATCTAAGGCATACATCAACCCTCGCACAGATGGATATTTTACGCGTATTTGCGCCACCTTTTTTTGGGCCAAACGAAGGCTATATGTTTGAAAAGCTGAACAATTATGGGTCATTTTGTCTGCAAAGAAACTTGCCAATTTGAGCATCGAAGTACTGTTGTTTAAATCAATTTTATTTTCGGATAAAACCCCTGTTAAATTGGTATACAAGGCTACCTGCAAACAACTATCCGAAAAGTAGCTGAGACGACTGTAAGGGACCGTTGTAAAATCGACAGAGGCATAGCAAGCACAAGCCTTTTTTATGGCTTCTTCTGTAGCTGTTTGGCCCTGAGCATAAAAACTTGCACCAACTAGCAGTATGCACAACAAGTAATAAGACATATTTAAAGGATACTATATAATTCTAAAAAAAAGTTAACGCCTGAAGTCAAAGAATAAGCAAGCCAAGCCTATTAATTTTTACCTTTTAATATTGTTTCAAAGGAACAGGACTTAGGCTGCTTTTTGTAGCCTAAAGAACCTTTGTTCAAAGTTGAACGAATGGCCTTCGTTCATTTCACTAAACGAGGCTTTTAATTTTATCAATATAAGCTAATAAAACGGTTTTTAGTAGTATCTTGTTGATGTTTTCGTGCACAGCTATACCTCAATTTTTAAATTTTAAGTCGCTTGCCACTGAAACCACTAAAAAACTCTTTAGCCCACAGGATAAAACAGCACGAACAAAAACGCATCTACAAAAACATAGGATAATGAACATATAGCACTGCTTTAAGCAATAAATTATTCTACTATTTCATATTAAATTCTTTGCATGAATTTCCTTTTTTTAACCAAAACATGGAGGCAATTTTTTTCGGAGGTCCTACAGAATCCACAAGCCTACATCGTATGGGTCGTGGTTTTTTTGATTGTCCTATTTATTCTTTCGCGTTTACGCAACCGTATGGAAGAAAGAGGCGTCAATAAAGCAATTTATATTTCGAGGGGCTTGGTTGGTTCTTTTATTGCCTTTATTGTCACCCCAATTGTATGTTATATTCTCATCAATATAATTGCATTAGTGCACGGTGTACGTTTGATTGATGTTCGTTTTTTAAGTGATTGGCTAGGCTTAACTTTAAGTTCCTATTGGTGGCTGTTAGAATGTTTTTTCAACAGTGTTCGCGTGGCCTACGCACAAGATATTTACAGCTTGGACGCTATCATTCGTATATTATGGATTATTCTTCCGATCAGTTTTATTTGGTTAAGGATGTCTAATTCAAGGATGGGGAAATTATTTTTAATTCCTTTAATAATCTTTGTGTTTGTAATTACACGCTACAAAACAGCCCCTCCTACCTTCATTACAGAAGACCATGAAATAATTAGTAAAATACCTCTTTTGAAATGGTTTACTCCCGACAACAAAACTTTAACCGAAGGTGAAATCGCCTTGGTAAATTCGCAACAACGGGGAATCCTTGCCCTTGGCTTTGGTAGCCTTTTGTTTGTGGGCTTTGTCGTTGGACTTTACTTCAAACGCAGGCTTGCTGGATTATTTATTTGTTTAGTAGGCAGTCTTGGTTTTATTTTGATGGCGCCACATCAAGTCGAAAAAAACAGGACAGAACATCCATTCAACTCCGTTGATTTACCTTTGTTAATAGTTCAGATGGATAGTTTGTTTGCCGTTGAAGGAGAGAGTGTCAAGGTATATGAACTTAGCCTTCAAATTGAATCTTTATTTGATAAAAAAATTGCCTCTGGTGCAATGATTATTTTTCCTGACAGCCTTTGTATTAAATACCCAAACTACTTTTATGACCGCTGCCTAGATTAATAATCCTTAGTGCTCTAATTTAAAAGGAAATTAAGTTATTATTGTGTTTATATGCTTAGTTTTGTAGCGCAAATAATGCCAAAAAATGGGAAGAAAGCCAAAAGATAAAGAACGAGTAGATGACCCCTACCTTAAAGAAACCTGGGTTAAAGAATTAGCTACCCTTTACCTACAACATGGATTGGGTAAATTCACCATGGACAAAATCGCCAAAAAATTAAATATCAGCAAAGCGACACTCTACAAGTATTTTGCTTCTAAAGATGAAATAATTGATGCGGTGGTTCAGTTTAAAATTCAAGAAATTATTGCATATGAAAACCTACTTTCTGACAGCAATATCGATTTTTCGCAACGCTTTTTTGATATTATTAAATCAGCTTCGATTATGTTGGCCGAAATATCTGGACAATTTCTTTATGACACTAAGCACAAGCACCCCGAACTTTTTGATAAAATGAACACCTTTCAGGACCGGGCGCTGTATGCAGCCGAACAATTTTATCAGCAAGGCATAGACCATGGAGTGCTCAAAAATATCGATCCCAAAATATTGGCACTAACCGACAAAATGTTTATTCAAGCCGTCTCTAATCCACGATTTTTGCAAGAACACGGCATTTCAGTCAAAGATGCTTTTGATAGTTACTTCTTAATGAAAAGTCAAGGTATTTTTATTCAATGAAATAAAAAAGTCAAATTTTAGAAGCTTTTGTATTTCAAGGACAATTTTAATCGCATTCTGATAAAAATTGCTTTATTTTGCGCTGTAAAATTTTTAACGATTAAAACACATACCATGGCGGATACTAATTTTTACGCGCTAAAAGTCAAAAATGTAGATGCAGAAACAGAACATGCAGTGGTTCTTACCTTTGATGTCCCTGAAGATTTGCAAAACAATTTCCAATACAAACACGGTCAGTACCTAACACTAAACTTCAAATTCAAAGGCAAGGACGAACGTAGGGCTTACTCTTTGTGTTCTAGTCCTAGCATGGACAAAAATCTAAAAATTGGGGTTAAACGCGTATTCAAAGGTTTAGTTTCTAATCATATCAACGATAATATAACAGCAGGCACAGAAGTACAGGTTATGCCTCCACAAGGGCACTTTAATACCAACCTTGATGCGAGTCAATCCAAGGATTACTTTCTATTTTGTTCCGGGTCGGGCGTTACTCCTATGCTGTCTATTCTAAAATCGGTCTTGGAAGAAGAACCCAAAAGCCATGTATTTATGTACTACGGCAACAAACACGAAAACAGCATCATGTTCAAAGACGAACTAGATGCCCTAGAAAGTAAATATGCTGGCCAATTAAAGGTAGTTCATACTTTGTCGCAACCTAAAACCAGAAAAGAAGGCGGTTTATTTGGCTTATTCGCCAAAAAAGTAACGGATTGGCAAGGCACTAAAGGGCGCATCGACGCCAAAGGTATCAAAGACCTAGTCAACGACAATCGCAGGGGTACGACTCCTGTTGAGTGCTTCATGTGTGGCCCACAGGGTATGATGCGTACAGCTGAGGATACATTGAAAGGGATGGGAATTGACGAAAAAAACATCCACATCGAATGGTTTGTGTCGGAAGACGACAAAGATAACAGCAAACAAATAGAAGGAAATGGTGCAAAGGCTACAGTCAAAATGAACGGCAAGAAAATAGAACTCAAACTTTTGCCGAACGAATCAATTCTTGACGGCCTTTTACGCATTGACGAAGACCCTCCATACTCCTGTATGAGTGGGGCCTGTTCCACTTGTGTATGCAAACTAGTTAGCGGAAATGCAGAAATGGAGAGATGCCTTGCCCTTAGTGACGACGAAGTTAAAAATGGCTACTTACTAAGTTGTTCAGCTATACCTACTACCGAAGAAATAGAAGTAGACTACGATGTTTAGATAAAGGTATATGTCATCTAATAAAAAACCTGTTCAGAAAAATCTGAACAGGTTTTTTTATCAATTTATATGAGCAGATTTAACCGATATATAATCGGGAATGTGTTTATGATGCCATTTTTGAACCACTTGACCATCTTTGATTAACACCAATCCCGGGTTGGCCCGAATAATTGTTTTGATTAATTTATCATCAGCCGTCAAAAACTCATAGGCCCCATTTACGTCGTGGCGGAAAGCATCGATATTTTCTTTGCTATAATAATATAATGCTTTGGTTTGTATTCCCTCTTTTTCTGCACTTGCTGCCAAATCGCCTATTTTTTTGAAGGCAGCACGGTCTGTTTTGCTTAAATCCCCACCTAGCACCAAAAAACTATAACCACTGTTATCTAATATTTCAGGATAATCAAAATACTGAATTTGTGAATTGCACCCTTCTTTGATGGTTTTGGATTGAGTCAAATCAGATTGTATTTCCCATGCTGCATTCCCCGCTGCATCTTTGTCTTCCCAAAGATAAGGATGGTCGGCAATTTCACTGGAGTTAATCAACTTTTCCTCGCCTGAAGCTATGTTTTTGTAGGTAAAAATTGTTTCAGTAACAGCAGCATCTGCGGCACAATCTGCTTTTGCTTTACGTAAGTCTATGCCTTCGGCAAAAGGCCTAAAGTCAATCATTGGTTTATCGAACATATAATTTTGCAAGCAAAACCAAATTGACAAAACAATAAATGCGCCAACGATTAAGGTTCTTAGTTGAACAGGACCTATCTTTTTATCTCTTGGAAACAACTCTTTAAGTTTGGAAGTATTGAACACTAAGTAAAGCGACATAATAGTATATATGATGTCTTTGATAAAGGTCTCAATTGGTTTTAATTTTAGAAAGTCGCCAAAACAACCACAATCTGTAATACGGATATTTGCATCGCTAAAAGCTTCCCACTTAGAAAACTCTAGGATACCAATTTCATCGGCCTTTGAAGTGTAGCCTGTGAGGTAATTGAACCCCGTCAGAAAGGTAAAAAACAACATCATTAACAAATTAATACGAGTTGTTTTGAGCTGTCCAAGCCCTAGTATCAAACAAACACCCAAAACTAATTCTAAGACCAACATCACCAAAGAAAACGCCAAGGCATTTTCATGCATGATATCCATAAAAGGGAGCCCTTGTATTTCGAATTGAGTAAAATAATCCTGCATTTTATAGGCTGTACCCAAAGGATCAACTGCTTTTACCATACCTGAAAAAACCAATAAGGCTCCTACAAAATACTGTACAAACCAAACTTTCGGTTGGGTTACATTGTGTCCTTTCAATTTAGAATGGCCCAAGCCAACGATAGCTAACAAAACAAATGCAGCAATAGCGATATACAAAAAAAGTGTATAAACTGTCATTTTAAAAATCTTTTTAGTGAATGATTATTCTCCTTCTTCAGTTATTTTAATGAGCGCAAATAGGGCATAATTAATAATATCTTGATAATTGGCATCCAAACCCTCAGAAACTATAGTTTTGCCTTGATTATCCTCTATTTGTTTGATTCGAAATATTTTCATGAGAATCAAATCCGTCAAAGAACTTCGACGCATATCGCGCCAAGCTTCTCCGTAATCATGATTTTTGGCTTTCATCAATTCAAAGGTTTCTTGATGATAATGATCGTACAGTCGTATGACTTCATTTTCGGCAAGTTCAAGTGGGGCGTCTTCTTTAAGTTCGAGTTGAATTAGGGCCATTATACAATAATTGACTAATCCTATGTACTCAGATGTAACGCCTTCTGCTACCTTCATGGTACCCTTTTGTTCGATACCACGGATTCTTTTTGCTTTGATAAATAATTGGTCGGTCAACGAGGAGGATCTCAAAATTCTCCAAGCCGTTCCATAATCTTTATTTTTTTTTAAAAATAAGCTTCGGCAGGTAGTAGATTCGTTAAGATATTGTTGAAAAGTGTGCGCAGACAAAATTAAAGTATTGAGGCGGTGATGGATTAAATTATAATCCAAATATAAGACAAAGTTTTGAGTCTAAACCCTAGCTTATGGTTAATGAAATTATAAAATCTTATTGAGATTTGTTTCTAGGCCCAAAAGCTTTGCCCTGCATTGCTCAAAAAGTTGGTCAGCCTGCTGCACATGTTGCATCAAATCATCAAGAGAAGTACTCGGATTTTCTACAATTTCTATTATTTGATGCAGCGCCTCTAGGCTTGATTCATAGGACATCTCATCATTTTTTTCGATCTGTAAAGTCATTTTTTAAGCATTCGTTTTGTTAAATACGACTAATGAAAGTTTATTTTATTACTAATCTAAGCAAAAAGAAGAACAAGCAGCCTATATTAAGACCTCTTTTAATTACCTTTACGCCTAAAGGATACATATTAAAGAAAATCAATTGAATCTTTATGGCAAAGAAGAAAAAGAAGATTAATTTTTATTCAACAGACCCCGATGCTTATTGGGACGAAGCATCAACAGAAGAACAAGAAACCCTGCCCAACAAACAACAAAAACTAAGGGTACAGCTCGACCGCAAACAACGAAAAGGTAAAGAGGTTACTTTAATAACCGGTTTTGTTGGAACAGACGCAGACCTTAAGGCATTGGGCAAAAAACTGAAATCTTCTTGTGGCGTGGGTGGAAGTGTCAAAAATACGGAAATCATCATACAAGGTAATCAAGTACAAAAGGTGCTCCAATTATTGCAATCGTTGCAGTATACACAGACCAAAAAAATAGGCGGATAGCACTTGATCCTGTTTATGTCAATTGAGCCACTACTTTAAATTTTTCAAACACCTGTTGATTGTGCGGAGCATCCTTGAGTTCATCGGTCAAATCTTGGCCCGCCCAATGTTGATAATGTTGGCCATTTTTCCATAGGCGACTTGCACTAACATCGTATACAATTCCTTGAAAAGAAACGTAGATAGTTGGTTTGTCTTGTCCGTTGTGCAAAGCAAGTTGTGCCCTTGTCAATTTTTCCATAAAATAAGCTAAGTTTCAATTTCCTTAAAAATAGAAATTAAAACCTAGCTTTTGTATATTCTAATACTTTTTTAATTTTCCTTTTTCAATAACAAGACCTCAACCCTTCGGTTCTTCCCTCTACCATCTTCTGTATCATTTTCTGCAACAGGATTATCTTCACCTTGGGCAATTATCACAAGACGTTTTTCATCCACGCCTTGTTCGATCAAATATTTTAAGACAGCATTGGCTCGTCTAGCTGCTAATCGTTTGTTTGCAGCTGGATCGCCCACATTATCGGTGTGCCCATGTATTACTGCATGATAGGCATCATCAGAATTTATTTTTTGTGCCATTTTAGATAGAACAGCTCTACCTGCAGAGGAAACCCAAGCAGAATTAGACTGGAAATAAGCCCTGTTTTCTTCTACAATAATCTCGTCCTCCTGCGCCTCGTAATAATCAGGATCTGGTGTTGGTTCTGGCTCGGACGTTGGTTCCGGCTCGGGCGTCGGTTCTGGCTCTTCTTTAGTTTGTTCTTCCATCCACTTTTTGTCGGCTTCGGCTTGCTCCTCGATCGTTGAAGCATCAATAACTACATTTGCAGTGTCTGGCATCGCAACATCTTGTTCACTAATAAGGGGTTCTTCCACAATTTCTTCTGGATTAATTTCTTTCGGTTTTCTGGGCGCCCTAAAGGTTATTGGGACTTTCAAGCCTGCGTACAAATTCACCCCACGAATATTGGGGCCGACAATCATATTCCAACAATTAGAGGAGCCTACAAAAAGTGGCCCTAAACGCATATAAAGCCCCGCCGTAACATTGCTAAATCCGTCGATTGTAACAGGAATTCCAAAATCTAACTGAGGTAATTCTATTCTTGGTGTTAAAGAAAATGTGTTAAGACTATGCATTTGCAAGGGGGAATCATCCTGACTTGCCGCTATTCTTGCTGAAAAATTGACATAAAAACAGCGCCATATATTATAATCTATTTGTAAGCTAACAGAGGTCGGTAATCTTATCACAAAAGGATCTTGATTATTCGACATATTGAACGTATCATTCATCAAATCGGCAAAAGATTGTATCCCCTTTGCTGCATCGCCAAAAGTGTCTAAATCCCATTCACCAGAATTTGCCCCATCAAAAGAGGCGCCATAATCACCTCTGTCAAAAGCTAAGCCACCTATATCTGCTACCGAAAAGCCCACTTTTAGTTTATATTTGTTTTTGTGTTGTACTTGTTTGCCCTTTTTAAAAGGATGTTCATATTCTTTATGTTTGGGTCGCCACTCATAAACAAAGCCAAAATCAGCTCCAAACCCAGCTCGATTAATAAAATTATCGACACTACTGAAGGTTTCGTTCAGAATATCATCCGTTAGATTGTCGCTGTACCCAAAGCGGGCATCAGATATTTGCACACGAACCGTATCGTCGTTTCTAAAATTCACAACAAGTTCATCGGCATATAAATATGCACCGTACATCGCAATGAGTGCCTTAAAATGCACGCCCCCTTTTAAATAATGTTCACCAGTATTCAATAATGTCGTTCCGTAAGCTACACCAAACTCAGCCCATCCTGCACCAAGAATATTTAATTTTTGATTGTTTAAATCTACATTCCAATTCGTTTGGTCTTCTAATTCAGACAAGGCAAAATCTGCTGTTCTAGGGTCGAGGTTGTCGATGTGCAAATAATGGCGCAAGCCAGAAGTAATGGCAAATCCATGCTTTCCTATACTAAACATTGCAGCGGGGCCTTGAACATTAATAGAATTGAAAATTCTAGTTTGCTTCATCTGTGTCCAATCTTTCTGAATAAATTGATCTTCCCGAAACTGTTGAAAAGCATCGTTGTATATGGTATCTAAAACAGGGTTGTCATTGGTTGATAAGATAGCTGTGTTGAAGGAAATGAAGTTGTTATTAAAATTAAATTCACTACTAAGCAAATTTAGGTCTAATAAAAAGCGAGAATCTGCTATATTCGCTGGGTTTTCGTAGATGCCGGTAACACCTGAATAATTACTACTGTTGTAACCTTGGTATTGTTGTGCGAACAAAAAAGAAACGGGGCACAGAATGAGCAGGCAAAAGGCAAAAAATTTGTTCATAAACATGGGTGTTTTAAGGATAAAACTTGCAAAAAAAGTAGTCGAACCAACTTATGCAGGTATTATTAGAGAGATTTTGGGTATTAAAATAGAAGTTTGGGTCTAGCTATTTAAATGTACAAAAATTAAACTAATATTAAAAGTTTTTGAATGTAATAAAAATGAAAAAAAAGAACCCCTTTAGATCTTTATCTATCAATTCATTAGACCTATAATTATTTTGATATATGAGGAATTGTGTAAAGTCTTAAAATTCCTTTCAAAAAAACACTGAAGATATTTTATTTTATCATAGAAAAACATACCTTTGCGGTTGAAATATAAAAAGAACTTTTAGAGAGGTCCAGTATTTTATAAAACTTTGAACACAGAAAAGGCATTGAAAAAGATAACGACACTTCTGATTTTTGTTTTAACAATTGTTTGTTATAATCAACCCCTATTTGCATCTGAACCTAAGGGTGAAGAGACACACAGCGAAGATCCTATTGAGGCAATGATGCATCACCTAGGAGACGCGAATGAATTTCACATTGTAGGCGATATTTCGATTCCTTTACCGTGTATAGCATGGTCAGAGGATGGTTTTATGTTTGCCCTCTCGAGCAGTTTCGAACACGGACACAAGGCTGTTAACGGCTACGTAATGCATCACGGTATACTGATGCGCGTTGTTGGTGATGATTTCCCTCGTGATCAGACTCTTGATGTACACATTGGTCCTGCACACAGTCATGCGCACGACCACGGTCATCACCACGATGATGCGCACGACCACGATCATGCACACGACCACAGCAACAACAAAACAGATGCAGATGCTGACGCGGAAGATCATTCAGTCTTCGTCTTTTATAAAGACGAGGCCGGCAAAGAAATGAGTTACGAACTCGAAGCATGCATGTCTTTGCAAAACACTAGTTCTACTTGGCAAGATTTTTCTATCTCTAAAAATGTATTTGCCATGCTATTGGCATTTGTAATGCTTTTATTAGTATTCTCCAAAATTGCCAAAGCATATACCGTACGAACTAAAGAAGCGCCTAAGGGCCTTCAATCATTCATGGAACCTATCATCTTATTCATGAGAGACGAGGTCGTTAAACCTGCTGTTGGTGAAGCACACTGGAAACGTTTTTTCCCTTTCATTATGTGCATGTTTTTCTTCATCCTTTTCTGCAATTTATTAGGCTTGATTCCATTTTTTCCAGGGTCGGCAAACGTAACTGGAAATATCGGTGTCACAATTGTGCTGGCATTGTTTGTTTTTATTTTGGTCAACATCAACGGAACCAAAGATTATTGGATGCATATTTTGTGGATGCCAGGTGTTCCAACAGCCGTTAAACCACTTTTATCTATCATTGAAATCATGAGTTTGTTTATCAAACCAGCTACTTTGTTTATTCGATTGTTTGCCAATATTACGGCAGGCCACGTCATTATCTTAAGCTTAGTTAGTTTGATATTCTTTTTCAATAATGCAATGGGTGCTGCTGGTGCCGGTGCAGGTATGGCTATTGCGATTCCATTTGTATTTGCCATGAATCTCTTAGAGCTATTTGTAGCATTTTTGCAGGCATTTGTATTTGCATTGCTTACTGCCTTGTATCTGGGAAGTGCCGTGGAAGAACACGATCATCACGAACACGCACATTAATCGAAGTTAAAGCTAGTTTACTAGATAATTTATAAAGACTATTTTTTTTAACATTTTAAATTTTTAAAGCAATGGGTGCAGGATTAGCAGCAATCGGAGCAGGATTAGCAGTAATGGGAGCTGGCATTGGTATCGGTCAAATTGGTGGAAAAGCCATGGAAGGTATTTCACGTCAGCCATCAGCTACTGGTGATATTCGTACGAACATGATTATAGCAGCAGCTCTTGTAGAGGGTGCCGCTCTTTTCGCAATCGTAGTCGCATTATTGGTATTGTTCGTATAATTTCGAACCGACCAATCAAAAACGGAAACAACAGTCAGCGATTGGCTGGCTGTTGATTCCACTTTAAAATGTATTGAATTAATTATACCATAATAAACAACACGTAAAATGATTTTTTTAGCAGGTTTCCCAGTATTGAATCCTAGTTTCGGACTATTTTTCTGGACAACTATAATCTTTCTTTTAGTTTGGTTGTTTTTAAGTCGTTTTTTCAAGACGATTGCACAAGCGTTAGAAGATCGCGAAAACTTTATCGAAGGTTCTTTATCAAAAGCTAAAGAGGCAGATGCTGCACTCAAGGGTTTGGAAGATGAGAAAAAAGCGATGATGAAAGTGGCTGAGCAAAAAAGCTTAGAAATTATCCGCGAAGCAGAAGCAATTAAAAAAACTAAAATTGCTCAAGGCGAGGCATTGGGTAAAGAAAGAGAGAAAAACATCTTAGAAGCTGCCGAACAGGATAAATTAAATCGCTTGAAAGAGATGGAGATTAACATCCAAAATCAGATTGGTAAATCTTCTATAGAAATTGCCAAGAAGCTCCTTCAAAGAGAATTGGAAGGCAATCATGAAGCTTATGTAAAAGCACAGATAACTGAATTGAAAGGTCAGGAACTAGTCGCTTAATATTTAATATTTACATTAGCTTTGTAGTACGATATAAAAAACAAATTATATGTCCATTCTAAGAATCGTATCGAGGTATGCCACTTCTCTTTTTGATTTATCAAAAACAGAAGGCCAACTCGACCAAGTGCACGAGGAAGTAATGAATGCCTGGGATGTTGTCAAACACGATGATTTCAAGGCATTTCTAAAAAGCCCTGTGATATCTGTAACCAAGAAGAAGAAAGTATTAGAATCCGTTTTTGATAAATTTGACAAGAACCTTCTCAACACTTTCCTTGTTATGACTACCCACAAAAGAGAAGCGTTTATCGGTGATTTTTGCCGTGCTTTTCATTTGATGTTTAATAAAGAAAAACACGTTTCTGCAGTTAAATTAATCTCTGCGGTTGAATTAAGTGAACAAACAGTTAACGAACTACTAGATACTTTTAAGAATAAAGGCCTACTGGAAAAAAAAGTTGAATTGGTGAAAGCCATTGACGCTTCGATTGTTGGTGGCTTTATCCTCGAGTTTGACGGTAGAGTATATGATGCAAGCTTGTCTTATAAGCTTGAACAATTGAATAAGAAATTTAGTGAAAATCTGTACATTAAAAATATTTAATAATGGCTAAGGTAAAACCAGACGAAATATCTGCAATTTTAAAAGAACAAATTAGTGGATTTGACACACAGTCTAAATTAGAAGAACAAGGAACCGTATTAGAAGTAGGCGATGGTATCGCACGCGTATTTGGTCTGACAAATGTAATGTCGGGTGAGTTGGTCGAGTTCGAAAACGGAACACAGGCTATCGCACTTAACTTGGAAGAAGACAACGTAGGTTTGGTACTTATGGGTGCTTCAGAAAAAATCAAAGAAGGTGATAAAGTAAAACGTACCGGAGAGGTAGCTTCTCTACAAGTTGGAGAAGGTATTTTAGGACGTGTCGTAAATACTTTAGGTGTTCCTGTTGATGGTAAAGGTGAGATTGAAGGAGATACTTATGCGATGCCACTAGAAAGAAAAGCACCTGGTGTTATTTACCGTCAGCCTGTAAACGAACCACTTCAAACTGGAATCAAAGCGATTGATTCTATGATTCCTATTGGAAGAGGTCAGCGTGAGTTGATTATTGGTGACCGTCAAACAGGTAAAACAGCTATTGCCATTGATACTATTCTTAATCAAAAAGAATTTTATGACAAAGGTGAACCTGTATATTGTATATATGTTGCCATTGGACAAAAAGCCTCTACTGTTGCTCAAATAGCTCAGGTTTTAGAGAAAAAAGGAGCATTAGCCTATACAACAATCGTCGTATCTTCCGCTTCTGAACCTGCACCATTGCAGTTTTATGCACCATTTGCCGGTGCTGCCATCGGAGAATATTTCCGTGATACAGGTCGTCCAGCATTGATTATTTATGATGATTTATCTAAGCAAGCCGTAGCTTACCGTGAGGTTTCATTATTATTGCGTCGTCCTCCAGGACGCGAAGCGTATCCTGGTGACGTATTCTACTTACACTCTCGTTTGTTAGAAAGAGCTGCAAAAGTAATCAAAAATGATGCTATTGCCAATGAGATGAATGACTTACCTCCTTCTTTAAAAGAAGCCGGTTTAATAAAAGGTGGTGGTTCTTTGACAGCCTTACCTATTATCGAGACACAAGCAGGAGATGTCTCTGCCTATATCCCAACCAACGTAATTTCTATTACTGACGGACAGATATTCTTGGAGTCTAACTTATTCAACTCAGGTATTCGTCCAGCTATTAACGTAGGTATCTCGGTATCACGTGTAGGAGGTTCGGCACAAATTAAACCGATGAAAAAAGTAGCTGGTACCTTAAAACTTGACCAAGCTCAATATCGTGAACTAGAGGCATTCTCTAAATTTGGTTCTGATTTGGATGCTGCTACCAAAGCAGTTCTTGACAAAGGTGCAAGAAATGTTGAAGTACTAAAGCAGGGTCAATACTCCCCTGTTTCTGTAGAAAAACAAGTAGCAATTATCTACCTAGGTACAAATGGTTTATTACAGAAGGTCCCAGTAGATAAAGTAAAAGAATTTGAATTTGCTTTCTTGGCGAAAATGGATGAGCGTCATCCAGAAATTTTAACTAATTTCCGCAGTGGCAAATACGACAAAGCTGATTTAGCTAAGGTTAAGGAGCTTGCTAAAGAACTAACTGCAAGATTCAACGACTAAACATAGAAATAGAATCGGAAACAGTAATCTGTTTCCGATTCATTTCATTCTAACTGCAATTTTAATTATTTATCCTAAAGTAAAATGGCAAACTTAAAAGAAGTAAGAGAACGTATTTCATCCGTTAATTCTACGCAACAAATTACTAAAGCGATGAAAATGGTCGCAGCAGCTAAATTGCGTAGGGCTCAACAGGCAATTGTGGATATGCGTCCCTACTCCAACAAATTAAGTTCGATGTTATCCAATATCCTTGAAGGACTACAAGGTGATGCTGAGACTTCTTTTGGCGTCGAGCGCCCTGTTAAAAATGCCTTAGTGGTGGTGGTTACCTCTAACAAGGGATTGTGTGGTGGATTCAATACAAATGTATCGAAAGCTGCCCTCAAGCTTGCTGAAGAAAAGTATAGTGAACAGCATAAAGCGGGTAAGTTGAATTACCTTTTTATTGGTAAGAAAGGACATATTTATTTGAAAAGCAGAATTTCAGGTGCTCCTTTCAACTTAGATTATATGGAACTCGTTGATAAAGACTTTTCTTTCGAAGCTTCTTCAAAGGTTTCAGCAATGTTGATGCAAGATTTTGAAGATGGAAAATACGATGCTATTGATATCGTATATGCTCAGTTTAAAAATCCAGCAGTACAGTATTTTGTCGTAGAACCATTTCTTCCAGTTGCCAAATTGGAATCGGATGATACGGAGTCTTCAAATGAAATAGCTGATTTTATCTTTGAACCAAATCAAAAGGACTTATTAGAGTACTTAGTACCAACAATCCTAAAAACACAATTTCACAAAACAATCCTTGATTCAAATGCATCCGAACAAGGTGCACGAATGACTGCAATGGATAAAGCAAGTGAAAATGCTGAAGAAATACTAAAAGAACTTAAAATTAATTACAACAAAGCTCGTCAGGAAGCGATTACCGCTGAAATTTCAGAGATTGTTGGTGGTGTTGCTGCACTTGAAGGTGCCTAACACTAAAAGTTCAGAAAATTATCGAAGGCTTGCAATTTTTTGCAAGCCTTTTTTTTATCTTGCAATTGATGATTGACCAAACTCCATCTTATGCATTGTAGTAGAGAACCAATCCTTTTATTGATAACAACGATATGTATTCTTGTGGCCTGTAGTACGCAAGACAAGCCCGAGGAATCCTCATCAGAAACTTCCGTTCAAGATATTTCGGATATAAAGCCCGCTATCATATCCTCAAATGTACATAGCCCTAATCTTTTGAACCAAGACAAAAAAATCAAAGACGACAGCCTAAACAAGGCCATTCAAGACAGTCTGACTTGGCCCAAAACACCTTCTTCAGCATCCAAAATAGCTCATATCGATTCCTGTCTACTTCTATACAAGGCGCCCAAAAAACCCAAAGCATTCATCAATCATCATACAGATATCAAAATTGATAGCTTTCAACATGTGGGTGTGCACTATGTCGAATGTTCTGAAGAAATCTGGTCAGATAGTATTCGATCCTTTAGCCTAGATTATTACGAAGAAAACTTGATCGGCTTCCACAAATTCTGGTTGATCAATAATGTTCTTTGTCGTATTGAAACGTTTAAACTAAAAGAACAAGTTACCGAAAATGGACTTCGTATAAAAGCGCAACTTGAACAACAATACTACTATGAAAATGGGCCAATACTAGCCCGCCCTACAAATTTGGTAGAACATAAGCAGGCCAATCAATTATATGACCGATGGAACACCCTAAAAGCGCCTACAAATGAAGACTAATGCCAACGAACAAGCCCTTTATGAATCTGCCAAAAATGGCGGCAATTACGAACAAATTCGCCAAAAAGCCCTAGAACTTGGGTTTGAAAGTGATTCGCTCAAGCAGATTATGCGTGAAGTAGACTTAATTATTAGCGAAAAAATGCATCAGAAAAACCTAGAAAGGCAATTAAAAGAGCAAATTATTTTTGGATGTTCTATTGTACTTATTGGATTGACAATGTCCGTTTATTCGTGGTATTCAGCCTACGATAGCTATTTGTATATTGTGTATACAGCTATTGCCGCTGCCATTTATTATACAATCAAAGCTTATTTACAGCTCAAATCACCAAGCCAATAAAGCGTTTTTACGGTCAAAATAGCCGACAATACAACATGAATTGCCATCACAAAGGTACCCTTAAATCCGTACAATATTTTTGTTTTAATTTTTAAAACGCTTTATAATAGTAAAACAATACCAAGTATTTTAAACCCTTCTTAAGAAATCATAAACAAATCCTAACAGTTTCGGACAATAGGTCGGTTATAAAACTGACAGGATGGACAAAAAACGGATTATATGGCATTCCTCCAGAACGGTATGGTTTTGTGTGTTATTTAAGTAATTATCGGGTATTTTTCAACAAAATGCTTAACATTTTAGTCTTTTGATTTGTTGTTAAATGACGTAAGTCAATAAATAACGAGGCTACAATAAAAAAATTAGGAAAGAAACATAAAAGAATATATATTAGTGGCGAATCATTATGAGCCACAGTACATTCATTTAATAAAATTTTTAAATAATAATACATATGTTCAACAAAAGTGAATTTAGAAAATACGCTGTCAAACACATGGGTATGACGGGTATGCATGTAGACAATTATGCCGACCAAAACATCAAATCGGCCATGGCGATGCCTAATATTACCGGGCTAACCCCTTATGTAATTGAAGAGAGAGAGATGCGCATGACTCAAATGGATGTTTTTTCGCGTTTAATGATGGACAGAATTATATTTTTAGGCCAAGGCATCAATGACTACGTAGCTAATATTGTGCAAGCACAACTCCTTTTTCTAGAATCAATTGACCCTAAAAGAGATGTTCAAATTTTTGTAAATTCTCCCGGTGGTTCTGTAATTGCTGGTCAAGGAATTTATGACACTATGCAATATATTACGCCTGATGTAGCAACTATATGTACTGGTCTTGCTGCTTCAATGGGCGCTGTTTTACTATGCGCGGGTACGGCCGGAAAAAGAAGTTGTTTACCCCACAGTAGAGTGATGATTCACCAACCTTTGGGTGGCATGCAAGGACAAGTAACCGATATGGAAATATCCTACAAATTGATCAAACAGCTACAAAAAGAATTATATGATATTCTTGCCAATCATACCGGTCAAGATTATGATAAAATTACGGAGGATTGCGAAAGAGATAATTGGATGACCGCTTCCGAAGCCAAAGCCTATGGCTTAGTAGATGAGATTTTAGAGCGCAAAAAATAAATAAATTATTCAGCAAGATAGAATTGAAGTTGAGTGGTTTACGCCACTCAACTTATTTTTTTGTAGATTAATTCTTATATTTGCTTTACCAACTCGAATCCAAGCAAAATAGCCTAGGTTTTCGTCTCCAATCATCATTCATTCAATCCTACATCTTTTTAATTTTAAACAAACAACAAAACTATGTCCAAGCAAGGTGCTAAATGTTCGTTTTGTCACAAACCTAAAGATCAGGCTTTAGTGCTGATTTCTGGTGTTGATGCCTATATATGCGAATCCTGTGTAGAACAGGCTCAATCTATTATTGAGGAGGAGATTATGCCTTTTCAGAAAGATACTGTTAGTGCAGCAGTCAATGCCCTCGACAGTACTGAAATTAGTATGCTAAAGCCTGTCGAAATCAAGCGTAAACTTGACGAATATGTGATTGGGCAGGACGATAGTAAAAAAGTATTAGCTGTTGCGGTCTATAATCACTACAAGCGAATACTGCAAAAAAACAATCAAGACGACGATGAGGTTGAAATTGAGAAATCAAATGTAGTGATGGTTGGCCGTACAGGTACTGGCAAAACACTTTTGGCAAGAACTATTGCCAAGTTACTCAATGTGCCCTTTACGATAGTTGATGCTACCGTTTTTACCGAAGCAGGATATGTTGGTGAAGATGTAGAGAGTATGCTAACTCGATTGCTTCAGGCCTGCGATTACGATG
This sequence comes from uncultured Aureispira sp., assembly GCA_905480485.1. Classification (GTDB taxonomy): domain Bacteria; phylum Bacteroidota; class Bacteroidia; order Chitinophagales; family Saprospiraceae; genus Aureispira. The sequence goes on from CAJQQM010000045.1 coordinate 22,387, forward strand.
TGGCTGCCGCAGAAAGGGGCATCTGTTATATTGATGAGATAGATAAAGTAGCCCGCAAAAACGATAATCCTTCAATCACAAGAGACGTTTCGGGCGAGGGAGTACAGCAAGCTTTATTGAAAATGCTTGAAGGGACAGATATCTTAGTTCCACCTCAAGGAGGCCGAAAACACCCGGAACAAAAACTTGTAAAGGTAAACACCAAAAATATACTTTTCATTTGTGGAGGGGCATTTTCGGGCGTTGAAAAACAGATTGCAAAACGTATCAACACTCAGGTGATTGGTTTTAGAGGCAACGATTTAGACAATATTGACATGGACAACTTGTTGCAGTATATATCGCATCAAGATTTAAAATCATTTGGGCTTATTCCTGAATTATTAGGTCGTCTTCCGGTACTTACATACCTTAATCCACTCGATCGAAATACTTTACTTAGAATTTTGACCGAACCCAAAAATGCTTTAACCAAGCAATATGAACGCTTATTTGAAATGGAAGATATCAAACTCACTTTTGCCGAAGAAGTCCTTCAGTTGATTGTTGACAAATCACTTGAATACAGCTTGGGTGCACGTGGATTACGTTCTATTTGTGAAGCTATCATGACAGATGCTATGTTTGAACTCCCTTCTCAAAGCGATGTTAAAGCGTTTGAAATAAGCTTAGATTATGCAACCGCCAAATTAAACAAAACCAAACTTGCTGTTCTTAAACAAGCGGTTTAATTGGTCATCATACATTCAATCCAAAAAGCATATTCAGAAATTCTGAATATGCTTTTTTAGTACCTGTCAATACGGACGAACGTGCACCGCAGTCCTCCTTAGCTGTACTGGGTGTTTATTCAGGTAGTTTTCCTATCTGATTCTCTTCATGTTTAAATTCTTTAAGTTTGGGTAATTCCTTAATAGAGTTTAATCCAAAGTGCTGCATAAACTTATCGGAAGTACCGTACAAAAGAGGTCTACCCACATCTTTCGAACGGCCATTTATTTTTATCAATTCTTTCTCGAGTAATTTGCGGACAGCGTAGTCACAATTAACGCCTCTTATTCGTTCCATTTCTGATTTGGTAATCGGTTGTTTATAGGCAATCACCGACAGCGTTTCTAAGGCTGACTTACTCAATTTCTTTTTACTTTTTTGTTTGATAAGAGCAGCTATAGTTGGGTGGAATATCTCCTTGGTCAAAAATCGATAACCTCCGGCATTTTCTACGATATTAAAAGCAGAAGAACCTTGATGATATTTTTGTTGAAGCGCAGTGATTTTATTGAGCAACACGGTCTTTTCAAAATCTTTATCGAATAGAATTTGTAGGCAATGTTTTATTTCGCGCAATTTCAAGGGTTCTTCACTCGCAAAAATTAAAGCCTCTATATGCAAACTAATGTTGTCCATTTTAAGATTTTAGGAGCCGTGCATTCGACCCTTTTGTTATCTAATACTACAAAATACAGCTTTTTTGTGAAAGCTGGAACATTTAGAAATAAGATATTGTTATTTGCTTTGTAGTCTGTTAAATACGTATCTATTTATGTAAATGAAAATGAAACATCTAATTTCTTGCCTATTATTGGATTGAAAAAAGATAAATTCCTGAAATTATTTCAAAAAAAATTGTAAATTTCCAATGTACAAAACATGACACTGAAATAAAGGTCCGTTCAAACAAGAAAAGGGCCTAATTTTTTCCTAATAAATTCGATTTCAATTATGCTGTTAAATTATTTTGACAAAGTTAAAGATTACTTGTTAGAAATGGGCCACGACATTGTTAAAGAAGATGCTGCCGAAGGCATCTTGGTGGTAACCAATCAAAGCAGAGGTCTTATGAATACAATACTTGATTGTGAGGGTGAGATTCTGATCATCGAACAACACATCATGGATTTGAATCCTGATAACTCAAAAGCACACAAAAGATTATTGCAATTAAACCGTAACTTAGTGCACGGTGCTTTTGTTCTCACCGAGGATGCTTGCATGTTACTTTTTAGAGATACTTTGCAATTATCCAATCTAGATTTAAACGAATTAGAAGGTTCTTTAAATGCTCTTTCGGTAGGCCTTATCGAAAACACTGATGAACTATTAAGTTGGGCCTCAGACAAAACCCTTGCTTAATCGAATTCAGAAATTAATTTATAAAACAAACAAACTCATTATACTATTATGTGGGAATTTATTAAAAGATTATTTAGAATTGGCAAAGCTGAAGCCAACAATGCGGTTGACAAATTAGAACGTCCTATTACCATGACGAAACAAGGTATTCGCGACTTAAAAAAAGACATGGACGACAGTTTGAAAAGTCTTGCTGAAGTAAAAGCTACTGCGATTCGTTCTAAAAGAGAAGCCAACAATCACAGAGAAACAGCTGAAGACTATAAGAAAAAGGCAAAAGCCTTACTTCAAATGGGTGCAGATGGCAGAAAAGACGAAGCAGAAGCGAACCGATTGGCCATGGAAGCGATGTCAAGGAGAGAAGAAACACTTAAATTGTACCAAGTTGCAAGAGAAAATCAAACAAAGTTTGAAGGACTTGTTAGCAAAATGGAAGGTAAAATTCGTACACTCAAAAGCCAAATTGCCAAATGGGAGAATGAGCTCAAAACACTTATTGCTAGAGACAAAGTAAGCAAAGCAACGGGCAAACTCAACAAACAATTAGCCAATATTGATAGTGGAGGCACCCTTGCTATGTTAGAGAAAATGAAAGAAAAAGTAGAAGAACAAGAAGCCTTGTCTGATGCATACGGAGAAATGGCCGATGAGTCTAAAACTATTGATGATGAAATCGATTCGGCTTTATCCGAAGCTTCTTACTCAGGTTCATCTGCTTTAGATGACTTAAAGCGCGAAATGGGCTTGGTAAAAGAGGAGAAAATAGAAATCAAAGAAGAAGTTGAGATAGAAATAGACAAAACCAACGATGCCGATTCTACGGATGCTTAGTATCCTTTAAATCATACCAACAAAAAGGCCTTTGAAAATTCAAAGGCCTTTTTTTGTAGCTGTATATCATTTTGTTCAGAACCTTCATATTACTTAATCTCCCCTAAATTCGGTATTGACTAATTTCAAATAAGAACCTGGAAAAATTTTATGCAACTGCTGTACGTCTTCTGCCGTATAGCTATCTACATAAATAAAAGCTTGGCCATATTCTGGTTTTTTCTGATAAGCCGAAAAACCTATTATACAATTTCGTAGTTCGGCATTCCGGACCGTAGTTTTAGACAAATCTTTGGATGCAATACCAATATTTGCGCCATCTATCTTTGTGTTTATAATTAGTGCTTCCCCTTGTTCTCCCATCGAAATACCCTTATCGCCCACCTTTTCAATGCTACAATCCTTGATTGTTACTTTACTTGTAGAAAAATCAATGGCATCGTTGCCCGTGTGGTGAAAATAGCTATTGTCAACAGTTCCTGTACAAAAATCAGCGTCAAACCCATCGGCATAGGTATGACAAATCGTATTGTTTTTGAAGTCAAATGTTGAGCGAACAATATTCAGAGCATCCTCACAAGAATTATGCGTAAACACCGTATTATAGATATCTACATCCGACTCGTAAAAGTTTACGGCCCCTGGCAGGTTCCATCCCTTGAAAGAAAAAGCACCTAAATGAGCAAAACGGGTATAGTTAATCCGAGATTTACCGGTTCCTTTTAAAACAGTAAAACTTCTAGCTGATTTATCAGAGGATACTATTTCAATTGGAGCTTCTTCGGTTCCTAAAAATTGTACCGCAGAATAGGATAACACAAAAGATGCTTTAATTAGATCTAATTTGGTTCCTGGACGCAGCATCACTTTTAGACCTTCCGGTATTATAATAGGCTCTGTAATTTGTACATCTTTCTTGAATATAAGCGTAGCTTTATCGGCTTGATACACATAGGCCGGGTGCCCTTCTACGATATTAGCTTTTAATTCTTGTACAGGGGCCAAGGCTCTTGGCAAAGACCATTTGTTGATCGCTGCTTCATAAGTTTTGACTAAGCCTGGAATACGATAAATCAAATGACTTGCATTTTGAGGAACCGATACCGATTGACCATAATCGGGCAAGGCATCCAATTTGGTGGTAAAAACCAAGACAGAACTATCTAGATAATTTATTGGTCCACCTGATGCCGAAACAGATCCAAGAATTTCGATTGGAATCTGATGACGATTGCAGACGGCAATAATTCCGGGCTTGATCGTTTTGGTTTTTAAAGAAGTACTAAACGGATAAAGCGCATTTCGAATATTTGCAGCACGTTGATACAAATAGTCTGGCGAAAAATTATAGCCTTTAACGTATTTTCGTATCAGGTGCAGACGTTGATGCATTTTCTTTTTGATAGATGCTAAAAAGGCATCTAAATGCTCGGTAGCTGTTAATTTTTCGAGGTAAAAATGGTATTTCTCCAAAAAACTTTTGTCTCTAAATAATTTTTTGTGCATTTCTGAAAAACCTCCTAAACTCGATAGGTTGATTCCCAAAAAAGGCTTTTCAGGGACATAGGCTAACCCTTCACCACCAAAGCCGTCAAAACCAA
>CAJQQM010000046.1 GCA_905480485.1 uncultured Aureispira sp.
GACGGGGGATTCATTTAGCGATTGTAACGACCCGACAAGTACAATTATAGGGGCCGCGCTGCCCTCTAATTTTTGGATGGTTCCGATTACTATGGATGATAGTGATAATGGTGCCGACCCCAACGGAATCATTAATTATGACCAAAATGGGGATACCTGTTATGCTCTAGGAACACCTATAGAGGTTGTTTATTTAGATTCTATCAACGCTACAATTGTCGAGGGCTGTACCGAGACGACTTTTATACTTACAGGAGGGTTTCCAAGTGTTAATGTTTCGGGTGTGTATACGGTAGCGAATACAGGGTCAGGTACTTTTGTACAAAATGGTGCAGCAGGCGACACCTTAGTGTTTAGTGGTTATGCACCTGGTCAAAGTCTTTCCTTTAACGTATCTAATGATGGTAATGGCTGTGCGACCTCTTTTAATTATCAAACGCAAGAGCTTCCAACGGTTAGTCTAGATTCTATTACCAATGTAAGTTGTAATGGAGGGAATACAGGGGCTATCGATATTAGCGTGCAGGGCGATACCCTTGGATGTGTCTATACCCTAGATATGTTTGATTCTTTTGGCGATGGTTGGGATGGTTCTAATATTGATGTAGTTGTCAATGGTGTTAATGCTGCTAACTACACAGTTGTTGCGGCTAATAATGTTGCTACCATTAATGTACCTAATGGACAATCACTTGAATTAATATATAACTATGGCGGTGGTTTGTTCGAAGCGGATGTTACCTATAATTTAGATCTAAATGGAGCTACTATCTTCTCAGATGGTCCAAGTCCTTCTCTCGGGTCAGTTTTTACGACTACCTGTATTGGACAACCTTTGGTCTATACAAGTGCATGGTCTAACGGATCTGCCAACGAGGACATTAGCGGTTTGGTCGCCAATAGTTACACGGTTACTATCACAGATCCTAGAGGCTGTACGGTAAGTGCAGGCCCCTACACTGTTGCCGAACCCCCTGCTATAATTGTAACGATCGACAGTGCTGTCAATACAGCTTGTAGTGGAGCTACAGGAATGCTGTTTCAAACAAGTTCAGGCGGTGTAGGACCCTATTCTTACCTTTGGTCAAACGGAGCAACCACAGAAGACATCGCGGGCTTATCTGCAAGTTCTTATACGGTTACAGTCACCGATGATAATGGATGTACGGCATCGAATTCAGGTATTGTTAGTAATATTTCTGCCGGAATAATTTCATTTTCTTTGACACACCCAAGCTGTAACGGTGGTTCTGACGGCTGCATTCAAGCCCTATACACCGGTGGGACATCTAATGTAGGGTACATGTGGTCGAATGGTTCGATGGCCGACAGTCTGTGTGGTTTGTCTGCAGGCAACTATACCTTGACGATTACAGATACAATTTCTTCGGGAGGCGGGTCTACTACTAGTTTGTATACCGAAAATTTCGACGGTGTTCATAACTGGACCTTAAACGTACCGACGGGGGTGAATGGGACTGAAAATAATTTTTGGGTGGTTAACTCAAATGAAGCAGGGAATCCTGTTGGACAATGTGGTAATGCAGGAGGAACGAACCAAACATTACATATCACCTCATTTTTTAATCCTACTGGAGGTGCAGCTTATGACGCAGGTGGTTTGTGTGGCAATCCAGTAATTTCTATCTGCCCCGAAACAAATATGCGAGCTGAATCGCCTAGTTTTTCTACAGTGGGTCAGTCCAGTATAATGTTAGAATTTAACTATATAGCTAACGGCCAAGCAGGGCAGGATTTTGCTTCAGTTTGGTACAATGTTGGAGCAGGTTGGGTGCAGTTTACAACTCCCGCAAGCTCAACAATATGCGGAAGCGGTCAAGGACTTTGGACACAATATTCTATGATGTTGCCAGCGGCTTGTGACAATCAAGCTGCCGTCCAAATTGGGATTAATTGGCAAAATAATGATGATGCTACCGGAACCGATCCTTCCGTTGCAATTGATAGTATTCATGTGTTTACAATAAGCGGAGGAATGCCAGCACAAATTTGTACCATTATCAATGATACGACCCTTGTGGACCCTCCGGCCATCGCAACAATAATAGATACACTAATTGATGCTAGTTGCGGGCTTGCTAATGGCGCGGTGTCTACATCGTCCACAGGAGGTACCGGTTCTTATACCTTCAATTGGTCTAACGGAGCAACTACCGATGATATTTCTGGACTATCAGCCAATACATATATCTTAGTAGTATCGGATGCGAATAGTTGTACAGATACCTTAGTGGTCCCGATTACACAAACAGCAGGACCTTCTTTATCTGCAGTTGTTTCGTCTAACTATAATGGTTCGGATGTCAGTTGTAATGGTGCTTCAGATGGTGCTGTAACTGCAACGGCTTCGGGTGGAACGGGGCCCTATACATACAGTTGGAATACAGGACAAACTACAGCACTTATTTCAGGATTAGGAATTGGAAATTATAGAGTAACTGTGACGGATTTGAATGGATGTACAGCTTCTAGTTTTGCAGATATTATCGAACCTTTTGCACTCGCTTTGAGCGTAGACAGCCTAGGGGCGGTTGTTTGCCTTGGGTCTTCTAATGGCTTTGTCAATATTTCTTTGTCGGGAGGAACTACAGCTTATAATTATTTATGGTCCAACGGAGATACGGCACAAAATGCGACGGGCTTGATGGATAGTATTTACAGTGTTGTCGTAACCGATGCCAATGGCTGTACGGTGACCGATACTTTCACTGTTTCTACAGTGGGCTTGATTCAATTGGTGGAAGATTCTATCGTTAATGTAGCTTGTAATGGTGATTCTACAGGAGCGGTCTTGATCACAAGTTTAGGCGATACGAGTACATTTGCTTGTTCTTCACCTGTCATTGCTTTGAACGAAATTTTATACCGGCCTATAATCCGTAATGGTCAAGAACCCTATACAGGAGAGTATATTGAATTAATCGGCCCTCCTGGAGCCAATATAGGCTGTTATATTTTGTCAGATGGTGATTGGACTATCACTATACCGGCAGGAACAACTATTCCGTCAGATGGGTTTTATACAATTGGGAACGATAGTATTTGGGGGCAAGGTGCCCTAGATTTAGATGCCGAAAATTGTGCTTGTTTTACCGATGGTATCGGAGGACAAGGGCTTCTCATTCTGACAGATGGCGGAGAATATGTGGCACTTTTTGACGATACTGGAGCATTTGTAGAAGGCTTGATTTATGGAACTCCTTCGGCACAAAATACCCCGAATGGCCAAACCATAAATACCGTCGGAACCGCCTCTTGTGTAAGTTCCGTAACTATGCCTGCAGCAAGTGCTTTTGAAACTACATCAAGTGGTTTTTCTCCAGGAACTTCATTGATTCGTTCGCCGGATGGTATCGGAACATGGGGTCAACAGGTTGGTGGGTCTTTAAATGGCTGTAATACATTTGGAAGTAGTTCTAACAGTGGAAATGTTAGCTATTTGTGGTCGAATGGTGATACGAGTCAAAACCTCACTAATGTAACTGCTGGAACTTACACCGTTACGGCCACCAATTCTTATGGCTGTACGGCCACCGATACTTTTACCGTCACCGAAGCGCCTGCCTTGAGTATATCAGCAGTCGCGACGGCTGTAGTCTGTGCCGGAGATTCTAGCGGGTCTATTAGCACCACTGCAAGCGCGAATTATAGCTACCTTTGGAATACATCCGATACAAGCGCGAATTTGACGAACATTGCGGCAGGCTTGTATACATTAACATTCACAGATGCAGCAGGTAATTGCCAAGATACCCTTCAGATTACGGTAGCAGAACCAGATTCTGCAGTAATTGTCAACTTGCAAAATAATACTGCTGTTTCTTGTAATGGCGGCAATGATGGAAGTGTATCTGTACTTGCTGCAGGAGGAACCGCGAATTACGCTTATCAGTGGTTACCTGGCGGAAGTACCACGAGTACAGCTTCTGGTTTATCAGCAGGGCTGTACATTGTTACAGTCACCGACGCTAATAATTGTACTACAATAGCCAATTATACAGTAAGTGAGCCGACCGCTATATTAATAGCTTCGACCGCAACTGCAGTAGGATGTAATGCAACAGCTGATGGAACAGCTACGGCGATTCCTTCCGGGGGAAATCCTGGCTACAGCTATCTGTGGGATGCGAGTGCAAATGGACAAACTACCGCAATTGCAACAGGGCTAATATCTTCTACTTATTCTGTTACAGTCACCGATTCTTTAGGTTGCCAAGGGGTAGTAAATGGAATTTTTGTAGCTCCGACAGCACCACTTGATAGTAGTGATGTACCTATTCAAACAATAGTCGGATGGTTAGATTGTGATTTAAATCCAATTGGTGCCTTGTCTATCGTTACAAATGGGGCTTACAGTTATATTTGGTCAAACGGGGCAACAACACAAGATGTAAGTGGCTTAGATGCGGCTAACTACAGTGTTACAATTAGTAGTGGCAGTGGTTGTACAGTGGTACAATCGGCGGCTGTATTGGCGCCTTTTGTTCCTTCAATTGATCCGTTTATTAATTCATTCGGACAAACAACAGCGACAGAAACAAACGGAACATCGGTTAATATCGACGGGGGTAACGACCAAAGCAATGTAGGTGTTAATTATTTGTGGGAAGCAGACCCAAATGTAGTAATCGGAAATGATTTGCTACATAGTAGTACCGCTTTATCGAATACTTCGGGTAATTATGTCTTAACAATTACTGCAACAAGTAGTGATTCGGCGGCTTGTTCGGTATCGGATACCCTGCTCTTGTTAGTTCAAGGCGAGTTTCAAGGAATGCCCGATGCTTTCACGCCGAACGGAGATGGCTTTAATGACTTGTATCTGCCTGTAGGTATAAGCCAAAACGAAATCATTCGATTCAGATTATTCAACCGTTGGGGGCAGGAAATCTACAATGGAGATAATTTAGAAAATGGGGGATGGAATGGCCAATATTTAGGCGTCAACCAACCTACAGAAGTTTATCTTTATTTGTTGGAATATGCTGTGGGAACCAATAGCAAAATTCTGAAAGGTGAATTTACCTTGATACGATAACTATCAGATAGCTATAGCATAAGGGGCTTACTTTTTAGTAAGCCCCTTTTTTTGTTTTTTTTAAAATAAAATAATAGTTGTTGCGTTAGAAACATATAACGAAGCGTTTGTTCCTATTTAAATTTAATTATTTGAGCAATTAATTTTACACTCTTGAATCTGTAACTTTTTTTTTGATCAACGTTATACTACCAATAAACAGCAACAAATAGTATAACAATTTTCAATTGCGGAATAACCAAAAAAATAATCTGGGCCGCTATCCACCAAGCACAGCGCTTGATCTTTTCTCTCGCAATAAAAAAACTGGAATTATGAACGCAATGACGCTTCTAGTCGTACTGTTATCGGCTACCCTAATCTCAACCAATTCTTCTGCCCAAACAACGTCAATTGTTACGGACGATGCATCGATTGCTGCTAATTGTCCGAAACCCCGAGACAATTTCTATAATCGATATTTACATACCGAGAAAATGCCCTTAGCCTATGATTACGTTCATGAAAAAGATGTTTTTTGGGAGAAGCGCATTTGGCGCCTAATTAACACCAAAGAAAAAAGGAATCATATATTCAGAAACCCTCAAGCACCGTTTATAAGTATTTTGTTAGAAGCTGCAAAGAAGGGAGAAATACATTTGTATAGTGCTTGGGATGACCAATTTAGTGATCTCCTTGATCAGGATGCTATTCATCGACTTTGCCATTCATCCGATACGATAGAGGTAGTGGACCCAATTACCTTTGAGTCTAGTTATCGAGTCGTCGAAAATGCGTTTAATCCTGAGAATGTTATTAAATTTAGAGTAAAAGAAGTTTGGTTTTTTGATGAGGAAACTTCTAGTTTAAATGTACGTATTTTAGGAATAGCTCCGCTTATTTCACGTTATAGCGATGATGGCTATTTTTTGAATGAAGGCCCTATGTTTTGGGCTTATTATCCAGAATTAAGAAATGTATTGGCCAAAAAAGAAGCTTTTAATCCTCACAACGATGCTGCGAGGTTGTCTTGGGATGATATTTTTGAGGCGCGTATTTTTTCGAGTTATATCATTAAAGAAAGCAATATAAAAGATCGAAGAATTCAAGATTATACGAGTGGCATGAATGCTCTGTTAGAGTCAGAAAAAATAAAAGAAAGCATTTTTAATTTCGAACATGATCTTTGGACCTATTAAAAAAGCAAAGGACCTAGAGGTATAATCAGAAGCTTTTTTTTTCTTTTTGGTTGATTAAGGGTTTTCTCTGAGTAGTATATCGGTTGTTTTGAGGGCTTTGTTTACATAGCGCAAGCTCAAACGAGGCGGAACGGTGATCTCAACAATAGTTTCATGAAAATTAAAAGCTTCTGCATCTAGTTTTTCGGAAAGACTGTAGGCCGATTCTAACATGCTTAAAATCATATTAAACATCGTTTTTTCAGCATGATCTTTTTTTAATTGTTGCAAAGTCTGTGCATCTACTGTACTAATTTTACAAAAGCTCACCTCAATTAGTGGTGTTACAGATAGGCCAATTTTAAACTCATTGGTACGATAGCCGGCCTTTTCGAGCAGGGGCAATACAGCAATTACATCATTGACTACTTCAATGATTTTTTCCTTGGCTACTTTACCCGAACCACTTAGTTTTTCTGACCCTTCTTTTATTTTTTGTGCTGCCTCTTCAGAGGTCTCCTTGATAAATTGTGAGGTTTTGGACAAGCCTTCAAAAAAGTTCTTTTTAAAATCTTTCATAGTTAAAATTAATGTGCTTCTAGCCAGTTTGACCCACAATCCATACCTACTAATATAGGAACTTCTAGGCCCTCTAAAGCGTTACTCATATTGCTTTCGATAATCTCTTTAACGCTATCGAGTTCAGCCCTTGGCACCTCAAAGACAAGTTCATCATGCACCTGAGAGGTCATGCGTGTTTTAAAATTGCCATCTTTAAGTACTCGGTGAATTTTTATCATGGCTAGCTTTATCATATCGGCAGCGGACCCTTGTATTGGTGTATTAATAGCATTGCGTTCGGCCCCGGAGCGTACCATGCCATTGCGAGAGTTGATGTCTCTAAGCTGACGTCTGCGACCTTTAAGGGTGCTTACATAGCCGTTTTCACGTGCATTGTTGACTACCTTTTCCATATAATCTTTCAGGCCTTTGTATTCATTAAAATACTGTTCAATTAGTTTTTTGGCCTCGCTGCGTTTTATGCCAAGGTTTTTACTCAGGTTGGTTGCTCCCGCGCCATAAATTATACTAAAGTTAACGGTTTTAGCATTATATCGCTGTTCTTTGTCGACCGCATCGAGCGCGACTCCGTAGATTCTTGCCGCCGTAGCTTTGTGTATATCCTGGCCTTCTTTAAAGGCCTGAATCATTGCTTTGTCTCCGCTAATTTCGGCCACTAAACGCAATTCAATTTGTGAATAATCTGCTGCCAAAATTAAATGATCTTCATCGCTAGCAATAAAGGCTTTACGCACTTTCTTACCCTCTTCTGAGCGGATAGGAATATTTTGCAAATTCGGGTTTTGTGAGCTAAGGCGTCCTGTAGCAGTTAGTGCTTGGTTAAAAGAACTATGGATTCGACCGGTTCTTTTTCGGACCAGTTTTGGCAAGGCGTCTACATAGGTAGATTTTAGTTTTGCCAAAGAACGATAGGCCAATAAATCTGCGACTATTTCGTGTTCTTGCGCCAATTCCGATAATTTTTCTTCGTTGGTAGAATATTGCCCTGTTTTGGTTTTGCGCCAGCGATACGGTATGCCCATTACTCCAAACAAAACTTCTCCTACTTGTTTGGGAGAATCTAAGTTAAATGTATTTAATCCTGCTGCTGCATAAATCTTCTTTTTAATTAAGTTGATTTTTTGTTCTAGTACTGCTGAATAATCATTGAGAAATCCCACATCAATACAAACGCCGTTGTATTCGATTTCTACCAAAACATCGATCAATGGTGCTTCTACCTCCCAATAAAGTTGTTCTAGTTCATCTTTTAAGTTTTGCTCAAGGGCTAATTTCAATTGAAGGGTAATATCGGCATCTTCAGCAGCGTACTCTTTGACCTTTTCGACGGCTACGTCACGCATCGTCAACTGATTTTTGCCTTTTTTGCCAATCAATGATTCGATAGACTGTGGGGCGTATTTCAGAATTGTTTCTGAAAGGTAATTTAGGTTGTGTCGGCTTTCGGGTTCTAATAAATAATGCATAAGCATCGTGTCCCAGTATTTGCCTTTTACCTGAATATCATACCATTTCAACATCAAAATATCATACTTTAGGTTTTGACCAATCTTATCGATTTTTTCGTTTTCAAACAAGGCTTTGAATTCGTGTACAATGGCTTTTGCTTCGGTTTGATTGGCAGGGATAGGTACGTAATAGGCCTCTTTGGCTTTAATTGCAAAAGCAATTCCTACTAATTCGGCATCGGCAGTATCAAGTCCAGTGGTTTCGGTATCAAAACAAAAGGCAGCTTGATTAGACAGCAATTCAATAAGTTTTTGTCGTTCAGCTTTGTCTGCGACTAAATGATATGTATGGGCTGTGTTTTCGATATGATTGGCAACGATAGTACCCGCTTTTTGCCCACTAATTTTGGCTTCTTTTTTAACCACATTTCCAAACAAATCTAACTGCGCTTTTTGGTCGCTGACACCCAAAATCCTTTTGGATAGTCGTCTAAATTCTAATTCGTTAAAAAGTTCTTGCAAGGCAGGACGGTTTATTGGTTCTACCTGGTATTTTTGTGCATCAAACTGAATAGGACAGTCGATGGCAATAGTTGCTAACTTTTTAGACATCAAGGCATCTTCTTTTCCAGCTTCAACTTTCTCCTTTTGCTTTCCCTTGAGTTCATGACTGTGGGCCAATAGTCCTTCAATTGTATCGTATTGTGCCAATAGTTTGACGGCTGTTTTGGCACCAATTCCTTTGATGCCAGGTATATTATCTACGGCATCTCCTTGTAGCCCTAAAATATCAATTACTTGGTCAACCCGTTTGATTTGCCATTTTTCTAAGACTTCTTTTTCTCCTAATATTTCGACACCGTTGCCAAAACGAGCCGGTTTATACATGTACACTTTGTCGGATACTAGTTGTGCATAATCTTTATCAGGTGTCATCATATAGACTTCAAAATCTTCTTTTTCTGCCTGTTTCGCCAAGGTGCCAATTACATCATCAGCCTCATAGCCTTCGCAAAATGCCACAGGAATGTTAAAGGCTTCAATGATTTTTTTGATGTAGGGTATCGAAATAGTAATATCTTCAGGTTGTGCTTCTCGTTGTGCTTTGTAAGGTTCGTACATCACATGCCGAAAGGTAGGCCCGGGTAAATCAAAAACAACGGCTAAATGACTGGGCTTTTCTTTTTGTAAAATATCCCAAAGGGTATTGGTAAAACCCGTAATTGCCGAGACATTCATGCCTTTAGAATTAATCAAGGGGTTTTTGATAAATGCAAAATGGGCACGATATATTAAGGCAAATGCATCTAATAGAAATAATTTTTTCATAATTTCAAATTGATAAAAGCTGCTGAAGAATTAGTGTAGTTTGGCTTGTTCCTTTTGTTTCAGGGGCAACCAAGAAAGTCCTAAGCCAAATGTAGCATTGCTGTAATTCAAACCCTGACCAAAATAAAAATCTAGCTGAAGGTTGTCTTTTAGCATATAAGTAATGCCCGCGTCATACAATACTTGAAGGGCTGTTTTGCCCGAATTGTCCCATCTTCCGCTAAATTCAACATAGAATGACCAATTGTCGTAAAGGGCAAAGCTACTCAGGAAAGAAAATTGTAAACTACCAATATAATCTTTAAATTGAAGGTATTCGAAATTGTATTGGTGTAAAAACATATAATAAAAAGATACTTTTTTGCCCACAGCATGACTCAAGTTTAGCGCATGTTGTGCACTTACAATACTGGGATAAATAGGGATGTAGACTTCAGCTACGTAGGCTAATTGAACTTTCTTATTAACAATTCCCCATTTTAGTCCAGACATTAAGCTTGCATCCATAATTGGTTCGTCTATTCCTTTCAACTGAGACAAAAAAGTACGAACGCCTGCTTTTAGTTCTAGGTTTTTGATCAGCCCATACCTAAAATCGTGCACGGCCAAGCCCCATTGATTGACGCCTGCCATAATATCAAGGGATAGACCAGCTTCTAAGGTCAAATAGCCTTTGTCGACCGTGGTCGGGCTATAACATTGACCCGGTCGGTCTGAATTAAAGGAGAACGGACTATCTTGTGCTTGAAGATAGGATACAAAGAATAAAAAAATGGAGAGGAATAAATTAGTTTTCATATAGAGTGTTTTATTCGTACAATAGGTCGATATAAATAGGTAAGTGATCGCTAAATCCACCTATAAATCGCGGCCCTGAATAGGTTCGAAATGGTTGAAGTCCTAGGTGTTTATTGTCTTCGGTGAGTAAAAATCGAGCCGCAAAAATATGCGCACCTGACTTGTCTGCTTTTAGGTGGTTGTTTCGGGCTTCATTTAACAAGGGTTCGGAAACTATCATATGATCTAGTGTTCCCCAATGTCCTTGATATTTGTGTGAGCCCAATTGCCAGTTTTTGCTTAATTGATGCATATAATTGTAAAGGTCGCCCTTAGCTACTGATTCTTTATCAACCTTTGCTTTTAGGGTCTCTATCAAGCTTTTGTTGTCAGAATGATCATTCATGTCACCCATTACAACAATTTTAGCTTGTGGGTTTGTCAGGTACAAACTATCAATTTGTTGGCGAACAAGCGAGGCCACATACACCCGTTTAGGCTCGCTTTTGGCTTGGCCTCCCCATCTTGAGGGCCAGTGATTGACAAAAATATTTAAACTATCTCTTCCTAGCACGCGGCCTTTTACATGAAGTATATCTCTAGTTTTGATGGTCTTATCAAAAGGGAATTTTACGCGAATGCATGTATGATCGATGTATTTAAACTTAGCGGGACGATAAATAAATCCGACATCGATACCTCGGCGGTCGGGCGATTCTTGATGAACCACTTTATAACCAAATTTTTTGAGGGGTGTTTTGTTGATCAGATCTTCCAATACTTTTTTGTGTTCTAGTTCACAAAAACCAACAGCAGCCGGGGGTTCCCATCCTCCAAGGGCCATCATAACTTTGTATATATTATTGAGTTTCTGTTGATAGCGATTATAGGTCCATCCTTTCATGCCCTTGGGGGTAAAATCTTCATCTCTTTTGGTGCTATCGTTCTCGGGGAAAAATAAATTTTCAGCATTATAAAACATAAGCCGAATCCCATTATTGTTGCGGGGTGCATCGCTAAATCCTTTGCTGCCAATTTCAAGATTAGATTCAGCATTTTCAATGAGCTGTTTTTTGAGCGCAGTACTATCTTGAGAAAAGCTAGGTGATTGGTGAATCACTAAGATGAAAAGAATTGAAGTGATGGACAGACGCATGGCAAAATATTGAATCAATTAATAATTAAAAGCGCAACAATTAATAATTAAGCTGCGTAAGCTTAGGTCGATTTGCTTCAAGCTAAACCAATAATACGTTGAGGCGAATCGCTCATTTAGTTAGGACTACAAAATAACGCTTTGTTGTCAAATATTATACTTTCTTAAAATTATACTTCAATTTAATACCAAGATTCATGCAAGACCATCCCTGGGAGTTCAAAAACTACGACGTTTCAGAAGCTTCAAAACTTCAACAATTGTTGCAATTAAATCCTGTCTTCACGCAGTTGCTCGCTCAGCGAGGGCTTAAAAACTTAGAGGCAGTACAACAGTTTTTAAGGCCAAACTTGAAGCAATTGTACGATCCTTTTTTGCTGAAAGATATGTCCTTAGCGGTTGCTTGTATACAAGCTAGCATCAACAGGGGCGAGCGTCTGCTACTTTTTGGAGATTATGATACAGACGGCTTGTGTGCCCTTGCGTTATTGTATCGATTTTTGAATTCTTTTTACGATAAAGTTTCTTGGGCCCTCCCTAATCGGTTGGCGGAAGGCTATGGGCTGTCTGACCGAGCGATTCAAGAGGCGATTCGGCAAGAAGTAGGGCTAATTATTTGTCTAGACTGTGGAACCAAGGATTATTTGAATATTGCCAAGGCTAGAAAGGCTGGAATAGCGGTTATAATTGTAGACCATCATGTTCCTGGACCTAATTTACCCATGGCATCGGCGATTCTAAATCCCAAACAAAAAGCTTGTATTTACCCCTTTAAGGAGCTTTCGGCTTGTGGTGTTGCCTTCAAATTAGCGACGGCTTTGGCGCAGCAATACCAATGGTCGTTCGAAAACACGGTGCTGATTTATATAGATTTGGTTGCGGTAAGTATTGCTGCAGATTTTGTGACAATGCGCGGTGAAAATAGAGTCTTAGCCTTTTTAGGTTTAGCAAAACTTAATTCAGAGCCTAGTTTGGGGCTAAAATTATTGTTGAACGAGACCGCTTCAAAGACAGCGGAAGTAGATGTCAACAGGATTGTTTTTTATGTAGCTCCTGTATTGAATGCTGCCGGCAGATTGGGTAAAGCAGAAATTGCTTTGAGTTTATTGTTGGAAGATAGTGTTGACGATGCAAAAAACAGCCTAAATATATTGAAGCAACTCAATACAAAACGTAAAAAAATTCAAGCCGATTTTCAGTCGGATATTGCACAGATGGTATCAGCTGATCCTGCAATCTTCGACGAACAGTTTTTGATGTTGTATCAAGCAGATTGGCATCCAGGATTACTAGGTATTTTAGCTGCAAAAATGGCCCAAAAACATCAAAAGCCTTGTTTAGTATGTTGTTATCATCGAGGACGTATTTATGGGTCTGCAAGGTCGGTAGATGGTCTAGATTTGCAGCAGTTTTTCAATGGAATAGCTTCGGACTCCTTACAAAGTGGTGGTCATGCTCAAGCAGTAGGGCTATGTTTTTGTCCCAGCGAACTTTGCAACATCCGAAAAGGGATACTTGAACAAGCTCGACAGCGCTTAAATAGGCTCAATGTTGTGCCCAAGCAGGCGGTTGATGCTGTGTTGGATTTGCAAGATATCGACACAGGTTTCTGGGCAAATTTGCAACAATTTGCGCCTTTCGGACCGGGTAATAAACGACCTGTTTTCGCTATAGAGCAGGTAAGAGAAACCTACGGAAATCGCTTGTTAAGTCAGGCACATATCAAATTTTGTCTCAAGGGGAAGGGGCATAAATCACTAAATGCTATTGCTTTCAATCAATATCAATACTGGGAGAAGCTTGCAAAGGCTTCTAGTTTTGATTTTTGCTTTGTGCTTGAACAGCATTCATACAAGCAGGTTCGTCAATTGCAGCTTAGGGTAAAAGATATGTATTTTAGGGCTGCATACTGTTAGTTAGTGCGTTCTAGAAACTCAGTTTCTAGGCTTTTCTTGGTTTGACTCAGTTGGGACAAAACAATGCCCTTGTCAAACAAAAAACGGTTGAGGTCTGCTGTCGAGAACTTGGGGAGTAATCGCAACTCTATAGCATCTTGAGTTTCTTGAAGTGACTGAACAAACGGGGCTCCCTCCAGTGTTTTTTTGAGTAGTGGTATGTTTTCTGATTGTATGGTTGTGATAGGGTCGTCATTTAGAATATCCGATACTTTACCAGCCACTAGCAATTTGCCGTATTTGATGATTGCTACGTGATCACAGACTTTTTCAACTTCGTCGATTATATGACTAGCCAACAAAATAGTTTTACCTCTTTTTCCAATTTCTATGAGTAAATTTCTAACTTCAACAATACCTTGAGGATCCAATCCATTGGTAGGTTCGTCAAATATCAAGACATCGGGGTCGCCAACTAAAGCAGCAGCAATTGCCAATCGTTGTTTCATGCCTAATGAGTAGCTGCTAAAAACAGCTTCTTTTCGGTGAGACAAACCTACTAATTCTATTAATTCTGCAATTTGATTTGGCGTACTTTTTTTGATATGGGCAATAATTTCTAGGTTTTTTTTAGCGTTGAGGTAGGGATAAAAATTAGGCGTTTCTAGAATTGCTCCGATGCGTTTACGGCAGTTACTGCCTTCGGGTTCTCCGAACCATTGATAATGCCCACTAGTAGGGTGTATTATGCCTAAAATCATAGCTAGAGTCGTTGTTTTTCCGCTACCGTTAGGCCCTAAAATACCAAAGATAGTACCTGCTTGAATTTCTAGATTAAGTTGATCGACCGCCTTGATGTTTTTAGGATAAGTTTTGCTTAGGCCCTTAATGGATAATATAGACATAATTAATATTTGCTGATATAAATACGAAAAGCTGAAGCAGCTTTAAATTCTTTTCTTGGTATACTCGATATAGGATTGTTTCGTAGGTCAAGGGTATGTAGATTTTGCATCTGTACTAGTAGCTTGTTGTCCGGAAGTTGTTTAAAGCTACAAAATTTTAGATCGATTGTTTCAATGGCAGGAAAACATACGATGGACTTAGGCAAAAATGATAAGCTTTTGAGCGGAGAAAGGCAAATGCTTTGCCCCTGTATAAATTGGGAAAGCCATTCTTTTTGTTGGCTTGGCGAACTATTTGAGAGGATATATTGATAGGCAGTACCCGTTTTTTGATAGAGATATCGGGCAATTTTACCTCCTTCCCAAGCTTTATGAGGTTTACATACCCGCACAATGTCTTTATTAATTTGATGTTCTGATTTGTTAGGGGTAAAAAATTTAAAATTTGCACTCGGTAAGTCATTGGAATCAAAATCGGGTATTCGACGGTAAAAAATAGCTTTTATGGTGCTGCGCAATGTCTTGTTTCCTGCATCGATGTGCGTATATGCCCACAACAATTCGGTTAGCAGCGATGCTTGTATCGGATTATCTTCACTCATTTTTAGGGCAAGGGCGATGTTTTCATTTTGTGGACTCATTAACAAATCAATTAATTGATTTCTGAGCGGCGTAAGCCAAGCTACATCTTGGTCGGGATACAAGGATGCCATTAACAATGTTTCATCAAGAAACTGATGTGTCGGCTTAAGTTGTTCGGTTTCTTTTTTGCTGAGTTGTTGACCGGCTAAAATATGGCTTGTATGGTCTTCAATTTTGAAGGCTATTTGATCGTTTGTAGGAAGGGTTTTGTGGTTTATCCACTCCGTTTTGCCGACTACGGCAATCGAGGTGTCGGGGCCAATGTTCAAGCTACTTCTGGCAATTAAAAAATGACGGATGGCCTTCGAAAATTGCTTGTAATTTATTCTTAATAATGGAAAAACATTTTTGATGTCACCATCATACTGATGATAGACAAAAATTTGAAAGGCGGCTATTTTTTGATCAAAATTGGCTTTTCTTTTACGGAGTAAACGCAATACTTTATACAGTATTACTAAGTCAGATGTGTTTATCTTTAGACGAAAATGAAGGTCTAATTCCTGAAGATATTCTAACTTTTCTAGATGCAGTAATGGATAAGGAAAACTGTTGAATTGATTGGAGGTGCAATTCAGACGTCTCAGGTTTTTTAGTTGTCCGATACTCGTCGGTAAGTCTTTTATCGGATTGAAACTGATGTCAAGATATTCTAATTGTTGCAAAAAGCGAATATCATCCGGAACAAAGCTAAGGGCATTCCCTTTTATTCTCAGTACTTTGAGTGCGGGTAGTTGACTAACTACGAGGGGGATTGATTCGAGTTTATTGTTAGATAGGTTTAAGAATTCGAGTTGCTTTAATTCGCTCAAACTTTCCGGAAGTTTGTTTAGCTTATTATTCGATAGGTCGAGTTTTTTTAACTGTTGTAGGTTTCCAATTTCCTTTCTTAGTACCTGTAATTGATTATAACTTAAATCTAGTGATTCAAGTCGGTCCAAGTTTGTCCACGCTAAGGGTATCTCCTTCAATGAAGCATGATTGATGGTGAGTTGCTGCGTATTTGATATGTTCCAATCTTTGTTAGACATAGGGATACCAATAATACCAATAATTTTTCAATTAGAACTCATATACGATCATATATGACTGGATAAACAAGGATTACGAAACAAAGCTGATTGGGTAATAAATTATTTTTTGGTCGAAATAACTCCCGCCAAATGTTCTTTTGCGGCCTTTAGAGGTATAGCAATACATCTTTTTTCCATGTAGGTCATCATTCTGTTGATTAACTCCTGAACATCTTCGTCAAGTGAAGAAACTTCTTGTTTGAATACTTCAGAAAGTGCATGGTGACGTATAGCTTTGATTTGAGTAGGAACTTCCCTCATAGCTAGTTCGACTTGGCGGGCTTTAAATATTTTGGTAAAGTTTTGAACCCTTTGGCTAAGGATAGATTGCACGTTGACTAATTCTGTTTCCCTAAATGCAATATTTTGATTAACGATTTGTTTGAGCCCATCAATTTCAATATAAGCTGTAAAGAAAGCATCAATAATATTTTGTTCTATATTATTAGGAATCGAAAGATCAATGATAATTTTTTTGGAAATATCTTCGCCTATAATCTTGGTATAAATATCAGTGGTAACAACGGGTTCTGTAGCGCCCGTACAAGCAATCATTACATCAAATCCATCTTTATATTCCGAAAGATCTTCAAGTTTGTGTGCCGGGCAGTCTAACATTTTAGCCAAGGACTGAGCACGAGACAGAGACCGATTAAAAACTTCAAAATTGGTAAAACCGTATTTAAGTAGGAGTTTACCGGCAAGTGTATTGGTCTGTCCGGCCCCTATTATAAGTATTTTGGCAGTTTTGTCGGGGTTTTTGGCGAGTAATTCACGTACAGCTAAAGATACAACTGATACAGGCTTTTGACCTATTCTAGTGGTTGAGTAGACTTCTTTAGCCGATTCTACAGCAAGACGAATGGCGAGTCGGATGCAATCTCCTGTAACAGAAGCCTCATAACATCGATCATATGCTTCTCTTAATTGACGTAAGATTTCGCGTTCACCAATGACCATAGAATCTACCGAAGATGCAACGGAGAGTAGGTGATATACGGCTTGTTCGCCGGTGTATAGCTTTGAAACAGAAGCTAAAGATAAATCAGCGGGTAAAGTAGGATAAACGCAAGATTGAAAGTGCTCGATAAATTGTTGGTTAGCATCTCGATTGCTAACGAAGAAAAATAAAACTCTGTTGCAGGTCGATACGTACAAAAGTTCATCAAGCTGTAGGTCAGTTTTGATCGCTTGTAACGTATCTTCAAAGTGACGGCTACAATCCATACCTGGCAGTATAAAATTGCCAATGTTTTTGAGAGCTGTACTCTTGTGCGTTATAGTTAGTATTTTGTAACTACTGAGTGCGTTCATTTATGATTGCGTAGGTGCTAAAGTGTAGGCTTTATAGTTGTTGTAGACGCTAAAATACAAGAAAAAACTTAAATATCATGTCATTTTATTGTCAGTTAAACAAAATATTGCCCATTTGTTTGTGTTTGCAGGCTTCTGCTTCTCTGCTTATACAAATATACAAAAAAAATAAGCCATTTAGTAGTTGATTATCTTTTTGTATACGCTTTTACTTTTCTGTGATTTATTTCTGACATTATTGTGGCAGATATAGTAAGAGCTAAAGGCTAAAATAAATATTTATACACACTTTTGCGTTCAAGTTCTCCCCAAAAAGGAACCCTAGGGTCAGCCTATTCCTCCTCTTCCGCTACTATAGTTACGGTATTATTGGAAGACACTGCACTTGATAATAACTTGGCTTCGGTTTGTTTATCTTGATTAGTGGGCACTACTTGTTCCAAATGCGGTTCGGTATTTAGCGACTCCGTTCGTGGACGTTTTTCCAGTTCTTTTTTTTGTTGCTGTTTAGCGCGTTCCTGTTTGGTGTTTAAGTCTTTAAGCGTTTGGTGCATAGCACTAAGTTTCTCACTTTTAGATTCAATACGTTCGCGAATCAATTTTGCTCTTACTTCTCGTAATTGATTTTCTAGTTGACTCAAATCACTTGCATTCAATCGCTTGGTTTGCGACTGCAATTCTTTCTCATCTTTGTCTATAGAGCGTTGCATCTTTGCGATTGCTTTGATCAGGCCTTCTATCCGTCTACTTAAACGATCTTGAGGATTACTTTCAGGATTTCTTTTTAATTTAACCTCCTTGAAAACAGCATCAATTTTTTCCCAGAATTGGCTCCGTAAACTTCGCGTGAGTTGGGTGTTTTTGAATTCACTCTGAAGTTGCTTGAGTTTTTTGAAAGTTTCGTCAAGTTTGTTTCCCTCCTTAGCGACTAGTTCAAGTGCTGTAAGTTGAAGTATTAATTTTTCATAATTTTCTTGTGCTACTTTTTCAAAGACAGCATCTTGAGCTGATCTAAGTTTCTTGAGGTGTGCAAAAAGATTGTTGGTGTGATTTTTAAGAATGAGACTATGATCTTTAAATAAGTTTTTTTCATTGATTTGATTTTGAACTTTAGACCAAAAAACTTTCATAGCTTCCCATTTTGGTTTGGAATAACTGCTCAGCTGTTCAACTTGTTCTCTAAGTTCGTTTAATTCATCCTGATAGCGTTGAAACAATTTAGTCGAGAGCACAATAAATATCCATTCAGTTTGGGTTCTCGAAACAAAATCTTGTTGATCGGTTTGAAATCCTTGTGGCAAAATAGATTGACTTGCCGACAAACTATGCTCGCTAAATTTTGCTTCAGGAGGCATCTCTGTACTAGCATTGTTTATCCATGTGGTAGAAAAAGTACTAGAGGCGTCGTTGTCGGCCGTGTTCGACGGAATAAGCCATGCATGAATTTTGTTTTCAATTGGTTTAAGTTCGAGTGCTAATAAAAACGTTTGTTTGTTTTCATCAGATCCCATAGAACCATGAATTACAATTTTTGTTTTCATAACTAATTTTTGTTTCAGTTTTCGTGTGGTGTTAGTCAATGCCAATAAGGAATCAGCCGTTATTTAAGTATAAAAATTCACATTGAATATCTTATAAATAATAGAAATGAACAGCTATGCCTTGTATAGGTGTTAAAATTACAGCGAACTAATTAGGGCTTAGAAATCAATTCTCTACATTCTAAATATAAGTTTTCTTTTTTACATTTAGGGCATGATTCATCAGGAAATCCATGCTTAGAATATTCTGAAAAAATGGTTTGAGGATGAAATCAAACGAATACCTTACTATTTCTAGTCAAAGTTTTATCCATTAATTCCATCAATTCAATCTTCTAAAATATTGACTAATTAAGGATAACATATAAAATATTTAACGATTTCTTTACGCTGAATACTGTGTTCTTTCCATTTGGAAATAGGTTTAGAACTACCGTCCACTAGTTTTATATGAATCTCCTCTTTCCAAATATTGTAAGCTTGATTGGCTTCTTTTCCCTCGATAACAAGGTAGGTTAATTCGTCTTCTGAAAGGTCTTTGAAATGTTGTCGTACAGTTTGCTTGATTGATTTTTTTTGAACTTCTTCTAGGGGCTTGTTTCTAAGAGTCGTTTTCAATAACTTACGTTCTACTAATTTTTTTGATAAGAACGAAAGGATGAAATCAGGGTATTCGCTAAAATATTTGATGGCAACCATCAAATCAGCGTCATCTAATTTATAAAAATGATTTAGAATTTCGTCCTTTCGTTCGTTTAGGTCTGAGGTCCCTAAGTTATTGGATAGAAAGAAATGAAGGCAATTTGAAACCTTAAGCTGATGCCCTTCAGCAATTAAGAATTTGGCCCTCCGGATAATTTGTCCTAACATTTCACCGGCACCAATTACATTTTTGTGAAGATAGACTTGCCAATACATCAATCGTCTAGCGGCCAAAAATTGTTCAACAGAATAGATACCTTTAAACTCTATGACTAATTTATCATCGTGTACATTCAATGTTTTGAGGATACGGTCATAGCCTACTTTACCTTCTTGTACTCCTGTAAAAAAACTATCCCTAGTCAAATAATCCATCCTGTCCATATCTAGTTGACCTGATATCATCTGAAAAAGAAATTTTTTTGGATATTGATTTTTAAATATTTGTATGGCGAGGTTCAATTTGCCATCAAATTTATCATTCAATTGTTCCATTAGCAAAATAGAGATACTTTCGTGATTAATATCGACTAGTTTGTGTTCTAAAGAATGAGAAAAAGGACCATGCCCAAGGTCGTGCAATAAAATTGCAATCGTAACGGCTTCCGCCTCCTCGTCGCTTATTTGCACTCCTTTACTCCTAAGAATTTCTATCGCTTGACGCGTGAGATGCATAGCACCAATAGAATGATTAAAACGACTGTGAGTGGCCCCAGGGTATACAAAATGTGTTAAGCCCAATTGATGAATGCGGCGTAAGCGTTGAAAGTAAGGATGTTCTATCAAGTCAAAGATAATTCCAGAAGGTATATCGATGAGTCCATAAATAGGGTCATTAACAATCTTATAGGGAGGTACACTAAAGTTCATAACACGTGCAATTTTTGAAAAGATAATTCCATAATTGAGAAATAACAAAACTTAACCAGGACAATAATGCAACTAAATCTATAAAAAAATGTCATTTTTTAGAAAAAAAGCCCAAACTTGATAAGTTACAGCCTAAATGTGCCTTCTGCCCAATAATTTTTGGGGCTTCGCATGATTTTTGGTAATTTATTGGGTGTTTGTACTTTACTACGCATGTAAAATTAATATATTTGTGTTGTTATCCCCTTGTGTTTGTTTTATTTTTTACCAAAAACGCAATTTTATGAAATCAAACATTTACACTTTAATCATATTTGCACTTGTTTTTTTAGCGGCAAGCCTAACGAAAGCACAACAAAATTGGAGGAGTTTAATGCACAACCCTTCAGCTAATTTTTTTGCTATTCAAGATTCATTTGAACAAGAGTTTGAGGGGCTTCCCTACCAAAAAGGCCTCGGAATCAAGCAGTTTAGAAGATGGGAATATTACTGGCAAGGCAGGGTGGATGAAAATGGAAATTTTCCTGCTCCAGGTAATGTTTTATCGGAAATGTATCGTTATTACGATAGCCATACCGAAAGTCGTAACTATCTTAATGGCTCCGGAAATTGGAGTTTGTTAGGGCCTGTCGACAAACCACAAAACGGAACAGGTCAACCGAATGGGAACGGCCGTCTCAACTGTATTGCATTTGATCCAGTCGATCCAAATACACTGTATGTAGGTGCTCCATCCGGAGGCTTTTGGAAAAGTACAAACAACGGTCAATCCTGGTCGCAATACGTTACAGGTTTAACTCGATTGGGTATTTCTAGCATCGTTGTTCATCCAAACAATACCAACATTATATACATAGGCACCGGCGACCGTGACGGTGGCGATGCTCCAGGGTACGGTGTTTGGCAAAGTACCGACGGTGGCCTTACTTGGGCTGCACACAATAGCGGTATGGGCAATCGTACGGTCAATGAAATAGTAATGGATCCAAACAATCCAAATATTTTAATTGCCATAACGAACAATAGAATCTATCGAACCACCAATGGTGGCGCAAACTGGACGCAAGTTTTCAGCGGGCACAATTGCAAGGATATCGCTATGCATCCGGGTAACTCGAATATCCTATATGCTGCAGGTACAAATTTCTACCGTTCCATCGATAATGGTCAAAGCTGGACTCAAATCACTGCCGGGGTTCCTACAGGTGTACAGCGTTTGGCTTTAGCCGTTTCTGCAAATCAGCCCAATTATATTTATATTTTGGCAGGAGACGGATCAGGTTTGGTCGCCTTAAGTCGTTCTACCAACAGTGGTGCCTCTTTTAATACAAGAAGTAACAGTCCTAACATTCTTGGTTATAGCAATACCGGTAATGATAATAATTCTCAAGCTTGGTACGATTTGGTCCTAGCTGCCAACCCTCTAAATGCCAATGAAATCTATGTAGCAGGTGTTAATATCTGGAAATCTACCGATGGCGGACAAAATTGGTCAATTGTAGCACATTGGACAGGCTCAGGTGCCGATGATGTTCATGCTGATCATCATGCTTTAGAGTTTTCTCCGCACAACAATACTCTTTACAATGGTAATGACGGGGGAATTTATCAAACGACCAATGCAGGAACTAACTGGAATGAATTATCTAGTGGCTTATACATAGCTCAAATCTATAAAATAGGTACTTCGCAACAAAGCCAAGATAAAGTAATTAATGGCTATCAAGACAATGGAACAAGTATCAATGTAGGGAGTGCATTTACAACAGAAATTGGTGGAGATGGTATGGAGTGCATTATCGACCC
>CAJQQM010000047.1 GCA_905480485.1 uncultured Aureispira sp.
CCTTTTATTGTTTTTTCAACCCATAATATTTTTTTTGTCTCTTTTCTTGTTTCTTTATTAGTGTATTTATTTTTGAGTTTTACAGGTTTATCATATCGATGTTTTTTTTTTGGAATCTTATCATTATTTAAATCCTTAGCAATCGTAAATGCACCTTTTCCTTCTAAATATTCTTTAAAAATTCTATTGATCACTTTTTTTTCTTCATCGACTACATATGGAATCATTTTTTCATCAGTTTCATATCCGTAAGGTACAATACCCCAAGCCTTTCCTTCTTCAAAATTTTGTTGAAGAGATTTTATTGTTTCTTTCGATTGTTGATTTGGTGCATATTCATCAAATGCTGCCATAATTTGTAGCATCATTTTTGTCATTGGGGAATCTAAATCAAGAAGTCCTCTATCCCCCATGTATAGTTTAATATTATACTTTATCATTTCTTCAAGTATATCATTAAACATTTTTAATTTCCTAGAAATTCTAGATTGTTTTCTAACATAGAGAATTGAAATTTTTCCATTTTTGATATCCTCTAATAGTTTATTTAGTTCAGGCCTTTCTTTTATTGGTTGTGACCCTTTAACACCCTCACCTTCATTGTAAATGAAAATTTGACTTTCCTTGATTCCATTGAGATAAGCGTATTCTTTTCCTTCTCTTATTTGATTTTCAATAGAATTTGATTCATCGTCATTAATGGATAATCTTGTGTATATTGCTAACATAGTTTTAAATTTTAATGCTAAATATAATCAATATTTTACCCACACACAAATATGATACACAGATGTAGCCTTGGTCGGCGGTGGGAATTTCCCAAGACCCGGCGAAATTTCACTAGCACACAATGGCGTATTATTTCTGGATGAACTTCCTGAATTTAAGCGGAGTGTCCTGGAAGTATTGCGACAACCGATGGAAGCGCGAAAAATTACTATTTCAAGATCTAAATTTACGGTAGATTATCCAGCAAGTTTCATGCTAGTAGCTTCTATGAACCCTTGTCCCTGTGGTTATTATACGCATCCTGACAAAGATTGTGTATGCTCTCCAAATGCGGTTCAAAATTACTTGAATAAAATATCTGGTCCTTTGTTGGACAGAATTGACTTGCATATTGAAGTAAAACCAGTAAAATATGACGAACTATCAGACGAAAGTAGTCAAGAAAACAGTCGTTCAATTTTAGGCAGGGTCGTCAAAGCAAGAGCTGTTCAAATCAAACGATATCAAAACGAACCGTTAATTCATTGCAATGCACAAATGGAATCGATACATATTCGTGCTCATTGCCAACTTGACAAAGCCGCTAAAAGCTTACTTAAAAGAGCTATGGATCACTATCAGTTATCGGCCCGCGCCTATGACCGAATCCTAAAAGTTGCTCGAACAATAGCCGATTTGGGGCTTAAAGAACAAGTGAGTTCTGACCACATAGCCGAAGCTATTCAATACCGATGTCTTGACAAAGAAAACTGGGCACACAACTAAGTATTTTTCAACTCAAAAACTATAAAATGTCAAAAAAACCAAATTTAATTGTTGACTTGTCTTTTCAGTTCTCCTTATCTATTATTGAGTTCACCGACCTACTTGACAAAAACAAAAAGTATGTCCTAAGCAATCAACTTTTCCGTTCAGGCACCGCAATTGGTGTAAATATCGCAGAATCACAAAATGCCGGAAGCCGAGAAGAGTTTATTTTTAATATGTTTTCTGCCATGAAAGAAGCTGCTGATACAAAATACTGGTTAACCCTCTGTCAATCATCTTCCGATTATCCAGATTGTATTGAGCTCATTAAAAATGTAGAAAGTATCGAACGCATTGCCCAAAAAATTATTAGAAGCACTGAATTAAATGTATTGAACTAATGAGCAGAAAACCTTATTATTTATATGTTTTCCACCATATAAACGACAATCAATTGTGTATTGATATCACACAAAATCTTCGGGAGGCACTAAGTATAAAACAAGCCTTTTATCATTTGGTGTATTATGAGTACTTTAGAGACAAGCATTTAGCCAAACTAAAAGAGCTTGAATTACGTTTCGAAAGTCGTCAGAAGCAGCGTATTTTTGTCAGCAAATTTAATCCAGAATGGGCTAACTTAGAACATTGCTTAATAGACAATTGTGCCCAAACATCTAGTGGCTATCAAAAAAGTAGCGTACAGGAATCCAAGTCGTGATAGGGTTGATATCCTTTAGTATCAATTCTTTAGATAAAAACAAAAAAGAGGTCTTTAAACCTGCTTTCAGCTACTAATTCTGCCTATTTAAAGGACTAATGCAGGCATTTATACTTGTGTTTTGATGCACTATGTTCCATTTCTTCAAAAATCTTTACCAACTTTTAAATTTTTCTTTAACAATTCACACATTAGTAAGTAGAATCTTAGTAATATTGTGTTTGTTTTTATTCATTAGTTTTGAATTCATCCAAAAAACGAGACGTTTTATGATTTTAAAAGGAAAAAAAGGAATTATTTTTGGTGCATTAGATGATAAATCAATTGCCTGGAAAGTTGCAGAACAATGCGCCCAAGAAGGTGCAGAACTTGTCTTGACGAATGCCCCCGTTGCATTTAGAATGCGAGGCGATTCTAACATCAAAGTATTGGCCGATAAACTAGCTTGCCAGGCTATTCCTGCCGATGCTACCCGCGTCGACGACTTAGAGAGTCTTATCGAAAAAAGCATGGAAATATTTGGTGGCAAAATCGACTTTGTACTGCATTCGATTGGCATGTCTATTAACATACGGAAAAGCAAACCCTATACCGACTCTAACCACGATTTCATGATGAAATCGTTCGATATTTCTTCTATATCTTTTCACAAACTAATGCAGTCATTGTGGAAAAAAGAAGCGATGAACGATTGGGGTTCTATCTTGGCCCTAACGTACATCGGAGCTCAACGTACGTTCCCTCATTATGGTGAAATGTCTGAAGCAAAAGCACTTTTGGAATCCTATGCTAGAACCTTTGGTTATCATTTTGGAGAACGCAATAAAGTGCGTGTTAACACTATTTCACAATCTCCAACGATGACTACTGCAGGTGGGGGGATTGACGGATTTCAGGATTTCTTAGATTATTCTGAGGGTATGTCTCCACTTGGTAATGCATCGGCAGATGCTTGTGCAGCTTATTGTATATCTATGTTTTCGGATTATACCAAATACGTTACCATGCAAAATTTATTTCACGACGGTGGATTTTCTAATATGGGAATGAATCCAAAGATTGTGCAATAAAAAACAAGGCAAATAATCAGATACGACTATGCGATGCATAGT
>CAJQQM010000048.1 GCA_905480485.1 uncultured Aureispira sp.
AGTTGCTGTTCCATTTTCGGTCCAGCCTAGGTCTGCTGAAGTTGTTGTAATATTGGACGCCGTTAAGCTATTTGGTGTGTTACAAGATAGAGTAATTCCACCAGAAACGACCACTGTAAAATCCACCACAGACCCATAGACAAATGATTGACATGGATTTAAAGGAATAGCCCCTCCTTCTTGCTGAGTGACTCTCATTCTTGTCGTGTCATTGATAGCACCTGCAGGTACTGTAAATGAAAAAGAAGATAAAGCAACCGGTGGGAGACCTGACCAAGTACCGATTGATTCAGATGGGTCGAATTGGTCATTTTGATTCCAATCAATCCAAGCTTCGCCGGCACCTGCATAGTTGCCTCCACAGGTACCAAACTGTACATCAGCTGTGTAGCTACTTGAAGCGGTTACATTCACAATTTGAGTAGCTGTCAAATCTTCGACACCACTCACGCCCCCGGCAGTACAACCTGTATAGGCAATTGTGGTACCAGCATCTCCAGCTAGCGTAACACCCTCCGTGTTCGAATCAAAGGTGGAAGAAGGACCGGCAGTGACACAATATTGACCCCAAAGATTTGTAGCCATAATGGATAGCACAAATAGTGCCATTGAATTAATAAAAATTTTGTTCATTTTTTGAAGTTTTGGTTAACTGAAGTGTTTTGCTTTGTATAATTATACAAACGAGAATAAATTTGTAGTAGTTGGTTATTCTATCTATAAGGGCAGAAAATAAATCAGAAATATTAGAAATAGATAAAAAAATATACAGGGAAAAATTAAAAAATTGTAATAACTATCGAACGCTAAAAGATGAAATTTGTTGAAAAAAGCAATTGTTTTTGGAATAATGAACTGTCTATAATAAAGTTAAATTTTTTTTGTTAATTGTTCTAATTATAGAAGTTAAAAAATGGCGAATAATTTTTTAAAGTGATAATAAATAAAATTTAAAAATTAGGAGAGACATTGCAAATACTTAAACAAACATTAGCTAGGGATAGATTAGCAGCAATTAGCAACTACAAGATTCCTACAATAATTTCAATTACGCTATTATTTGCTAGACTCTACCTTCTCCTGTAAGATTTTTTAGTAGGCTATACCAATTATCCCCCTAAAAAGAACAGGCCATATCTATCTATTATTAAGATACTACGAGGCGCTTGAAACATTAAAACCATCAAGGATCGAAAATAGGTATATTGTAGCGCTATGAATAGACTTAGATAGCCCAAACGATGTATGAAACAAGGCTGAGAAAGGTGTATTTTGGGAGGTGTTGAGCATCTTAAACAATAGCGGCCTTGGGGCAAAAAACAAACATAACTATCTGAAGATAGCATTAGTGTAGTGTTCTACCACAAACAACGAGGTTTCCTTAAAGCAAAAAACTGTTTGAAAGATACTTATAACTTGTGTTTGATTCAGAAATTTAGTTAAGGCGACACTAATTTGATTATCGATACTACGATACTGTGATAGAATAAGTATTTTAGGTCTATGAAGCGTCTTAGGTTTTGGTCTGGCAAATTAATTCTTAAAACGCTCTTTGACACACTCAGAACTTAAAAACACCCACTGCCGCTTCACAAGCTGCCCAATTTACATCAATATTATGCTCGCTATACAAATAATCTTCCGGTTCTAACAATTCAGGATAGCCTTTCCAACCGGCAGTAGGTCCATAAAAATTACCTGAAACTGCTGTAGTATCTAAGCAAGCTCTAAGGATACCACAAGCTCCGTCTTCCGCCGATTGTGCTCTTGACATAAAGTTGCTGTCGGGGTCCATTCCTCCTTGTTTTGTGGTCGTAACCTGCAACTGAGTGAGTGCCAATCCCGGATGTGCCAAAAGAGGCAAGATATGATGAATACCTTGATTGTCTAATTTTTGTTTCAAACCATAAGTAAAGGCACAGTTTGCAAGTTTTGTTTGATGGTACCGCATCCATCGAGGGCCTTTAAAACTGTAGGTGTCGGTTTCAGACCCATTACCCCCTAATTGCCCTCCTTTCTTTTCAAAATATTGGCTTTCGAGCGGAGGCCCGAGTCGTGCCATAGAACTATGATTGATTATTCGAGCATTATGGCTTTTTTTAAGCAAAGGAAATAAGGTTTTAGTTATCAGAAAATGTGCTAACACATTTGTTTGCATTTGAATATCATATCCATCCTTCGTGGCGCGATCATCCAAGGCCATTACCCCTGCGTTATTAACCAGTATATCTACTAGGTCATACCTAGAAACTATAATTTGCATAGCCTTTCGAACACTTTCAAAATCTTGTAAATCGCAGATTATCGAATCGAATTGACCCTTAGGGACTGCCTGCTGTAGTTGCTGTAAAGAATCGTCCAAACGGGCACTTTTACGATTTAACAATAGGACCGTAGCGCCTAAAAGCCCCAATTCTCGAGCGCAAACAAATCCGGTACCGCTAGTAGTCCCTGTAATAACGACTAACTGATTCTTCATAGTGTGCCCGTAGGCGTCAATAACTGATTTTAAATGTTCTGTTGTTGCCTTGTACTTCATACGTATAGTTTTAGACGAACTATAATTAAGGTTAATGCATCAACAACCAAACGACAAACTAGGAATTAACGCAAATCACCTTTAAAAGATATCTAGTTGAAACTAGTTAAAAAAAAGTGTATTATTAAAAAACAAGGACACTAAAATAGTAAAACCATTTTCAGTAATTAACTACGAAACTTATTTTGAATTAATAAAATTAGTGAACAACCGTCAGAATTATAGCAAAATTCATAGGACTAACGA
The DNA here is from genome assembly GCA_905480485.1 of uncultured Aureispira sp. Classification (GTDB taxonomy): domain Bacteria; phylum Bacteroidota; class Bacteroidia; order Chitinophagales; family Saprospiraceae; genus Aureispira. Next base: position 2,786 of record CAJQQM010000048.1, read on the forward strand.
AGTCTTGATCGATTTATTGATATTGTAGAAAAAAGCTAGTCGACAAACAAAGGATTTGAAGAATATTTCATTATTTTAAAACAGCTTGGAGAAATGCCGCAAAATACAGCTTATTAAAATAGATAATGGCTTGTATTTAACAATACAGAGTTCTCTAATTTCATTGGAAGGTTCGTCTTTTTACCCGAATATTCTGATTAATACATTTATTTTTGGGGTCGGGTCAAATTGTTGTTTATATCCTACATTTAAATTTAAATCTATATCTATCTAATATGGCAGAAGTTATCTATCGGTTTCAATATATTCATAATCCACAAATAGACTTGTTTTTTATACAAGACACCTATTTTGAAGTGCCCAAGACGGTACCAATGGATTTATACACCTTTATTCATTTCTGTTTGGGATACGACGAGATGCTTTTAGACGCCCTTCCTAAAGTATGGCATACTATTCAAAAAAATGGATGTTCTTTTTCTTCAGAACTCAGTTTTGATGATTTGTTTAATCAAATTGAAAAAGACCGCCTAATAAATGATTTTGAATGTTCATCTAATTACGAAAAAGTAGTAGAACAAATGGAAGCCTCCGCTGCCCTATCAAAAATCGTTGCGGTCCCCAATAATACTATTGAAAATATCCTTGATGAATTCGGTTCTTATTTTACCATTGCAGATAATTTAAAAAATATTGATTATTATTTCTCTAGATATTATTTGATGCTTTATATGTGGAACGAAACAGATAGTTTACTTGATTTATCCCTCTGTTACGAAGCCGTTCAACTCGTTTACCAACATTGTCCGTTTGACTTATTTATGGTGCCACATCAATTCAGAAATGCGCCCTATTTTAATAAAATCATTCAACACTCTAAAAAAAATTACCTGCTTCCAGATGTCAAAAATAAATGGTTAACCGACAATCCTGTACTCAATAGAAATGAGGTCCTGAAAACCGTATCTAAATACGGAATATTGTACAGATTCCTGGACAAGAAATATCAAAAAGATCTTGAAATTGTACTCGTTTGTTTGAAAAACAACCCTGACATATATCCCTATTTGGATAAATCTATGAAAGAACTTGATGTTGTTAAAAAACTTAAAACGATCGACGATAATGATGTCGACCCAAC
>CAJQQM010000049.1 GCA_905480485.1 uncultured Aureispira sp.
GAATTGGTTAAAGTTTGTGTATAAACACCACTGCTGCTATATATTTGGCCATTGAGCACAAAACTATCGCAGACAATCGATTGTATCGCCTTTGAACTAGAATTATTAAGGGTGAGATTGAAATAAACCGTACTGTCACAACCTTTGTAATTATTGAGCAGCTGACTATAATTACCCCCTGTACTATAGGTTGCGTTATTGAATTGATAAACATCACAGGCTGTTACGCTAAACGATGTATCTACATTCGTTGCCATCGTTAGGTCAAGAGTTATGATACTATCACAGCCTCTAAAACTCATAGCTTGTAAGGTATAAACGCCAGAATTATAAAAAGTTTGATTGTTGTACGAAAAACTATCGCAACCCACTTCATAAATTGTTTCATTAGCATCTCCGTGTATGGTCAAAAACAAGGATAAAATACTATCGCAGCCCACAGAATTAGACATAATTTGTGTATAGGTACCACTTGAATCGTAGGTAACATTGTTGAAAGTATAATTATAACACGAGGCCCCCGATTCAAAATAAGTAGAGTTAGAATTAGCACATCCACAAGAATCGGAAAATGTTGCCGAGGACTCTTTAGCCCAATTCGAAGCAGATGATGCATAGCTACTGTCATCCACACATATAATCATACTTGGGAAATTACTCGTACAATTAAAATAACTAATGTTATTGTTGTTCCCATTTTTTAGGTTTAAATAAACAATGTTGTTAAGCTTGCAATCAAATTCCTCTAATGAGGTCAAAGAGGATGCGTCAAAAATAGCAAAGCGGTTGTAGTGACAATACAACTCTTTCAGATTGGTATTATTATTTAAGTCTAGATTCGTCAGTAAATTATGATTACAATAAAGAGACTCTAAATTGATATTATGGGTCAAATCCAACTTTTTCATTGCATTATGCTTGCACGACAAATAATCAAGTATTAGGTTCTGACTTAAATCTATAGAGTCTATGTTATTGTCATTACAGGCCAAATATTCAAGCTGCGGTAACATTGACACGGCTAAAGTATCTAGATTATTGTTGTTGCATGTGAGTCTTTCTAAAAGAATATTGTTCGACAAAGCCAACGTATCTAAAGGATTGTTGTGACAAGCAAGAATTTTAAGGGCTGTATTGTTGTGCAATAATAAAGTATCTAGAAGATTGCTATTACACGTTAGATTTTCTAACAACGGACAAGTACTTAAATCTAAATTTCGAATAAAATTATTATCACATTGTAGATTTCTCAACTTAGGGTTATTCCCTAAAAACAAGCTATCAATCAAGGCATTCCCACAATATAAAACTTCTAAATCCGCAGCGTTCTGTACCTCTAATGAAGAGATATCGTTGTTGTAACAATATAAACTCACTAATTGAGTATTGTTGCTAACATCTAGGTGTTTAAGATTATTATTCTGACAGGATAGGTAGCTTAGTTGTAGATGGGTCGTAATATTTAAAGTATCGATGTTGTTATTTTGAATATAAAGGGATGTCAACATTAAGTTAGATCCTATATCTAGCGTATCTAAAAGATTATTGCTGCAGTTGAACGACACAAGATTTGGATTCTGACTTACGTCTAAAAATACAATATCATTGCTGTTACAGAAAAAAGACGATAAGATAGGATTGTTAGATACATCGATAGAAGTAAGCAGATTGATACTACAATTAAGTGCGACCAAAAGAGGATTGCTGCTTACATCCAAACTATCAATATTATTTTTTTGGCAGCTTAACGACCCTAAAAGCGCATTGCTGCTGACGTCTAAGAAGGTTAATCGGTTGTCGGCACAGCCAATATCTGTCAAATTAACATTATTGCTTACATCTAGAGTGTCCAGAAGGTTTTTGTAAAAATTGATGACCAACAAATTGGTATTTTGGCTTAAATCAACGGAGCTTAGTTGATTCCTGCTTGCTACTAAAACTTCTAAACTAGTAAAACCTGCAATACCGCTAATGTCAGTTATTCCAGAGTTTGAAATATTTAGATAAATAAGGCCACTTATATCTGAATTAGACACTTGGCCATTGAGGGAGGCATCTGAATCGATTCCAAGAGCAATCAACTTTTGTTCGAATGCGGGGTCCGCTATAGCGGTTGTTTGTGCTATAACACCGAAAGATGGTCCACACAAACAAAGTATAAAGAGAAAAAAATTAAGAAAAATGCTTGGATTGAACGTTTTCATTTCTTATTTACTTTCATTCGTTTAAAAGTTACTAGGGCGATTAATTACAAAGGCAAGGACAGCGTTTGCATTGAGGTTTAATGTTAGTAACTGTTATAATAACTAATCCTGTGCCATTAAGTAGTATATTGCAAATCAGGCATTTAGCAAATAATACTGCAAGCTAGTTTCCAAATAAAAGAAAATAATCTACCAAATGGAATGCCTAAACAACTGTTTATCAGTCACTGATAAATATACAAAGAACTATTATGATTGTCATTGATAAATGATAAGATGCTTTTTTAAAGCAAAAAAAAAACGGTTCAGTAAGACTGAACCGTTTTAATCGATTAAATGAACCCGTAAGATTATATAAGTTCTTTTTCTTCCTTTAGCTGATTATTATAAGTACGCCAAACACCTTTGAGTTTTATCATAAAATACCCCGCTTCAAATTTGACCCCCTCGAATTGAGTCGGAACCACTTCAAAGCCTTGTTCGTTCAAAACGCCCCACTTACCATTGTATCGAACCGCAGCATGATTATTTTCAAATCCTCCTACCCAATCATAACGTGCAGGAGTAAGTTGCACCCCTTGTTTGTTAACAAAAGACCATTTAGTATGTTTGCGTACACTAGCATAGCCGTTCTGAAAAAGATTAATTTCATGGTACGTAGCTGCACAAATAGGATATCCCTGCTGATTGATTAGGCCAAATTTGTCTCCTGATTTAAAAATAGCAGCGCCCTCCTGAAAAGTACTGACGACTCGAATACGATTATCTTTAGACAAACTAGCAATTGAATTATTGAGGGATACTAAAAAAGAGGCATCATATTCCTCATGTTGTTCCTGAGCGTTTATATTCATAAAAACGAAAACGAATAAGATGGATAATACACTCTTAAAAAAACAAGCATTTTTTTTCATAACTTTCTAATTAATTTAAATAAATTAAACTTTTGATTTTTAGTTGATAGCATTGAATTAAGACAATAATAATGCATCGAGCTTGATAGGTAATTGACCTTCGTCAATAGACGTTGAATGTTACTAAAAAAAATCATTCTCCTAAATTTTAAGCCTTACTTAAACAAACTCAAATAAAAATTAAATTCTTAATTATTCACAAAAGTAAAGTATTTATTTTTAAATAAGGTTAATAAAACATTAAAACAAAATTAAATTTCATGAAATCATTTTAATTCTATTATTCTTCTGTATCAAAGAATTTTATTCTACATTTAGGTCACTCATAATTAGATAGATAATACTATGCTTTACTCTAGCCATTTAAACCGCTTTTTTTGCGGAGTAATTTTGTTAATTTTATGTAATTGTTCTAGCAGCAATATAGACCGACTGATGCCTGAGACACAACAATTTTTGATGCAACAAGAAAGTGCACGTTGTCAATGCCTAGATCAGCATGGCGCAATCTTTGACAAAAACCTACGAAAAGGAATTAACTACCTTAAAAAACTACCACTTGAACATCCATTAGACAGCTTGACCTTATCGGCATTTCATGCGATAAAATTGGGGATAGTAGATGCTACTAGTATCATTAAAATAATGACTGAATGTGTTCAAACTAAAATTACACAACCAGACCAACTTACAGCAATGCTTATTCAGGAAGACCTAAGGGTGGTACTCGGAATTGATAGTAGTATGACCGACCAACAAAAATTTGCCCGGATGAATCAACCCGGATTAGAAATTATGCGCAGCATTTGTCCAGAACATCTCGAAAAAATGAATAATTTTTATGCATTCATCAAGCATTCCACCATCTTGCCTAAAGCACTTCAATAGTTTTGTGCGAGTAATTTTTCTAAATAATGCTGTTGGATTCCGTACATTTTTTTTAGCGATGCTACCTCCCTTAAGGTCGAAGCATCAGGCTTATCGACCTCCTTTCTTTTGACGGCGGTTATCATAATATTTTTAGCGGTATGCTCTAGAGCAATAAATTCAAAAACTTTGGTCTCATAACCGTAAGCCTCTAGCATTAAAGCGCGTATTCCGTCGGTCAAAATCTCGGCCTGACGCTCTTCGAGAATACCGTTTTTGAGAATACTTTGCATCCGATTGTCCGACTGCATCGCTTTTCGAATTTGTTTGTGACAGCAGGGGGCACAGACAATTAATTGAGCATCGGCTTGAATACCCTTGGCAATCGCAATATCTGTTGCAATATCACAAGCGTGTAAAGCGATCAACACATCTATTTTTTCGGCATCAAATTGTTGAATATCTTGTGCAATAAACGATAAATTTTGCCAGCCAAGTGCGGCAGCTTTCGTACTACAAAAAGAAGTAAGATGTTCTCTCAACTCGATCCCTACCACCGTAGGTATGAAGCGGCTGTTCCGCAAAAGAAAATCGTGCAAGGCAAAAGTAAGGTATCCTTTGCCGCAGCCCATATCTACTATCTGCAAACTTTGTGGCAAATCAGCTTGTTCTAGCAAGCCCGACATCACCTCTACATATTTATTTATTTGCCGGTATTTATCCTGATGAGCTTTGTGCACACGCCCTTTAGAAGCCACACCAAGTTGTTCTAGAAAAGCGGCATCCTCTTCTATCAAATAATTTTTAGTTTTATTGTGATCTAATTTGGGTAAATGAGTAGAAGTAGCCCTTCTTTTTTGTAAGCGAACTTTGCGCTTTTTGTTAAAAAACAAGCTAACATCTTCGCGCGTAGACAATAAAGTAGCGTGGAGAAAATCTTTACCTAAATGACTATTCAATTGGTCAATACTTTGTGCTATATCGTAATTTTTAATGATATCTTTTTGTTGGTATCGATAGGTAAATTGCACATAATCTGCTGTTTTTATCCGGACTCTTCTCAAGTAAATATTGCTCAAATCGGCAGACTTACTTGCCGGCTTACTCAAGGTAAGTTTAATGAAAGTACCCTGCTTAAAATGCCCTTGAAACAGGGCTAAAAACTCCTCCATATCCTCAATAAATTACTAATTCAATCGTATCTAATTTCATCCTTGTCTGAAAAAATTGTGCTAGTTTCTCTTTTTGTTTACTACGAACCGACCGGCCATTCCAATCAATCACTACAGTAGGAATGGTATCTAGCTTTCTAGTTTTCGTATTCATTTTGATTAGTTCGTTATACGATATTTCTACAGCCTCTGGATAAAGGGTGGCAAACTCAAGCGCAATATCGTCAATTGGCTTATTTTTACGCCGTGTATCGGACTGATATTTGGTGAGTTCTTGCTCCAAAAACTCGATCCGTTTATTTTTATCTTCTAATACTTGTTCGTTGTCTTCGTACAGTTTTTTGTACATGGTTGAATACTCTTCTCTAATCGTCGAAAATTTGTTTTGCAAAGACCCTACTTCAGCCAATAAAACCTCCACATCTATATTCCCTTCGATAAACTCCAGTTTAGCATAATCGAGGCCAACTTCGGCTAATTCGTGCTTCAAATTGTCTTTATCGGTATTGCGAACAATCCCCGATGTGGTTAAGACAATTGTAGGAGTATCTCGTCGGTAATCGACTTTATGCGACAGAATCACCCCACTTTGCAAATGGTATTCGTCTACTTTTTGTTCGAATGCTTGGGCTTTACTTTTAAATAATTCTTGCTGAATTACGTCATAGCCGGTGTATAAACTTGGTCCTATCGTAACTATAACAATAAATAAAATTAAAAAATTATACCTTTTTTCGACCTGAGGATCTAAGAATTCTCTTTTAGGGAATTTCAAAATCAATACAACTACGCCTGTTGTTGCTGCAATAAAAACAGAATTGATAAAAAACAAATAAAAAGCCCCTGTAGCATAAGCCCACTGTGCAGTAGCGATACCATAACCCACGGTACACAAGGGAGGCATCAATGCAGTAGCAATAGCTACTCCAGGTATGGCATTGCCGCGGTCGGCCCTCGAACTTGCTACAATCCCCACAAAGCCACCAAAAACAGCAATTAGTACATCATAAAAAGTCGGATAGGTACGGGCGTACAATTCATCGGTCAGGCTTTTGATGGGCGACAACATAAAATACATGGTAGAGGTAAAAATAGACCCTACTACAAATATTAAGAGGTTGCGGAAGGCAGCTTTTAAGGTTTGAAAATCATTGGTTACAATCGAGTAGCCCATGCCTACTATCGGCCCCATGAGTGGCGAAATTAACATCGCCCCTATAACAACCGCGGTGGAATTCATATTCAGCCCTATTGAGGCAATAAATACTGCACCAAGCAAGCCCCATAGATTACCGCCTTTAAATTCTATACTTTTTTGAATATTGTCAATTGTACCAGCCTCGTCAGTATCTAGATGTAGGCTAAATAATTCTTTGAATTCTTTAACAATTGCAAAAAAATTGGCAGCAAACCCCTTTGATTTAGCGGACGTAGTGGTTGATGTAGATATTTTGTTTGGTTCTTCCATGGCACTTATTGATCTTCAATGCACTATAAAAAATGTCTTAAACTCAATATACAACATTTTTTTTATTGTCGCTTTTTTAGTACCAAACTTCAATAAAATGCAGCAATATTCTTAAATTAAAGCACTATAATGCTATTTAAACCACATAACACCTTGCCCTATTGAAGCTCGAAGAATACAACAATGCTCAAAATCATTTAAGGATACTCATTGAAAGTTGGGAGAAACGCAATATCGACTTAGCACTTGAACTGATGTCTACTGAAGCAAAACTGCAAGCCTTTATTTATTCTAGATACCTGCCCTTTCTGAAGTTATTTGGCCTTAAATATTTAAACCAGTTGGTGGAAATCCCCAATTTATTGTATAAGTTTCGATTTAGTAGGGGGATTGAATATAATCCAACCCAACTGAATATCATCGAATCTATTCCTATCAACCGTTTAATGTTAAGCAGCCAACAGCAACTGCGAGAAATATCGGCCATTTTTAGGCTAAAAAAGTTGAAAGAATTAACGTTTGTGAATTTACCATTATGGAAACAATTAGCCTCCAACATCAATAATTTGGAGCAATTAGAAGAGCTTTATATTATCCGTACGGGTTTAACAAAACTTCCGGAGTCGATTGGACAATTAAAAAAACTGCGCAAGCTACATCTAAAACAAAATCAAATCAATTCCTTGCCCAACAGCTTTGGGCAACTAAATCAGTTAGAAGAACTAATTATCAGTCAGCATCAGACTATAAGCATTCCGGCATCTATAGGGCATTTAAAAAAACTAGAACACCTATCTATCTACATTTGGGGAAATGGTCAAATTCTTTTCCCCGACCTTGCATGTACTTTATTAGCAATAACAACATTTCACCTTAGATGTCCGCAATTGAAAGAGATACCCTTATTTGTTTATTCTTTAAAAAATTTAAAACGATTGGTCGTCAGCCGCAGTCAACTGACAAAAGTTCCAAGTTGGCTAGGGCAATTGTCACAATTAGAATCGCTAGATTTATCCCACAATCCCCTTCCCTCACTTCCTCCAAGCTTACAAGAACTAAAACATTTGACTGAATTGAATGTAACACGGACAAAAATGAATAAATCATCCGATATAATTTTGCAGGATAAACAACAAATCCACTATTTTTTGCAAAAGCACTCAAGTCCAGATATTGGATGAAAATAATAATTTAATGCCTTCTAGGTCGAATTATTTTTGTGTGCATACACCAAATATAATTTCAGTAACATCTATATAATTGTAGGGATTAAGTAGCTGCTAAAACAAGCATAGTCGCTCAAAAGTGTAGCAAAGCAAAAAAGGAAGAAATTAAACGAACATTGCTTAAAATAGACTAAAAGCCATAAAAAGTCTTTTTGGGCCATTCAAAACATCGACTTCAACTTCAGTCAACAATAATACAGTATGAAATTAATATTCATGAATCTACTCGCGGTGGTGACTGCCATCAAATTCAACAGCCTATTGAAGAATAATACAGAAGGTGCCATAGCTAAGTCGGTCAATGACCAAGTATCTGCAGGCAGCCCTAGAAAAGGCGACTTCAATTGTAACGATAAGACCGATAGTCATTAACAAAAACTAAACAAAAAGAGCCGCATAGGGAGCAACTGTACCATTCGTATCGCTAGAATATCCAATTGCCTACAAAAACAGATGCCCTAGTGCTAAAATTGTGCAGAGTAGTTGCAGTTTGACCGTGAAAAATTCCTAGTCATCTATATTAAATAGGCAGATAAATAGCTATTTTTTGAGGCAAGACTTTAAAAAGTTCTATTGGATTCCCTCGATTAAAATTTGTAAAATTGATGCAGCAGCCTTTGCGATAACTGTACCTGGCCCAAAAACACCGGCAACTCCGGCTTCATACAAATAATCATAATCTTGGGCCGGAATAACTCCTCCGGCAACGACCATAATATCTTCCCTGCCCAATGTTTCGAGTGCAGCAATAATGGCAGGCACTAAAGTTTTGTGCCCTCCTGCTAGCGACGAGACTCCTAAGATATGCACATCGTTTTCAGCCGCTTGTTTGGCAGCTTCTTCAGGCGTTTGAAACAAAGGACCAATATCTACATCAAAGCCCAAGTCAGCAAAACTTGTAGCAATAACCTTGGCGCCCCTATCGTGCCCATCTTGTCCTAATTTTGCAACCATTATACGAGGTCTACGCCCTTCTATAGTGGCAAATTTATCGGCTAATGCCTGCGTATTCAAAAACGTTTCATCCATAGCTATTTCTTTTGAATAGACCCCACTAATTGATTTTGAATTGGCTTTATACCGACCAAAAACAAGTTCCATCGCATCAGAAATTTCACCCAAAGTAGCCCTGAGGCGCGCGGCCTCTACCGCCAACTCCAGCAGATTTCCCTGCTTGTTTTGAGCGGCTTGTGTTATTTTAGACAACGCCGCTTCGACAGCCTCTTGGTTCCTAGTTGCTTTTATTTGTTCAAGTCGATTTATTTGAGATTCTCTGACGGCTTGATTATCGACCTCTAAGATATCTAGAGGATCTTCTTTTTCGAGTTGAAACACATTAACTCCAATAATCTGATCTTGCCCTGAATCAATACGAGCCTGTTTTCGAGCTGCAGCAGCCTCGATACGCATTTTTGGCACCCCCGTTTCGATGGCTTTCGCCATCCCTCCCAACGACTGGATTTCTTGTAAATGACCCCAGGCTTTCTCGAGTAGTTGATTGGTTAGATATTCAACATAATATGAACCTGCCCAAGGATCAATTGCTTTGGTTACTTGTGTCTCTTTTTGAATAAAAATTTGAGTGTCACGCGCTATTTTAGCTGAAAAATCAGTTGGTAAAGCGATCGCTTCATCAAAAGAATTAGTGTGTAATGATTGTGTGCCCCCAAAAACAGCCGCCATCGCCTCAATCGTCGTTCGTGCTACATTATTATAAGGGTCTTGCTCAGTCAAACTCCATCCAGAAGTTTGACAATGTGTACGTAACATTAATGATTTTACATTTTGGGGCTCGAATTGCCGTATGAGTTTAGCCCACAACATACGGCCAGCTCTCATCTTAGCTATTTCCATAAAATGATTCATACCAATGCCCCAAAAGAAGGACAACCTCGGCGCAAAATCATCAATTTTCAGTCCTGCCTTCAGCCCTGACTGAACATATTCCAAACCATCGGCTAATGTGTAAGCCAATTCGATATCGGCTGGTGCACCGGCCTCGTGCATGTGATATCCACTGATAGATATGGAATTGTATTTGGGCATTTTTTGAGACGTATACTCAAAAATATCGGCAATAATCCGCATTGAAGAAGCTGGAGGATAAATGTAGGTATTGCGCACCATAAATTCTTTGAGAATGTCATTCTGAATGGTCCCTGCAAGTTGTGCGGGGGCAACCCCCTGTTCCTCTGCCGCAACAATATAAAAAGCCAAAATAGGCAATACAGCACCATTCATTGTCATTGATACCGACATTTTATCGAGCGGTATCTGGTCGAACAAAATCTTCATATCTTCCACCGAGTCAATGGCTACACCTGCTTTACCGACATCCCCAACCACACGTTCATGGTCAGAATCATAACCTCTGTGTGTCGCCAAGTCAAAGGCCACTGACAATCCCTTTTGTCCCGCTGCTAAATTGCGTCGATAAAAAGCATTACTTTCTTCGGCCGTTGAAAACCCAGCATATTGACGGATTGTCCAAGGCCGAAGGGCATACATACCGGCATAAGGGCCTCCTATAAAGGGCGGCAATCCTGCCGTAAATTCGTGGTGGCGTAAGCCCTCGATATCGGATGCACTGTACTGCGTTTTTAGGTCAATTTGTTCAGGAGTTGACCAAGTACTGCTTTGCTGTTCGACAGCAGCTTTTACAGAAAAAAACTGATGGATATCGACTTGGTTAAAATCTGGTCTCTTCATACAACAAGGCTATTTATATTGGCTTAATCAAGTTCAAATATCGAGAAAATAACTTAAATGAACGAATGCATCAAGGAGGAAAACTGAATTAAACTACCAATTGACTACTTTGGTAATACTAAATTGAAAAGATAGCACTACATTTGAACATTCGTCTATTTGGTTTTGTTAATCGACTGAGTGTATTTGTAAATAAATAAAATAGATATTATGAACCTTAAATTGGTCCTGCTTTTTTTATTTTTGAATTTTTTAGCGCTAGCTCTCGGCGGTTTTTTGATGGGAGGTGAAGTGGGTATGCCCTGGTATCAAAACCTTAACCGCGCCCCTTGGGAACCACCCGGGCCAGTATTTGGAATTGCATGGACGACCATTATGATTTGTTTTGCTTTTTATATGAGCTATGCTGTTGATTTTAAAATAAAATCTATTGTTGGACTTTTTGGAATTCAATGGCTGTTGAATGTAGCTTGGAATCCTGTCTTTTTTAAATTCCATTTAATGTTTCCTGCCTTGCTGCTTATTATTAGTCTTACAATTTTGGTAGGCTATTTTTTATTTTCAAATTTCAAAACACTAAAATATAAATCCCTCTTAATCCTTCCTTACTTTAGTTGGTTACTGATTGCGACGTCGCTCAATTGGTATGCTTGGGCCTACAACTAGACCTTTTGTGGTGGCGCCCCACTCTTTTGGCGCAAAAAAAACACGGTTGATTTAAATATTCTTGCAAAATGCTGAGCATCTTCTAAGTTTCTACTATATTGTAGTTACAAGCCTTTTTGGTGGTTTGTCATTTCTATATTTGTAAAGAATCAAATTTTATCAACATGAAATTTTTAATGTGTCTAATCCTTGTTTATTGTTTAAACACAACCCACAGTGCTGCACAAGACAATAGTTTGTTTGTAGGTACATGGGAAGACGCTGCCTCTAATAATGACGCCTCCTTCCAACTAGTCATACTAAACAATAATCAATTTGTGCGCGCACGATTTGCCCAAACAAACCTATTGGATTCTCTAGCTGTCGACAGAGACAAAATTTACGCCTATGAGTGGGTAGATAACACAATCATTTCATATGCCAAATTACCCCATCCTGACCCGCTTGTTGCAGAAGCAATGCCTCCTAAGTACGAGCTCATGCGTATAGACAAAATAAGCCCACAAAAACTAGAAGTAAGCCTGTCTGACAAAACCTTTAAGAAATCCGAACTAGACTCCATTGTGCGAGTGGGTGCAGCCGATACACATATTGGCGAAAGAACGATAAGCTACCACAAGTTTGATCTAAACTCACAGCGCAACAAAGCTATTCTGATGGGCTTATGGCAGGCGCCTAAAAGTAACGACAGTACCAAATTTCAGCTTTATATCCAAAAAAACAAATTGGGTTTTCTTAAAATCAAAAAAGAGGAATTCAAAAAAGCGACCACCATCAAGCCTAATAACGGCTATTATTATACATGGATTAATGCCAACACGCTGTACTATTATAAAGAAAAAGCAACGGGCTTTGTAAAAGCTGACAACAACCCCAACAAATATGCATTAATGCGCATCAACCAAGTCAATAAAAAAGAATTAGACATTACGATTTCCAGCAGAAAATTTAACAAAAGCGGCTTGAACTATGTAATTGAATCCGATAATTTAGATGACTTTTTTGTCGATAATAAACATCGTTTTAAACGCAAGAAGGTAATTAGCAAATTGCCTTAGCAAAAAAAGGAGTAACTCAAACATGAGCTACTCCTTTTTTTATGCTAGTTTGCGACCTTAGACGGCCACGTCAAAATCGCGCAATGCAGCATTTAAAGATGTTTTTTTATCGGTACTCGCTTTGCGTTGACCAATAATCAAGGCACAAGACACCTGATAATCACCAGCTGGAAATGACTTAGTATAAGACCCAGGAATCACTACCGACCTAGCCGGCACTCGACCTTTGTAGACGACCGGTTCTTCGCCCGAAACATCAATTATTTTGGTCGATTGTGTAATCGTAACATTGGCCCCTAGTACAGCCTCAGATTCTATCCGAACGCCTTCTACAACAATACAACGAGACCCGATAAAACAATTATCTTCTATTATAACCGGCGCAGCCTGCAAAGGTTCTAAGACACCACCAATCCCAACGCCACCACTTAAATGTACATTTTTGCCAATCTGTGCGCATGAACCCACCGTGGCCCAAGTATCCACCATCGTACCCGAATCAACATAGGCGCCAATATTTACATAGGAGGGCATCATGATAACCCCGGGCGCCAAAAAAGAACCATGTCTTGCAATTGCGTGAGGCACCACGCGAACGCCTAATGAAGCGTAGTCTTTTTTTAATGGAATCTTGTCATGAAACTCAAAAGGAGGCAGTTCTATCGTTTCCATTTTTTGAATGGGAAAATAAAGCACCACTGCTTTTTTGATCCATGCATTTACTTTCCATCCCTCAGCCGTTGGTTCAGCTACACGCAATTGCCCCGCATCCAATTGACGAAGAACTTCTTGAATAGCCTCTTGGGTAGCGCTTTCTTTGAGCAAAGATCTATTTTCCCAGGCGTTTTCTATTGTTTTGATTAATTGATTCACGACTAAAATATTTTCGATTTATTTAAAAAATTAGAACTTATCATTGTTTAATGATTAATTATTGGTCAAAAGCTGCTCAATAATTTTAGGATTTTTTTGGAGATAATAATGCCAAAAGTACGAAGAATAGAAGGTAATACTATCTCCGAACACAGCAGGTTCATGAAAATGAATGCGCACTCTATTCCAAAACAAAAACTTAGTTTCTTCTACCAGCTTTATACTATCATAGCTGTACTGATACGATTTAAAAAAGTTAGATACATACATTTTCTCGGTATCCATTGCAACCCATTTTATGGGTAAAAAAACCATGTAGTAAATAGCCGCAGATGACAACAGAAAAGAAAGCATAATAAGACGTGCAGACATGGGCGTAAACGGCTCTTGTATAGCTTCTAAGGGCATAAAAAACAAGGCTACCGTAGCGCCTCCAAAAAAACAAAACCAAAAAGTAGGCAAAAGCAATTTGAGCGCTAAAGACCATCGAGATGAAACTACTTGCATTAGATTTTAGATTTAACCCTACAAATACAACCGTAAAAAAAGCTACTATTGGCTTACAACAAATTGTTGCCGGTGTTTAGGCTGCAATAATACGGCTTTTTTTAAATATTCTTTGGAAAAACCCAATTGCTCAAAAAAAAATTACAAGGAGTTGAAGCTAGTGTTTGAAATTAAAGGGCGGCCCCTGCCATCATAGAAGGCTTTGTAAACGACTTAAGCGTAAGAAGGTTCTCTCTTTTGATGCGGTAGGATGCAATAACACAATTGCCCTGACATGATTTCTGAAACTTTGTACAGACCAAATCTTTGGAATAAAAAATACGTCCATTTGTGATAGCCTGATCGTTTGTGGGCTGCGAATCTTTGAGGCTGTGAATCGATTGAAGACGCTCAAAATCTTCGCGATTGGATACCATTTCGGCATGACTTAAAGTAAGAAAAGGCTGCCCTTTTAGTTTTTCTTGCGAAAAATTGCTGAGCAAATTCAAGGTGCGTTTAGAGGCTTTTTCTCCCAAAAGAGGACTACTCAAAAAAGAAATTTCTTGGAAAGAGCTGTCTAAAAATATTGAGCCAAAAATACTGATAGAGTTATCAATTGGATCTATAATAGTGTCCAAGTTTTTGAGCTGAAAAGCGGAAAAAACATATAAATTAAATCCTTTGTTGTAGCTACTGACCTTACGAAATGGATATTGGTGCTCAAGTGATGTAGAAAGTTGTTCGGCAATTGGGTTGTTAGATGCCGTTTGTATCGACATGAAATCAGCTTTAACCGTAGGTTGGTAGCGAACGAAGTCCGCCAAAGATTGACTATCTTCAAGTACAAAATGAGCAACAGTTATATCTGATGAAGCCGGACTGTTGCTGAATCCTTCTTGGCTTGGCAAAGTTCTGAGTACCGAACAAAGCACGATACAGGCAGAAAAATTGACAAAAATTAGAGGGTTAATACGGTAATAGAACCCGATAAAACCGGTGGCGAGAAACAAAACCATTAAGCTTGTAGAGTATTGAATTAATAAACTACCAAATGGTATAAATTCGTAAGCAAACACGGCTGCTGTCAAAAGAAGCGTATTTAGTACGACAAAATAAACGAAGCGTTGCGACTTGTTGTTTTCAATAACTTTCATAGCGCAAAATCAATACAATTTGTTAAATTATTACACATTAAAAAACTTGAGCTGTAGGGATTCAACATGTATCTTAAATTTTCAGAATAGTATTAACAGTTAGAACCAAATCCTGAATTAATTGTAGTGCATATAGTTTTATAAAAAACGAAAGTAATTTTGTGTTTTGGGGATAGGTCTTTGGGTTACCCTAAAAACCTTATTCAGAAAGTACACTAAGACTTAACGATATAAAATTGTCAATTATTACCATCAAGCGTAAAAAAATTAGCAAATTTGATATAAATTAGTAGTCCTACCGCGTTTCTGCCACAAAGATAGTATATTTTTTTATGCATCATTGTTAATTCTTATTAATAAATTGTAAATATTATCCATCGAACAGCAGTTTTTAACGATATAGGCTAATTGACAACAAAAAAACCGATGAAAAAAATATTTTTTGCTTCAGATTTTCACCTTGGAGGCTCCGACAAAATGGCAAGTCGAGCAAGAGAACGTAAAATAATTGCCTGGTTGCGTCAAATTGAACAAGAAGCAGAAGCTATTTATCTAGTCGGAGACGTTTTCGATTTCTGGTTTGAATATCAACACGTAGTACCCAAAGGTTTTGTTCGTCTACTTGCTACCTTAGCCGAATTTGTTGAAAAAGGAATTGAAGTACATATTTTTGTTGGCAATCATGATTTGTGGATAAAAGAATACCTGAGTGACGAAATTGGTCTTATAGTCCATCAACAAGCCTATGAGGTTCAACTACATAAAAAACGTTTTTTTATTGCCCATGGCGACGGACTCGGTCCTGGAGACTACAAATACAAATTACTCAAAAAGATTTTTACCAACCGAGTATGTCAGTGGCTATTCAGATGGCTGCACCCCGACTTAGGTATGAAATTAGCGCTTTTTTCATCCACCAAAAGTAGAGAATCCCAACACGAACCTGATTTTTTCTTAGGAAAGGACAAAGAATGGCTCTTACAGTATGCCAATTATAAACTAAAGCAACAGGCAGATATTAACTATTTTGTGTTCGGTCATCGACACCTTCCCTTAGACGTTTTGCTCGATAATCAATCAAGCAGATACATTAATTTAGGAGATTGGATAAATTATTGTACTTATCTAGAATTTAATGGGATCGATATACAGCTTAAAGCCTTTGAACAAGCTGATTTTGATGATTCCTCCGTAAAACATTAATTATGCAGCAGTCGCTTCTTATCGTTGGGTTTGTTTTAATGGTTTCTGCTATTAGATGTCAATCTACTCAGTTCAAACAATTGTCGGATATAAAAGTATCTGTGCGTTGGATGGAGGTAGACAAAATGCAACAACTATACCTCATCAAAGATGAACACAGCCTTCAAAAATTTAGTAAAGAAGGGGGGCTTCTGTACGAATACAACGAAAACAGTTTGGGGTCGATTGGTTTTGTTGATGTAAGCAACCCATTTCGGCTGATGGTTTTTTATCAAGATTTTGCCACCTTAGTTTTTTTAGACAGAACGCTCAGTGAAATTAGTCGATTAGACCTTTCCGAATTTGACATCGCACAAGCACAAGCTTTTGCTACCGCCTCCGATAATAATATATGGTTTTTTGATAACAACAGCTATACCCTAAAAAAAATTAGCAGCCAAAATGAGCTTTTACTAGAAAGCCAAGATATGAACCTATTGTTGCCCGAAGATATCAACGCAAATCGCTTGGTAGAATCAGGCAATAGGGTCTACCTTAACGCTCCTGAAGTCGGGCTTCTTGTTTTTGATATTTTTGGAAACTATATCAAAACTATTGATATCAAAGATTTGGATTACTTTCAAGTATATGAAGGCCAATTATTCTATGTAAAAGACAAAAAATTCAATAGCTATCATCTTTTTTCTTTCTTGGAAAGTAGCCTTGCTTTACCAATGCTACGAGAAAACAAACGACAAGTATGTATATCACAAGAACTTATATTCATAAGATATCCAGACAACATTGAAATATATGCCGTTCTCAAAAAATAATTATATTTTTTTTTGAATTTAATTTGGAGAAATGCCCGCAGTTATCTTATCTTTGTGTCGCTTTCGAAGTATACTTCAAAGTGGCTGGCTTCTTAGCTCAGTTGGTAGAGCATCGGACTGAAAATCCGTGTGTCGGCAGTTCGAGTCTGCCAGAGGCCACAAAAACGTTTTGATTTTTAATCAAAACGTTTTTTTTTATTCCACATGTGATACAGCATCCACTTTTTCTTCTAAATCTTGGAGAATTGCTGTTACTTCTTTCATGTTTTTGACGCCTTCACAAACCAACATCAGATATTTAGCAGACTGCTTAAGATAAAATCGATGATCGCAAGTCTTTTGTATTTGCGCAATCAAAGATTTGAAGAATGGACTGTCGAAATAGCCCGACTGCTGATCTCCAATAAAGTAGCATCGAAGCTTTCTATTTTTCAACATAATACGCTCAAATCCTAGTTCTTTTGCAATCCAACGTATGCGTAGACTCTCCATCAAATTTAGTACAGCCGAGGGTAGTTGACCAAAGCGATCAATCATCATTCCACTGAACCGCTCAATTTCTTTTTCTTCTTTAAATTTATTGAGTTCTTGGTACAGTGCCAAGCGTTCTTTAATACTAACGACGTATTCATCCGGAATCATCATGTCTAAATCAGACTCCACATTTACTTCTTTAACAAAAGCGCGCTTTTGTTCCATCTCCTCTTTAAATAAATCTTTGTAATCTGTTTCTTTTAATTCCTGTATCGCTTCATTCAGTATTTTTTGATAAGCTTCATAGCCCATATTCATCACAAAGCCACTCTGTTCTCCTCCCAATAAATTTCCAGCCCCTCGAATGTCTAAATCTTTCATAGCAATATTAAATCCACTGCCCAACTCAGAAAACTGTTCTACTGTTTTGAGACGTTTGCGTGCATCGGTACTGAGTGTAGACATTGGAGGCGCTAATAAATAACAATACGCTTTTTTGTTAGAACGCCCAACCCTACCTCTTAACTGATGCAAATCACTTAATCCAAACTGATGTGCATTGTTGATAATAATAGTATTTGCATTAGATATATCTAGGCCCGTTTCTATTATGTTGGTGCAAACCAAAACTTCGTAATAACCTTTGATGAAATCTAATAAGGTTTGTTCTAAAGCCGTAGCATCCATCTGACCGTGTGCCATCGCTATATCAACATTAGGGCATAGCTGCTTGACCATTGATGCCATTTCTGCCAGACTTTTGACCCGATTATGCACCAAAAAAACCTGCCCTCCACGGGCAACTTCATTTTCGATCACCTCTTTAATCATATCCCCGTTAAACATCCTGAGTTCGGTTTCAATAGGCTGTCGATTGGGTGGCGGTGTATTAATTACAGACATATCACGGGCCGCTAACAAAGAAAACTGCAAGGTTCTAGGTATCGGGGTGGCCGTGAGAGTTAGGGTATCAACGTTGACGCGAATATTCCTTAATTTTTCTTTGGAACCTACGCCAAATTTTTGTTCTTCATCCACTACAAGCAAACCCAAGTCCTTGAATTTGACTTTTTTGTTGAGAATAGCGTGCGTCCCAATCAACAAATCAATATCACCTGCTTCTAAAGATTTGTAGATCGCTGTTTTTTCGCGGCTTGTTCTAAAACGATTGATATATTCTACCTTAATATCAAAGGCTTTTAACCGTTCTCTGAATGTTTGCGCATGCTGCAATGCAAGAATTGTAGTGGGTACTAGCACCGCTACTTGTTTGCCGGCTAAGATGGCTTTAAAGGCCGCACGAATCGCTACCTCTGTTTTTCCAAAACCAACATCGCCACAAACCAATCGATCCATCGGATAAGCCTTCATCATATCTTCTTTGACATCCTGAGAAGCGATAGCTTGGTCGGGAGTATCTTCGTAAATAAAAGAGGCCTCTAGTTCATTTTGTAAGTAACAATCGGGAGGGTATTGAATCCCTGGAGTCGATTTGCGTTTGGCATATAATTTAATGAGGTCAAAGGCCAACTCTTTGATTTTACGCTTGGCTTTCTTTTTGGTATTTACCCAAGTGCTCGACCCTAATTTGTGCACTTTAGGGGCAGTTCCTTCTTTACCCGTAAATTTGGATATTTTGTGCAGAGACTGAATTCCTACATACAACATATCGTTGTCTTTGTATATCAGTTTTACAGCTTCTTGTTTTTTCCCTTGCAGGTCGATTTTTTCGAGCCCTGCATATCGCCCGACACCGTGATCGATGTGTGTAACATAATCACCCGGCTTAAGCTCACTTAAGGCTTTTATTTTGAGTGCTGTATTTTTGTCGAAGCCTTGGCGAAGCTTTGATTTATGATAGCGTTCAAAAATTTGGTGATCGGTATAAACTGCTGCTTTTAATTGATGATCGACAAAGCCTTGACGCATGGCTTTGGGTATTGCAAACCACTGTACCGACACTTCTAAATCTTCAAATATGCTGTAAAATCGTTCTAGTTGTTTTGGATTTTCAGCAAAAATAAAATTAGCTATGTTGTTGCTCGTATTTTGTTGTAAATGCTCAATCAACAAATGAAAATTTTTGTTAAAACTAGGTTGAGGGTTCCCCTTAAAAACCACCACCGAAGCTGTATCAAAAAGTGTATCATTATTCATCTCCACCACCGAAAAGTCTTTCATTTCAGCCAAAACCTCCTCTGCATTCACAAAAGAACCCTCTGCTAGCAAAGCAATTTCTTCTTTGCGTTCTTTACCCGATAAATTGTCGAGATTTTCAAAAATATGTGCTGCTTTCTCCGCACAGTTCTTTAATTGGTCGACCAACATTTGTGTATCAGATATCCAAATAGCGGTATTTTCGGGGAGTACTTCAAAAATGGATACCTTTTGTGCTGCGTCAAACTGAGTATTGACATTTGGAATAATTGTAACATGATCGATACGCTTGGTCGACAATTGAGATGTTGGGTCAAAGGTGCGAATACTTTCAACAATCACATCAAACAAATCTACTCTATAAGGGTATTCATTGCCATAAGAATAGATATCTATAATACCACCTCTAACCGAAAACTGCCCTGGTTCGTATACAAAATCAACCCTGACAAATCCATATTCTATTAATATTTCAACTAAAAAAGGAACATCTAATTCGGTACCAACTTTGACTTCAATCGCCGATTTTTTTAGATTGGAGGGCGCGACAACCTTTTCGAACAAGGCCTCCGGGTAGCTAACAATAATCGGCGAAGCCAATGGTTTTGATACTAGTTTACTAATTGTTTCAGTACGTTGCAAAACATTGGTTCTGTCTAATTTGTCAAAGCCGGCAGGACGTCTATAGGAATCTGGAAAAAACAGGGCCTCTTTGGTCGCTGCATCAAGGGAACTGATGTCGTTTTGCAAAAAAGCTGCTTCTTCTTTATCTGCTGCGATTACTAAAAAAGGCTGTTGCACTAACTGATGCACAGCAGCCATTAACCAAGCTGTTTGAGAACCTATAAGTCCTTTTGCTTGTACAGCTGGTCGGTGCTTTTTTTGTAAAGCAGAAGCAATCCTTTTGCTCCGATTATCGTTTAAGTATTGTTCGAATAAATGCTTCAAATTCATTGTAAACCGATGTTTTATCGTAAAACTGATGGGCAAAGATAATAAAAAAGCGCTCCAAATGTGCAAAATTTAAATCCATAGATATATCTTCGCTTATATTTACGTTAAAATAACAAAACCATTGTTATTAGCTTATTTGGGCAAAGCGTTTGCCTACCTCACACACTAAATACAAACAAATGGATTTTGAAGGTATTGATATCCTCAAAGACGATTTATACGAAGATAGCCACGAAGGAGATGCAGCTTGGTTGCAAGCTCAATTTGAAATTAAATCCATGCTCGGACTCGATAAACTACCAGATTTACAAGGTATTTTATTTGCGATAGGCTTGCAAGAACTCGGACAATTAAGAGATGAATTCAGCAAAGAGGAGCGACAAGATTTGATGCATATTGCTGTTTGTCGGCTTTTAAGCTACGATGGATACTTTGAACTAGAAGGCTATGATGCCGATGGCTGGCCACACTGGAAACAACTAGGCATCCCCCCTGCTGGCAGAAAAAACC
This sequence comes from uncultured Aureispira sp., assembly GCA_905480485.1. Classification (GTDB taxonomy): domain Bacteria; phylum Bacteroidota; class Bacteroidia; order Chitinophagales; family Saprospiraceae; genus Aureispira. The sequence continues at coordinate 20,908 of CAJQQM010000049.1, forward strand.
AAGAAATACTCCTAAAACGCAAAATAGCAAGCTACATCGAAAACATTAAGCAATCATAAGTATGCATCACTGGCAAACCATTCTATTATCTATCTTAATCCTTGCAAGTTGTTCTCATCAAGAAGCTGTCAAACCCAAGCCTTCTGCGGCAAAAAGCGAGCGGGCACAAGTGGCCATCAAAACCATGCAGGGAACTATGATTGTTGAGTTATTCAACGAAACACCTTTGCATCGAGATAATTTCCTAAAGCTTGTTGAAACAGGTTTTTACGACAGTTTACTCTTGCACCGCGTACAAGCTGGATTTATGGTACAAGGAGGTGACCCCGACTCAAGAGGGATAGTCCCGCCTGAGAAAAGACTGGGCTTTGGCCAAACAGAACAACGCATTAAAGCTGAAATAAATACGCAATTTATCATGCGCCAAGGGGCCCTTTGCGGCTATCACATGGGCCTTGGAATGCAAGCCGACAAATCTTCTAACGGCAGTCAATTTATGCTAATTCACGGACAGGCAATCAAAGCACATCAACTAAATCAACAATCAATTAAAAACAAGATAGAATACAGCCCAAAACAAATAGAACTGTACGAATTGTACGGCGGTTCGCCTCAACTAGATGGTAACTATACAATTTTCGGTCAAATTATAGAAGGCATGCCTGTCTTGAATAAAATTGTTCGGGTTCCTACCTTTAGAAGTATTGACCCACAGCTTCCGGACCGTCCAATTAAGGACTTACGCTTAGAGATGCGTATTATTAAAGAACCCAAACACGTCCTTAATTAAAAAATTGCTTCTTCTAAATTCTATCAGAAGATAGCTTCTTTTTTGAAAAAGAATCCTATTTTTAGCCTCTAAACAACAATAATTATGCGTAAGAAGCAGCCAAAAAAGGAAAAAAAACAACCTGCTAAAAAAGGGCAAGGCCAACAAGAAAAGAAAAAGAAGACAGCTACTGCCCCAAACACAGAGGGTTTCCACCCTTTCTGGACAAAACATAATTGGCACTTAATCATCATTTTTGCGCTTAGCTGTTTTTTGTATGTCAATACTTTAACCCACCAATATGCAGTAGACGACAGCATCGTAATTTTGCGCAATCAATATACCAAGAAAGGTTTTGCGGGCATGAAAGGGATTTGGGGAGAAGATACCTTTACCGGCTTTTTTGGCGGCAAAAGAAACCTAGTAGCCGGAGGAAGATATCGGCCTTTTTCGGTTGCTACATTTGCGATTGAATTGCAATTGTTTGGCGACATCGTTAAAGACAACACGGGAAAACCAATCCTAGACAAAGATGGTGCTGTTAATTATACAGGAAAACCCTTTATTAGCCACTTTATAAACGTGTTATTGTATGCCTGGCTTTGTGTTATTATCTACCTTATGTTGCTGCAGATGTTTAATCCTCATCGAGACAAAAGCAATCTAAAAGGTTATTTTATTGCCTTTGTAGGTGCGCTTTTATATGCAACACATCCAATCCATACCGAGGCCGTTGCAAATATTAAAGGTAGAGATGAAATCTTGGTTTTGCTCGGGTCAGTTTTAGCTGTTTATTGGGTTTTGAAAGCTGCTGTCCAACCCAAAAAGCAATGGCTGTATTATATTTTAGCATATGTTGCCTTCATAATGTCTATCTTTTCCAAAGAAAATGCGGTGACATTCTTAGTGATTATTCCTGCGGCCTTGTACTTTTTTACCAAAACACCCTTGACTAAAATTGGGCTTATAACCCTTCCCTTTTTGCTAATTATAGCTTTTTTCTGGCTAGGAGTTCGCGCCCCTATACTTGGCGAAGCCGCTTCGATTGCAGGTGGCGAAAACGCCCCGGCTACCGAATTAATGAACGATCCATTTCTAAAAATAGAAGGCAACCGCTATGTTCCTTTTACATCTGAAGAACGCTTTTCGACGGTAATGTACACCTGGTTAGAATACATCAGATTACTCGTATACCCACACCCCTTAACCAACGATTACTACCCAAAACATATTCGTGGAGATGTTGATTTAATTCCAAGCTTTGAAATGGGCTACGTTTTATTGTCAATATTATTACACTTCATACTTGGCTGCTTCATGCTTTTAGGCACCTTGCGCAAAAAGCCCTACGCATTTTTTATACTCTTTTATTTTGCTACCTTTTCTGTCGTTTCTAATTTATTATTTTCGATTGGCAGTAACATGGCTGAACGGTTCATGTTTTTACCATCGGTAGGATTTAGTGCATTGTGTGCTATGGGCTTATTTTCTTGGATAGAACGTAAACAAGCATCAATGGGTCTTAGGGCTTCTATGAAAATATCAAGCTATCTTTTGGTATTGGTTTGTTTGTTATACACTGTCAAAGCGTTCAATCGTAATTTCGCATGGTACGATGATTATACTTTATTTACGACCGATATCGTGCACTCTCCAAACAGCGCAAAACTCAACAATGCTGTCTCAGGCGTATTACAGGACAAAGCCAACAAAACCTCTGTTTTGACCGTCAAAAAAGATTTGTTGACAGAGGCACTCAATAAGTCGCTAAAAGCGACACAATTACATCCCACCTACAACAATGCATGGTTATTAAGAGGAAATGCCAATGTAATGTTGGGGAACATAGCCGAACTAGAAGGCAGTAATAATCAAGACCAAGCGACACAAAGTACTTTTTATCTTAAGGCATTAGACTACTTTGACAAAGGAATTCAAGCCTATCAAGAGGTAAGGCGCTTGCGCCCTGACCACCCGGATGTTCAGCGTAATTTTTCGGTGGTATACCGCGACAAGGGAAAGCTATTAGGCCGTCGTCTCAACCGCCTAAGCGAATCAATCGCATCTTTGGAACAATCTTTGGTTTATTCAGTAAAAGATTTTGAATGTTTTCGTTTATTGGGAGTAGCTTATGGCATGAAGGGCATCTTTTTTCAACAAAACAATCAGGCAGCATCAGGTGAAAGTTCTCATTATAAAGCGATTGAGTATTTCGAAAAAGCGCTAGAAATGAACGCTAATTCGGTACCTATTTTGTTTAATCTAGAGATGGCTTACCGTCACTTAAATTTGATTGATAAAGTACAAGAAGTTAATCAGCGTTGGAAAGCTATTGACCCTAATTACAATCCTGGCGGTCAGCCACAATAAATTCGAAACACTTAGAAATTGACTACTTAGACGTAGCCTCTATCGTAAGCCCTTTATCATGTTAAATATTAAAATCAATGCTTAATATTTAGATAATTACATTATTTTTGTTATATTAAGTATATTAATCTATTTGGTATAGGGGAATTTAGTTTTCAATACGACTTTATATTGGAGATTAATTTTATCAAACTATTATTTTATGAATGAAAAATTAAAAGAGGTTAATACCTCTAAAAACATTTTAAAGCACCAACCTAAACTCCACAAATCATCTAAGAATTTGAGCAAAGACGAGCGCTTGAGACAAGATGCTTTAAATCATGAATTAGATCAACGTAATGCTATCCTTAAAAATCTATTTAAAGTTTTCAAGAAATAGGGTTTAGCTTCAAAAATAACTCGTCAAAAAAAATTGATAGTCAATTCCTAGTAGAAGGAGTTGACTTTTTTTATCTTCGGATTTCTCCTAATCAAAAATCACATAATAATATATGAATGCTATAATCACTGGCGCCACTAAAGGAATAGGCAGGGCTATCGCCACATTGCTTGCTCAAAAAGGCTTTAATATTGCGGTTTGCGCACGTACCGAAGCTGACCTATTAGCTATGAAAGAAAGTTTTGATGCGCTGTATACGGTTGAAACTCTTGTACAACAAGTAGACCTATCCGACAAAAAAGCGGTTAAATCTTTTGCCAAAGAAGTAGTAAAACGTTGGGGAAAAGTAGATATTCTTATCAATAATGCTGGTGTATTTATCCCTTGTGCACTTGCAAACCCTGATAATGAAGATGCCTTCGAAAAAATGATGGATTTGAATTTGTATAGTACCTACTACATGACACAGTCGGTGCTTCCTTCTATGATTGAACATCAAGGTGGACACATTTTCAATATGTGTTCGATAGCAAGTATAATGCCCTATGGTGCATATGCCGTATCAAAACATGCCATGTTAGGCTTTTCAAAGGTATTAAGAGAAGAAGTTAAGGAAGAAGGCATACGCGTGACAGCAATAATGCCTGGTGCAACCTACACCGCATCTTGGGAAGGAACCGACTTGCCTAAAAATCGTTTTATGAAAGCTGAAGACATAGCACAATCTGTATTCGATATCTATCAACTAAGTGACTGTACGGTTGTAGAAGAAATAATCCTGAGACCACAACTCGGTGATATCTAAAAAAACCGACTCAAAACTTGAGTCGGTTTACATACTATCTAATCTATAAAAACACACTTCTTTGTATCATTTGGAGCTGTTTAGATTCGATAAAAATCGGCCCAATTGCTCAGGCCGATTCACATACTATCTAATCTATAAAAACACACTTCTTTATATATTTTAGGTTGTTTTTACTGGATAAAAATCAGCCCAATTGCTTAGGCTGATTTTACATACTATCTAATCTATAAAAACACACTTCTTTATCGTTTTTAGGTAGCAATTCAAAAACCATTTGTTTTTGTTTGCTTGTACTATTTAATGCGTTCTAAAATGAAAGTGTGAACAGATATTTTATTTTTTTTTGTTTTTTTGTCTTTTTTTGTCTTTTGATTCTAAAGCAGGGTTTTAGCCTTGAACTCTACCCATATCTATGGCCGGCTCGCTGGCATATCCTAAGCGTATTATCAAAGGCTGTAGTGTGTTTTTGCGTTGTTTAATTATCGTAAATGATGTTAGATCTAAACCATTCTTTTGGCTAGTTCGAGCAGGAGTATTTTTGACAATGGAAGCATTGTCAAGAAAAAAAGTGAATAGGTTGATTGGGAGACTATAGAACTCTACGAGGAATTTTTAGCGAATTTTTGGCAACAAAGAGGATAAATTTTTGTACCGATACTCTATAGTTATCGGCAAACCGTTGGTTTCAACTTTTTGATGTGCTACTTGAAAACCTGATTTATTTTTGCTGATAGCAATTAGGGTTGCTGATTTCCCCTCCGGAACTTCCCAAAATACAATATCCGATTCGTCAATTGCTTCCCCCACTACAATTGATTGATTATCAAAAACCAAAAAGGCCGACACTTGATACGCCGAAGAAGTACTTAATACCCGAAATGGGACTAACTGTTCGGGGGTTTTACTTCGAACTTTGGCTACGCACATCCAACCTAACTGATGAATTTCGGTCCAATAACCCAGCCTATAACTCGGGGTATTATTCCTTAATGCGGCAGAAATCTGCTCAAAAATATGTTGTGGATAGCTCGCTTTTAATGCATTAAAATACTCGATTTGCTTGGCACATCGCTGCTGACGCAGTTTGACATCCCCTCCGACACTGTCTAAACGCGACAAATAAGCACGTTGTAAGCGATTACGCTGCTTATTGTACAGCGCCAAAGATTTAAGGTAGTCATCCTCTAATAGTTGATTTTGATCTCGGACTGACATCAAAATTTTTTCTTTAGCAAACATTAGGCGATTTTTCTTAGTTTTCAAAGCGGCCTCTTTTGTCCGCAATTGAGCATTCAAAACAACTACTTTACCCTTTTCGTCTATTTTCATGGCTTCATAACGCGCTAGCTTTGCTGCTATCTCCGTCAATTGACCGTCCTGAAACAAGGTGGCATCCTCTAAGCTCTTGTAACTTGGCTTTTGGGGTGGACTCGAATAAATTGGAGCTTGTACAGAGGCACTTGGAGCCGCACAATACCCCTCCCCATAAAAAGAACCAGGTTGAACAGCTGTCTGCTGCGGATAACTAAACCAATTGGCACCTTCGTGTTGGTAAACTCTTGGCTCATCTAGGTATTCATTGGCGGGCAAAACAATGGTAATCGAACGATTGTTGCGCATTTCAACAACTTGGTTGTTTTGCTTAGCTCCGATAAAAACATTTGTCTCAGAGGCCAAAAACTGCTGCTGATGCGATCGTGTATCTAACTGAAAAAGCAACCGATCCCAAGTAGATTGAATGTTATGAATTTCTAAATCTACTGTTCCTTCGGCCTTTAGAGTACCCGCCGGTATAAACAAAAGCAAGCCTTCAGGAGTAACGATCAATTCATCGGTATCAGCATCTATTGTATAGGCTTGAGTTTCGACCTCAGAAAAGGATTGCATATAATTTGCAATTTGCTGATGATGGATTTCTTTGTTAAAAAAATTTGTATCAGAAGTTATTAGAATTTCGGCACAGGCCCCACAAGCATTTATATCACGCTGACGACGTATTTTATTTTCGATGTGCATCATTTCTAAACCTATTCCAGCTCGTTCGAAGCACTGCTGCATCAAAAAGGCCCGCTGCCTTGACAGTCTTAAATTTGAGGCACCTCCTTCGGCATCATCAGCAAAAGCATAGACGAGCAAACGATTGGACGGAAGTCCTTGAAGTTCGGCAGCGATCATTTTGATACTATCTAGTTGCTGAAGCGAGATAGAAGCTTTTCCTGGGTCAAAAAATACCGTGTGTCTTTTGGAGGGCTGCCCCAAAGCGACCGTCGACAATAAGATGCCCATAAGAAGCAAAATCAGGTGCATAGTTTTGTGTTTAGACAACAAATATACTGATTTAAAAACTTCTAAAGATATATTAATAATAAATTAACGGGCCAAGCTACTAGAATTGGGCAAGGGCAACCCACAAAAGTTTAGTGTTGATATTGCGATAAACTGATTATGGATAGTTTTTTTTTGCAGGAATTTTATTTGGAACAATAAATATTTGTATCGAATAGTAATTTTAATTTTTGAAAAAAACGATGCTTTATGGCTATTCATAAAGCAAAGAAACCGCAATAAAAAAAAGGCACGCAAGCGTGCCTTTTTTTTATTTTTCTTTTTTCATATCGTCAATATATTCTTTTACAAGACTGCCGATAATTTGGTGAAGCCGTAGCTTCTCTTCTTTAGCAATTCGTTTGAGTTCATCAATTTTTTTGGTGTCGAGTACCACCGTAACGCGCTTGGTTTTGGGCTTAAGCTTTTCGGTAGTTGCAAGGTGCTCGCCTTTTGTCGTTTGCCGTATCAATAAATCAAGGCCCACCACACGTTTGTTTGTTTTGTCCTTTAGTATCTTGCTTTTAACATCGGTCACTACGCCATCAAGCACACCATCAATAGAAGCTTTAAAAAACTGCTCGAGGTTAGACGAAAACGATTTTCGGGTCGACTTTTTAGCGCCTGTTTTTCTTTTGGCAGCTGTAGACCCTTTTTCTTTTTTGGTCGGGCTATCCTCTAACATCGACAAATTGTCCTGCGCATTATCATCTTCCATCCTTTCTGAAAAAAGAAGCTCAAGGTTAGACGAAAACGATTTTTTATTTTTTTTCTTACTCATGTAGTCTTAGCTTATTTAAGCAGGCACCGCTTCAATTCTCTCGACAATTTCTTTGGCCAAGGCGAGGTAATCTTCCGCACCGTTACTTTTTTTGCTGTATTCAAAAATATCTTTACCGACAGAGGGGGCCTCTGCCAAAGCGACATTAGACCTGATTCTTGTTTTAAATACTTTATCTCCAAAGAACTTTTCGATTGTTCCAACTATATCTCTATTCAATACTTTACGATTGTCGTACATTGTAGCAATAACGCCTCCTATTTGTAGTTTTTTGTTGAGGCGGAAACGTACTTTGTCGGTCACCTGTTTTATTTTCACGATTCCCTGTAAGGCCAAAAACTCCGTTTGCATCGGTATCATTACATAATTAGATGCCGTTAGGGCATTGAGTGTTAATAAACCTAGCGATGGGGGACAATCGATAATAATATAATCGTAATCGTGACCAAGTGGCTCAAACAATTCTCGTAAAATAAACTCACGACCGGCTTCGTTTATCAACTCCATTTCGGCCCCAGACAAATCTAAATTAGAGGTAACGACATCTAATCCATCTTTGACTGTAAAAGGGCTTATTTCTGCCTCTCCTCTAATGTTTTCATAGATAGTAACCTTCTGACGACGTATCCCTAAAGAGATCGTTAAGTTGGCTTGAGGATCTAAATCGACCAATAAAACACGCTTGCCTAATTGAACTAAAGCGGCCCCTACATTAATTGCTGAAGTCGTTTTCCCAACGCCTCCTTTATGATTTAACAAAGAAATTATTGTGCTCATTCTGAAAATTCAAAATTTGTAGATTTCAACACATAAATGGTTGAAAATTAATTAAAAGATTAGAAAAATTTTAACAACAAACAAGCAATCATTTAGCTATGTTTGATATCAAAATTAATAAATTTTAGTGTCAAATGCTAACTTTAACCCACAATATTATTCATACTGCTAGCTTATCGCTAATTTTATTAAAACAATGCAAGCTGCTTGCAATTTGAGCACTTTTGTTTGTGCCATTCTTATTTGAGTTAACACTCAAGAAGTATTGATAAGTTCAATAAATCCATGAAATCTTTCCTTATATGTATGCTATTTTTAATAATGCCCTTGCTTCTAAAAGGTCAATCTTTCATTTTTAACCAATTTTTTCAACCAAGTATCCGCATCAATAGCCAATATAACCACGATTTTGGTTGGCCAAATAAAGACCGCCTAAACAGTGGTTATCTCAACATCAATTGCATCTTGCCCATCAAAAGCAAATTGAAATTAAAGGTAGATTGGAAACAAATTCTTAGCCTCCGATTTAAAAAAGCAAGTCGTATCAAGGCTTATCAAATTTTTTGGAATTTTAGACCTAAACTACAATACCTACAACTGCAGTATAAAAATAGTCCTACACAACATCCTTTTCAACAAAAGCCACAAATATCTTATGGAATCTCAACAGGCCTGACGGGCATTCATCTGATGGCAAAACCATTGAAAAGACCTCGGTTTTTATTTTACAATTTCAATCTAGGTTTTTTAGAAGATTACAAATCCGTTCAACGCGGGCCTATCCCCGAAATCAATGGATTAATTGGGGTCGCAACGCTAAAAAACCTACATTTTTACTGGTACTACGGCCTTTATTTAAGCTATAATAATGGCCTATTTATTCCAGCCCCTTTCTTTGGGATTCAAGCCAAAATCGCGCCCAAAATTTGGGTCAACATCACCATTCCTATTCAGCTAAAAATAGCATGGAAAGTGACGAATCGTTTCAAGTTAGATATCGGGCTTAGTTTGACAAATTTGTCGACACCCTTTGGTTATCAAGAAAGCGCTAGCAATACTATTAAACGATATGTCCTAGCCGGCTTTAGGCTCAAAACAGGCGTCAACCTGAATATCAAACTTAGCAAACAAACAAAATTATATTTAGAGTTTGGCTGTTTGCCTTACCAACGTATTCAATTTAGGAGGAATCAAGTTCCTTTTGTGTCGCCCCTTACGGGCCCCTCGTGGTACACAGGTGTCCACTTATTTTATGCCTTTAAAAAGTCACTTTTAAGTGCTACTATTGATGGAATTATAATGTTTTGATTATATTCGCCCTTCCATCCCATTCAATTAAAGCTCAATTCACTGCCTATTATTTTTTATTTGTCGATCAAATCGGTTCATAATCGCTATTTGTACCGTCAAACATTGGCATTTTTTAATTATTTGACTATATTTATAAGCTACCACTCACTTCATAACTCCTTTACCGATGTCACAATTCCGCTTTTTAATACTTTTCTTTGTATTGGTTTCCTGCCATCAGGCACCACCATCCAAAATGCAAACTTATCAAAAGGCAAAAGCGCAAAACAGCGTGCAACGTTCTATTGCATTTGTACAGGCACAGCAATCATTGTTGCACCGAAGCAGCACTAAAGACCAATTGTTGGATTTGCAAAATCCCGCTTTGCGCGCAGATGCCATACAATTACTCGACAATATTTATAAGCTGCAAGACAGCCTTGTCCCTAATCATGCTTCTAACAACTCCTACCCTAGTTCGACATCACACATTCCTGCGGAATCCCGCTTTATTGCCTTGCACCAAAAAGTAAGAGATACAGAATCTATGCAAGCAATCATAAACGATTTGTTGAATCAAAATAAAATACAAGTTGTTCAAGACGCTGCAGAAACTTCAGATTTTCACAAAGGGCGTACTATCGAACTAAAACTAGCCCAATCGGAACTATCATCCGTTACTGAATTGCTCAAGGCACAAGCCATAGAAATAAATAAAGAAATAACCTGGAGTTCGGAAAACGAAGAAAAATTTACGAAATTTAAAAAAGCGATTTCTTTTGATATTAAAGCACTGCAAGATTTTAGCCATCAGCTACAATCTACGCAAGCTATTGAATCCAAAATTGCGCTGCAAAAGGCTGTATTTGATCAACAAGAATCACTTTCAATCGCCGCTCAACAACTCGAAAACGCTCTTAATACAACTCCTAATACGTACTTGTTGTTATCCTTTTACCAAGACCTACACTTCGCACAGCCAAAACCAAGCCCATTCAGGGCTAACTTGGCCTCAAACCTAGATATTGGATGGTCTAACTTTAGACAATTCTTGCTAGACGCTGCTCTAATTTGGCCTTATGTAATCCTCGCTATTATTTTTCTAACAACCATCCTTTTAGCTATTTCAAGCAGTCGCAAAAAAGCCCGCGACTTCCAACTTCAAATGCTGCAAAAGCAAAGCAAATCGCATCAAAATTCTCAACACGGCATCACTAAAAAATAATTTTTATATATTTGTCTGAAATTCGCACTAAAAAGCGTTTCGTCAACAAATAAAACTAAAAATTATGAAATTCGATGTGACCGTTATTGGTTCTGGCCCAGGTGGCTATGTAGCAGCTATAAGATGTGCTCAATTAGGGCTCAAAACAGCGATAATTGAACGCTATTCTACCCTCGGCGGCACTTGCCTGAACGTTGGTTGTATCCCTTCTAAAGCCTTGTTAGATTCGTCTGAGCATTACCACAATGCAGAAAAGAAATTTGCTATGCACGGTATTCAGCTAGACAACCTAGCAGTGGATATGAAAGCCATGATTGGCAGAAAAAACACCGTTGTGTCAGATACTTGTAAAGGAATCGATTTTTTGATGAAAAAGAATAAAATTCAGGTTTTCGAAGGCCACGGTTCTTTTGTTGATAAAAACACCATTCAAGTCAGCGACAAAAAAGACAACAGCAAGGTGTTACACACCCTACAGACCGATAAGGTAATTATTGCTACCGGTTCGAAGCCTATTGCGCCTCCGGCGTTTAATTATGACAAGAAAAGAATTATTACCTCTACCGAAAGCTTGAATTTAGAAAAAGTACCCAAGAGTATGGTCGTGATTGGCGCCGGCGTGATTGGCCTAGAATTAGGTTCGGTTTATGCTCGTTTGGGCACAAAAGTAGAAGTGGTAGAATATGCGGATGCAGTTCTAGCTACCATGGACAAAGATATTGGAAAGGAAATGAAGAAAGTGCTCAAAAAAGAGCTTAAAATTAATTTCCATCTCAATCATATGGTAACTGAAGTAAGTTCTACGTCACGTCAGGTAACCGTTAAGGCTAAGTCAAGAAAAGATGATAAAGAAATAGAGTTTAAAGCTGACTATTGCTTGATTGCTATTGGTCGCAAAGCATATACTGATCAGTTGGGCTTAGAACATGTTGGCGTGCAAGTCGACGAAAGAGGTAGGATTGAAACAAATGAACACTTGCAAACCAATATTGAAGGTATTTATGCCATAGGTGATGTTGTCAAAGGTGCTATGTTGGCCCACAAAGCAGAAGAAGAAGGCGTTTATGTAGCAGAACATATCTGTGGTCAACACCCACATATCAATTACAACCTGATACCCGGTGTTGTATATACCTGGCCTGAGGTAGCGGCAGTAGGTCAAACCGAGCAACAATTAAAGGATGCTGGAATTCCTATTAAAGTGGGTAAATTTCCATTTAAAGCACTTGGAAGAGCTAGGGCTAGCACGGATACCGACGGATTTGTAAAAGTAATTGCACACAAAGAAACCGACGAAGTATTGGGAGTGCACATGATAGGGGCACGTGTTGCAGATGTAATCGCTGAAGCTGTTGTCGCCATGGAATACCGTGCTTCTGCCGAAGACATTTCTCGTATCAGCCATGCGCATCCTACATTCACTGAAGCCGTGAAAGAAGCAGCATTGGCAGCTACTGACAATCGTCCTTTACATATCTAAGTTGCATTGTGCAATATCCTTATTAAAAATTAGCAATTTGCTTCTAAGCCCTTTAGTCTTGAAGCTAAATTGCTAATTTTTTGTTTTGTCATCGAATCGGCTGCACTCCACACAAATACTGCGCTGAAAGTCATTATAAAGACAAGGTTTCAGGGCTAAATATCGCGCAGTACTCCTTACTATACCATCAACGTTTTAGAAGATTAACGGTTTGCGGTTCATTGAGTGTTATCTAAATTTATTGCAGCATAATTGAAAAAAAAACTAACAAATCGTTTAAATTAAATCCTATTATTATGGCACTTGATTTAAAATTAGTTTTTATTTGACCCTTCATGTTTTTGACGCCTTACTTATGTTTGTTGGTTAGAAATAAGTATTTTTATCTAAGTAAAGCCTTTGTTTTATTATTTTCTAAAATCATTTATGACCGTATCGCCCGCAAAAAAAAATCGCCGTGTCTTTTGGATTAAATTAGCTTTAATAGCCATCTTAATTCGAATATTGTTTGGATTTTTTCCTGCATTATGTGAGTCATTATATTCAAGAGGTTTCTATCTTTGGATTCGTCTTGTATTCGACAATACGCTTGGCCGTCTGCCTTTTGCAAGCATATACTTATTTATGCTACTACTTTTTACTTTGCTCATGTTTAAAGTATCGCATCTTTTTAGGCAGTTTCGTGCCAAGCAATTCTGTTTCAAAGACAGTCTTTTTTCCCTAGCTTCTTTTCTTTCTTTTATAATATTTTGGTTCTTACTATTGTGGGGATTCAACTACGCACGAATCCCAATACAGGATCAATTAGAAATACAACTGCCCGAATCGATGGATTTTGATGCGATTTGGGAAGAAGCTCAATATATCAAAACAACTTGTGTTCAACTAAGAAGCAAGATTCCTAATAGCGATACAAATGCCCTAAATCTTGATTTTTATCCGCCTAAGCTCGAACAAATTATGCGAAACAGCTTAGAAGAGGTACTAAAAAAATACCACTATCCAACGGAAGCACAAGTTCGGGGTCGTTTGCTGCATCCGAATGGCATTTTATTGCGGTTTAGTAGTTCGGGCGTATATTTTCCTTTTACGGGCGAAGGCCACGTAGACAACGGATTGCATATTCTTACCAAACCCTTTACAATGGCACATGAATTAGCCCACGGCTATGGTTTTGGCAGCGAAGCGAGTTGTAATTTTTTAGGTTTTTTGGCTTGTATACACACGCATGAATATCCTGCTATTCAGTATAGTGGCTATTTAATGTATTGGCGTTATGTTTATGGTGCCTTAATGGAGTTTTTAACCGAAGAAGAATACCTAATCGAACGGGCCACTATTTCTAGGGGAATGCACAACGATATAGAAGCTATTTACTGGCAACAAGAACAGTACGCACCCTTCATTCCATTTTTACAACCGGCTATTTACGATGTTTTCTTAAAACTACAAGGGGTAAAGGAAGGCATCAAAAGTTATAACCAAATGGTGTTACTTGTGGCTTCTTGGCGAAAAAATTACACAAATTAAATCATCATTTTATTAGCGAAGAATCTAGCAATTTTATATATTGGGCATCGTATAAATTGGTTTTAACACCTAATCTACAAACGCAATTATTTTTCAATAATAAAAATTAACTATCATGGCTTTCGAATTACCTAACTTGCCTTATGCGCACGATGCTTTAGAACCACATATCGATACTCAAACCATGCAAATTCATCATGGCAAACACCACAATGGCTACACCAACAAACTTAATGCTGCCATTGAAGGAACTGATTTAGCTGGTCAAAGTATAGACGACATACTTGGCAACCTTGACATGGCGAATACTGCCGTAAGAAACAATGGCGGAGGATACTACAACCACTGTTTGTTTTGGGAATGCATGTCACCGAACGGTGGTGGTGCACCTAGCGGCGATTTAGCGGCTGCAATAAACGATGCATATGGTTCATTTGATGCTTTCAAAACCGCTTTTTCGAAGGCTGCAGGTACCCGTTTCGGATCCGGATGGGCTTGGCTTTGTGTTCATAAAGGAGGAAAAGTGGAAGTTTGTTCTTCTCCAAATCAAGACAACCCACTCATGCCTGGCGTTGGTTGTGGTGGCCAACCTATTTTAGGCTTAGATGTATGGGAACACGCTTATTACCTAAACTACCAAAACCGTCGTCCTGATTATGTTGGTGCATTTTTTAATGTGATTAACTGGAATAAAGTAGCTGAATTATATGCTGCAAAGAAATAATTAGGTATGTATTACATACAAAAAGCCCTGTAACTTAGTTTACGGGGCTTTTTTTGTATCCGATTTGGGAACCTTGAGAATATTCCAATTACTATATCCCCAAAAATCAGCCCCTTTATTGAAAAACTTTTCCAAAAAAGTCAATAGTCTATATTTCCACCTTTCGTGCTTTAACTTAGGTCGTTTTAAATTGGCTTTTGAGCTGTAATTTAACTGCTGCTGCCAATCTAAACATTTGATAAATGCTTGCATTATCTTGGGATGACTTTTCTCAAATCGGTCTAGTTTGCCCAAGGCGCCATAATCAAAATACCCTAATTGACTTTTGTAGTGTTCAGCTGTTTTTTGGACACCGTGATGCATCGAATCTTGTTCTTTCTTTTTAGACTGCATTAGATGAGGAGGACGCACCCACCCGTAATGATAAATGTGTGCATTTATTCGCACAACGTCTAATTTATCATTTTCTTTTTTCCTGAACGACTGTGCATCTTTGAACGAGTATATAGAAGTTCTATTGCGGATAATTCTAATTTCGTTTTTATACCAACCGTGAACGGGTAGATGATGGCTGTAATCGCCATAAAAATGGTAATAATCAAACAAAAATCCGTCTACGCGATTATCGGAATAAAATCGATGACAATATTGTGTAATTTGAGCATGGTCTTTCTCGTGAATTAACTCATCCGCTTGCAAATAAATACACCAATCACCGGTACATTTCGATAGTGCAAAATTTGTTTCTTGAGCAAAAATACGGCCATCTACAAAGTCTTGTTCAGACCATAACCTACGAAATATCTTTATTTTATCGCTTTGAATAGATTGAATCAGTTCCAATGTATGATCATTGGCATCGCAATCTCCTAATGCTACTACTACTTCATCTACAATTGGCAATACAGACAAGATAGATTCTTTGATAGGAAAATAATACTTCTCTGCATTTCGAACCATCGTAAAAGCACTAATTTTCATAAGGACATCTTAGATTTTTCGGACAAATCTTGCGGGATTACCCACCCATAATTCATTCGCAGGTATATCTTTAGTTACCACACTTCCTGCGCCTACCAATGCATTTTCTCCTATGGTTAGCCCACCCAAAACAGTCGCGTTTGCTCCTATCGAAGCACCTTTCTTGACCCATGTTTGCTGAAAAGATTCTGGATATTCTTTCGACTTTGGATATTTATCGTTCGTAAATGTAACATTAGGCCCGATAAAAGCGTGATCCTCTATCCTTAGACCATCCCACAAAAAAACACCACATTTTACGGTTACGTTGTCTCCGACAATAACATCATTCTCGATAAATGTATGACTATTGATATTACAGTTTTCACCAATTTTTGCCGCTTTCAGTACTATTGAAAATTGCCAAATACGGGTATCTTTTCCAATATTAGTGGTTTGGACATCTGCTAGATGGTGAATAAAATACGCTTTATTATTTTCCATAATCTGATTATAGATTAATTAGTTTTTGAATCGTGCATCCGCTCAATTATAGGTCAATTTCCTTGAACTCGCAATATTTTAAGGTATTAAAAAAAGGGAACAAGCCTTTCTTCCTAAAAAAGGCCGTTCTTAAAACAGTCTATTAGCTCAATTTTTACTGTATTGCTTCATTTTATCAAGATTTGATTAAATTTCATTATTATTACATGGCACAATCTAACCAATCGTATTGTTGCCGATAAGTACATTTTAGCGACAGTGCAACCGGGGTATCTTGTGTTAAAAAATGCTTCTTGTACTGAAACAAGATTATAAATAATTTTAGAAATGGACTTAAAAAAATCATACTTCCTTCAAATCCATATAGCGGTCCTTTTGTTTGGTGGAGCGGGTTTATTTGGAAAATTAATCAATATTTCAGCAGGAGGAATTGTACTTGGCAGAGCTGCCTTGGCTAGTCTATTTATACTATTAGTTCAAAAAATTTATGGTAATAAGATTACATTAAAAAGAAGTAAAGACAGCCTGATTTTTTTGATGATGGGTGCAGTGCTTGCCTTTCATTGGACAGCATTCTTTCAGTCTATACAATTATCAACGGTTGCGATAGGAGTTGTAACCTTTTCTACCTTCCCTGTTTTTACCAGTATGCTCGAACCCATAGTATTTCATCGCAAGTTTCGGAAACTCGATTTTCTGCTGGCTATCATCGCACTTACAGGGGTGGGATTAATTGTCCCTTCTTTTGATATGAAGCATCATTATACAATAGGAGCTTTGTGGGGACTTGCTTCGGGGGCCTCTTTTGCGGTATTAACATTAGGCAGCAAAAAAATGATGCAAAATTACAGCAGCAATGCTATTTCTTTACTTCAAAACAGTATTGCAGCGCTCTTGTTGAGTGTATTCTTTTATCAAGACATCTTTGCGGGTAGCAGGCAAGATTGGATTTATTTGCTAATTTTAGGTATCTTATTTACAGGGATTGCGCATACCCTTTTTATCAAC
The DNA here is from genome assembly GCA_905480485.1 of uncultured Aureispira sp. Taxonomy (GTDB): domain Bacteria; phylum Bacteroidota; class Bacteroidia; order Chitinophagales; family Saprospiraceae; genus Aureispira. Next base: position 37,841 of record CAJQQM010000049.1, read on the forward strand.
AGCATGCAGGGAATGCAAGCTTATACAGCAAGTCTTATTGCCTGTCTAGAACCCTTTTACGGTATTATCTTAGCCTGGTTCATCTTGAATGAAAGCCCCAATAGTCGTATGCTGATAGGCGGCATCATGATTCTTGGTGTTGCCAGCTATGCTAGCCTTGCAGAAAGAAAATAAATAAACCCTCTTCTGCAACAATCGCTGTATTACTATTATTTCAAGGGCCTCAGCAAGCTAACTATTGACATTTGAGGCTAAGAAAGCTCGGCAGATTACAAAAGATGTCTACGAAAGTTGTGGCTCAAAATGCCGCATAAAAAAAGACTGGCAAACCTTGTTTGCCAGCCTTAAATTATTTTTTAAGCATTAAAAAACTAAGCTTCCTCTTGCAGTAAATTGTTGAAAAAGCGTATAAAATCTTGAACAGACATTGCCCCTTTATCGCCGTCTTCCTGCCCTTGTAAGCGCACCGAAACTGTTTCAGCCTCAACATCTTTGCCGCCAACAATAATCATAATAGGCACTTTTTTGACTTCCGCATCTCTGATTTTACGCTTCAATGTTTCATTTCTGTCGTCCATATAGCCCCTGATATCTGCTGCCTCTAATTGATTCTTGACCCCTTCGGCATAATCAATAAACTTATCAGAAATCGGCAAGATAGCATACTGTTCTGGAGTCAACCACAAGGGGAATTTACCAGCAGTATGCTCGATTAGCACCGAGATAAAACGTTCAAGCGACCCAAAAGGCGCTCGGTGAATCATAACAGGACGATGCGGTGCATTATCCGGACCTATATACTCTAACTCGAAACGTTCCGGTAGGTTATAATCTACCTGAATCGTACCTAACTGCCATGAACGTCCGAGTGCATCACGCACCATAAAGTCAAGTTTAGGGCCATAGAAAGCAGCTTCGCCCAATTCAGTAACCGTATTGAGATCTAATTTAGATACTGCATTTATGATGGCAGATTCAGCTGCATTCCAGTTTTCGTCTGAACCAATGTATTTTTCGGGTGTTTCGGGGTCTCTTAACGATATTTGAGCCGTAAAATCAGCAAAGCCCATTTTTTTGAAAACCAACAGTGTCAGGTTCAATACAGCAATAAACTCCTCTTCTAGTTGGTCCACCGTACAAAACAAATGAGCGTCATCTTGCGTAAAGCAACGAACCCGAGAAAGACCATGCAATTCTCCAGATTGTTCGTAACGATAAACCGTTCCAAACTCCGCTATACGCAGTGGCAATTCCTTGTAGGAATGTGGTTTGTGTGCATAAATCTCGCAGTGATGCGGGCAATTCATTGGCTTGAGGAAGAACTCCTCTCCTTCTTTTGGGGTGGCAATTGGCTGAAAACTATCTTCGCCGTATTTTTCGTAATGCCCTGAAGTAATGTATAGGTTTTTGTGGCCAATATGAGGTGTTGTAACCAGTTGATAGCCTCCTTTGATTTGTTCTTTGGTCAGGAAATCCTGCAACCTGTTGCGCAGTGCCGTACCTTTAGGTAGCCAAATAGGAAGCCCCTGCCCTACCTTTTCCGAAAACATAAACAGTTCTAATTCTTTACCCAATTTTCGATGGTCGCGTTTTTTGGCCTCTTCTACCATAGCCAAGTATTGTTTGAGTTCTTTGGCTTTGGGAAACGTGATTCCATAAACTCGGGTCATACGAGCATTTTCTTCATTATTTTGCCAATAAGACCCCGATAATTTGGTGAGCTTAATGGCTTTGATTACTCCAGTATTCGGGATGTGAGGTCCTCTACATAAATCCGTAAAGTTTCCTTGTTTGTACAAGGTAATAGAGCCGTCTTCTAGCTTTTCGAGCAATTCGAGCTTGTATTCATCGCCTTTATCCTCGAAATACTTAATAGCATCAGCTTTCGAAATAGGCGCACGGATATAATCATTTTTCTGACGTGCCAATTCAAGCATTTTCTTTTCGATGGCCTCAAACTCATTGCTTGACAAACTTCGTTCACCCAAGTCAATATCATAATAAAATCCATTTTCAAGAGAAGGTCCAGCACCAAATTTTACACCCGGATATAAGGCCTCTAAAGCTTCTGCCATCAGGTGGGCCGAAGAATGCCAAAAAGTGGCTTTGCCATCATCATCACGAAAGGTCAGTAATTGTACCTTTGCATCGGTAGAAATTGGGCGTGTTGCATCCCATACTTCACCATTTACTTTGGCAGCAATAACGTTGCGCGCAAGACCTTCGCTAATAGATCGAGCAATATCCAATCCGGAAACTCCTGAGTCATACTTACGAACGCTGCCATCAGGAAGAGTAATGTTAATCATAATCGTTTTTAGTTTTTTAAAATTTTATTCCTGCCTAATAAGCTTAAAATAAAATTATCAATAATTGGAAAAAAGAATTTTGTGATAAGAATGCGGCTTCAACTACAAACATGATAAGCCATTCCAGTTTTAGTAGACAAAAATAGCCAAATTTTAAACTAGAACGACTAATGAATAGGTAAATTTACAGTTTTGAATACTAAATATAATTAGTGCACAAAAGCAGTCGTGCAACGTATGCCAATGAAGACAGGTTTAAACAAGGATATAAGCCTGCGTTGCGGAGCTTAGCAAAGCGGTATTTTTGTCTTTCTGAAGTAGCTATTTTTGAGGGCTAAAACACCCGTAGTGGCAACGACCACCTGATGAAAAACCGCTAATAAAACAAGCCTATTTTTGGAATGCATAAAGCCCTTTAGGGTCAATAGCTTATTTTGCACATTCCTTATTTCGTATACATAAAGCTCGATGGACAAATCCTACCATTCAATTTTGCTTCGTTTGTGATTTATATTCTTTGCACAGAATTTTTGCCTAAGTACATTGACTATAGACGTCCTACAGAAACCTTGAAAATAATCTGGAATAAGTACCGTAATAGTACAGGATTGAGATTTGGAAATATTTTCAATTGGTTTCCTCGGATTATTGCGCTGTGATTTCGAGGGTTTTAAATATTAATCTGCAATATTGGGCTTCCCAAATAGCCGCTACCAAGAACAACTACCCTAAAATCAAAACAATCCTTCACTGTTGAAGAGTTATTGTATACATGATGCAACGAATCGAATCGATATCGACTTGTGAAAAACTGACTTCTACTTGCAGCATTATTTCATCTAAAAATAAGTTAGCATTAGACGGCATAGAAACTACTGTGCAACTTGCCGCCCTTAAGCTTGAATCGCGTGGTGTGCTCAAATAATTGATTTCCAAAAGACCACTTTGTCCTTTGATTGAATTATTATTTGTAGATTTGGTCACTAAAAAAAAATCATGCTCATAGAATCAGATATTAAACTAGGTTTCAAAGATGTAATGTTTCGCCCTAAGCGTTCTACACTAAAATCACGCGCTGAAGTTTCGCTCAAAAGAGAATTCTCTTTTATGCACAGCAAGACCTCTTGGCAAGGTATTCCTATCATTGCTGCCAATATGGATACTGTGGGTACTTTTGAAAAAAGCCTCGCTTTAGCAAAATCGGGCTTAATAACAGCAATTCACAAACATTATTCTATACGGGAATGGGCTGACTTTATGTCCGCTGCACCTCTAGACATTGTTAATCATTTTGCCGTTAGTACAGGCACCAGTCTTAACGATTCTGAAAAGCTTAATTATCTATTAGCTCATCACCCGCAAATCAAATTTATATGCATAGATGTGGCGAACGGCTATTCGCAGCATTTTGTGGATTATGTAAAATCAACTAGAGATCAGCATCCCGACAAGGTAATCATGGCTGGCAACGTGGTCACTGGAGAAATGGTAGAAGAATTGCTGCTTTCGGGTGCAGATATCATCAAAGTAGGCATAGGCCCGGGGTCCGTTTGTACTACAAGAATAAAAACTGGTGTGGGCTACCCACAACTTTCTGCAGTGATTGAATGTGCCGATGCTGCCCATGGATTAGGTGGTCAGATTATTTCGGATGGAGGCTGTAAAATACCAGGAGATATTGCCAAAGCCTTTGGTGGTGGTGCAGATTTCGTTATGTTAGGTGGCATGCTAGCCGGGCACGATGAAAGTGGTGGCGACTTGATTGATGAAGATGGACAGCAGTTTAAGTTGTTTTATGGTATGAGTTCGGAAACAGCAATGGAAAAACACGCTGGTGGCGTTGCAAATTATAGAGCTTCTGAAGGCAAAACTGTAAAAATACCCTACCGAGGTCCTGT
>CAJQQM010000050.1 GCA_905480485.1 uncultured Aureispira sp.
CGAGCTCAATCAAAAGCTAGAAAATGACTATGCGAGTTACGAATTCAAAGTGACTCAACTCAAACCTAACATGATTCGTATTCAGTCGAGTTATCAGCTTAAGCAACTTTTTATCAGCAAAGATAAGGTACAAGAATTAGATAAGGTGAATCAAATTTTTATTGACCTGAGAGACCAGAAATTTTTGTTTAAAGAAAAGAGTTAAACGGAGGCGATCAGGCAAAAAAAAGGTCAGACAGTAATCTGTCTGACCTTTTTTTATGTTTGGCTTGTTTTTTTCAGAAGCACCGAAAATACGGTTCCTTTATTAATTTCAGAACTTGCTTCAACCCTTCCTCCCATTGCTTCTATCTGATTTTTGGTAATAAACAAACCTATACCTCTCGCGTCTTCATTTTTATGGAAGGTTTTGTACATCCCAAATAATTTAGCGCCGTGACGGCGCAGGTCGATACCGATACCATTATCTTCGATTTTTATACATATAAACCTGCCTGTATCTTCACAACTGATTCTGATAAAACTGTCACGTTCTGTCGAACTGTATTTGATTCCATTAGTCAGGAAATTGAGAAAAATACTATCAAAATACGCTGCTAAACCATCCAAAAAGACGTTGGGATCAATATCATTGATAATTTCGACCTGTGCATCGAGCGCTAGTGCAGAGACATTCTTGATGGCATTTTCGACTACATCTGCTAAATTGAACTGTGAAAACGTTACGTTTTCATTAAAATTCATGGCCGCAACCTCTGATAAGTGGGTAATGGTTTCGGTTAAATTTGAAGAGGAGTCAAATAGCATAACCGGTATTTCATCTTGCATAATTTGTGGATAATCCTCAAGCATAAGAGACAATAAAGACTGTATATTTCCGGAGTGCGAACGTAAGTTGTGAGACACTATGTGTGCAAAGTTTTTGAGGCGTTGATTTTGTGATTGTGTCAAATTTAGAATATTTCTTAGTTCCTCTTCTTTTGATTCTTTGAAACGGGTTACGTCTTCTGTCATCATAATAAGCCCTCCAATGGTGTTGACACCCGAATACCAAGGCTTAATACGCCATTTAAGCCACATATACCGGTGTTCATCTAGGGTAAACTTAACCTCGTCATGGGCAAAGGTGCCCCCTTCGAGACATTTGTCTAAAATACCTTTCCATTTAGGCGCTAAATCGGGAAAAACATCAAAATGAGAATAACCTAAAATCAACTTATTATTTAATTCATAATCGAGAACCCATTTATCAGAATATGCAACATATCGAAATTTTTTGTCGAGCATGGCAATCGCCGAAGGCGCCTCCTTAATAAATTGTTTTTGACGTTCAATCGATTGTTTAACCAGTGTAATATCACTGATCATTCCATCAATACGCAAGAGGCTTCCATCACTATTTTTAATAACACGGCCTCGATTATGTACCCACTTTATGATATCATCTGGTGTTTTAATTCGGTAGTTTACATCAAAAGCCCCATTTTTATTCAATTGAATTAATATCTCGTCGATTATTTTACGGTCTTCTTCTACAATTACCTCTTTCCACAAATCAGGATTTGATTTCCATTCTTTATTTGTAAAACCGTATAACTTCTCACCTGAGGGTGTGATATAAATAGTTTCAAAAGAATCGATATCAGCAGACCAAACAACATCGCTAATTTCGTTTAAAATACTTTCTAAACGATTCTTAATATTTAAAATTTCCTGCTCGAATTGTTTGCGTTCAGTTATATCATTTTCGACCGCTATATAACCGTTGTGTTCATTATTTTCATCAAATAGTGGTACAATATTCAAGTCCAGCCAATATTCATTCCCATACTTACCAACATTAAGAATTTCAGTATTAATCTCTTTTTTATCAACCATATTTTCGCGTATATGACGAATGGTTTGTTGGCTCGTTTTAGCAAACTGAAACATTTTTGGAGTACTCCCAATCACTTCATCCCAACTGTAGCCCGTCAAATTCAGTAAAGCATCATTTACCCATACAATTTTTTTGTTAGCGTCGGTAATAATCACCGAATTTGATGTCTTGGTCGCAACCAATGAAAGGCGGTTAATTTCTTGTTCGTACAATTTTCGTTGGGTAATATCTTGAATTGTACCGAATATAGACTGCGTGTAACCTTGCGAATCAAGCCTAAACTCTGCGACTAATGTGACCCATAATTCTTTTTTATCGGGATCGGAATAAGACAATCTAAAATCTTTTTGTATTACTTTATTGTTGGACTTAATTGAGTCTTCCAAAAAAGCATAAATATCTTTTTGAGTTCTTGTATCAAAGTAGTTTAACCAATCCAGGTTTTCTCCATTTTTATCGAGGTTTAATAACGGAAATAGGCCGGATGAGTTGAGCCATTTTTGAGATTCAACATTGAATTCGAACCCTCCAATTTTGGAAGTCATCTGTGCACGTTCTAACTGGTTTTTAGCCGCTTCTAAATCCCTAGTTCTTATTTGTATTTTATCCTCTAGTTCCTTATTAAATTCTTCATTTCTAACTTTAGCCTTTTTCAGTGTATTGCGTAGGCTTAGAAAAGCATTGTTTAGTTCAGAAACCTCATCAACGCCGTCCATCTTTTCTATTGAAATATCATATACTTCCTGTTCAAGATTGTTGGCAACCCCTTTGAGATACCGAATCGGCTTTGAAATAGAATCCGCTAAAAACAAAAAAACA
>CAJQQM010000051.1 GCA_905480485.1 uncultured Aureispira sp.
GGGTTCAAATATCGTGGTAAACTTAAGACTCGATAACAGCAGATAGTCCGCGGTCCGATAAAGCTTCTTTAATTGGTTTAAGTTCTTTCATAGCACCTGTTTTGACCGTAGCCTTACCGTTGAAATGAATCATGTAACTCAGTTGTTCTGCTTGAGCTGCACTGTGTTTGCATATTTCGGTAAAACATTGAATTACCCAATCGAAGGTATTGTAATCATCGTTGTAAACGATAACTTTTGCTTGGTTGCCTATGAGTTCTTGCAGGGCTATATCCTGTTCTCTTTCTTGCCATTTACTCATATCCATATTGTGTGCCATGCTATGCTTTTTTGTTTTGAAAGTTCCAAATTATTAACACAATTAACTGGTTTATAGTGCGTACACTAAGAAAACTGTTATTATTAATTTTAACTAATTTACAAAAAAAAAATAAAAGTCTCAAAATATGGAAGCGTTAAAAGCTATATGCCTTATTTTTTGACAAAAAAATAATTAAGGAGTCGTGATTTTAAGTTTTGATTCGGATGCAGGCGTATTAGCCGATGCATTATACCCGGGCCAATACATGGAACCCTCATTCTTTTTGTGTACGACTGAACCTTCCTTTAGTTGTAATAGTAAAATTTCTAAATCCAAAACTCCCCAACCTTTCTTTTTGCTTGAAAACTTTGATAACCCGGGCCTTGCTGAGTGGTTCTTCATACCCTGTTGCCATTCTTTAAAAAACAAATCTAAGGAAAAGTCCATTCGTGCTGTTTTATCATCATAGGACAGCGGTGTAACATTGTTGTTATACTGTACCGTCCAATGTGCCGAATTGAGGGTTAAAGCCATTGATTTAATTCCAAGGGCGGCCGTTTCAAAGGGTTGGTCCTTTTCGCCAATTACATAGTGCTTTTCAGGCGTGTGATAATATTCGTCTTTACGACCCCATGGATAATTTTTAGTCATAGTTTTGGGGGTTGCTTTCAATTCTTTTTTATCTCCTGCCAATATCAAATAGTATAATTTTAGGTCGTAGGTTGAGTGCTGATTAAATCGAGAACATTCAAAAGACTGACAATTTACTACTAAGGAAACGTTTAAATAAAAACGAATCTCGTTGATGGCGGGGGCATATTCTGCATTCTCAATCGAAAAGCGTAACATTTGAATTTTATCGGCACGGTCTACTGCGCGTAAATCAAAACCATTGAGCAACGTGATATATTGTTCTTTATCTTTCAGGGCTTTTGTGGCAGGTACTGAAATTTCGATGCGTTTGGTGAGTAGTTGTTTTTCTTTTCCATACAATTTGATTGCTGTAGAACCGGCGTGAAAGCCAACAGAAGGGCTCTCTAATATTGAATAATGTGCAGTAAAGTGGGTGCTATCAGCGCCTAATCCAGATGCAGAAGCATGACAAGAAACCATTTCATTATCTTTAAAATCGACATAATTCCCCAATCGATTGATTCGGTGATTATACGTCCAACTATGTTCGAAGCCTCTCCAAATTATTGTTGTATCGTTGGTATCTTGGGCCGAAAGTACCGATATATCGTGGTTAAAGAGTAAAATTAACGTGCAGAAAAAGAGCCGTAATTCAAATTTCATAGTTTATTGATTGTGCCTAAAAATTACCGTACCCTTATATAAGACGATTACCATAGCTTTTAGTATATAGGGGCTTGTTTTTCTAAAAAAAAATGAAGCAGTGTCGATTTTAAACAATATATTAAATCTGTAGTTGATAATATTGAAAATGCTTGATTAAATTTAATCATTGCACTTAATTTTTTCAATTAACTATCAGAATAATTTTATTTAAGCTAGCTTTGTGCAAAGAAATGTAAAACAAACTAATTATGATTAAAGGAATATTTTACGTAGCATGTTTTTGTATGCTTTGTGCCTGTTGGGATATACAGCAAGGGCAGCCCCTGCATTTTGTTGCTTCCGGAAACTGGAAAGGAGATTTTAACCTTAAAGACCAATCTGTACCGATCCTTTTTGAAGTATCCTCATCAGAAGATAGCATTGAATTTAGTTTTATAAATGGAGCTTCTACAATTCGGCCCGAATCATACAGTAGGTTAGGGGATACTGTTTATCTAGGTTTTGATGGGGGTATGACGACTTTGAAATTAGTGGGCAATGTTGATAGAATGGATGGATTTTTGTTAGATAAAACTCAAGGTGAATACCCTATTGCTTTTGCAGCACAAAATGGAAATTTTCAACGATTTCCGAATATCAGGAAAAAGCCTGTCATGAACTTGACGGGAGAATGGGCCTTGAATATTAGTATAGATGGAGATTCTATGCAAGCTGCTAGTATTCGATTTGTTGCCAAAGAAAACGACCTAGAGGCACTCTTGCAATGGGGCAAGCAAACTATAGCATTAGCCGGGACTGTACAAAATGATGTGCTTTATTTATCCAGTTATGACGGTGCTACCGTGTATTTTTTTAATGCTAAAATTGATCCATTGGGTAAATTGTACAAAAGCAAATTACTCCTTAATAATGTAAGCTATTACTGTGATGCGGAATTAATGGCTGGAGTGAGTACAGATTAAGTTAATGACCAATGAAGGAAAAAAAAAGGAGTAAGCTACTAGCTTACTCCTTTTTTATGTACCCATGTCAGGGATTTATTTTCTGAGCTTAAAGCTAGATTCCCGGTAGCCAGGACGCATAGAAGAAGTTTCAGTTCCTTCAAATCGGTTGTGAATAGCAATTAGTTCTCTTGGAACAAATAAGAAAACGCAAGGCTGTTCATCGTAGATCATTTTTTGAATTTTGAAATACAAGTCTTTGCGAACTTCAGGGTCAAGAGTTGTACGGATTTCATCGATAATTGCATCCGAAGCTGCATTTCCAAAACCTAGACGGTTTGAACCACCTTCTACATCTGAGGAAGTATGCCAGATTTGTTTCATGTCATCTAATCCAGGTGTCTTTACCCAAGCGAGTGCTACCAAATCAAAGTTGCGTTTGTCCGCATCAGAAATTAGGGTAGGAAAATCGACAGGAGAAAGCGTCACTTCGATGCCTACACGTTCGGCTTCGTCTTTCAACAGTTGTCCGATACTCTTACGCACCATATTACCTTGGTTGTATTTATAATCAATGGTCATCGTCTCTTTTTTGCCAGCAATCATCTTATCCAAGATGTTATCACCGTCCGAATCTTTCCAACCTGCTTCAGCTAACAATGCCTTCGCTTTTTCGATATCGTATTGTATATCTTCAAGGTCAGTATTGTAATACTTCTTCTTAGGATTGATAGGACCATTTGTCTTGACGGCTAATGATTCGAAAATAGACTCAATCATTTCATCACGGTTAATCAAGTGCGTAATTGCACGACGGACACGTTTGTCTGTAAATTGAGGTTTTTTCATATTGAAACCGATGTAATAATAGGCAAATTGCTCCGGTTGGCTTAAATCGAAGGTGCTGTGAAAATTAGCATCATCTTTCAAGTCGATAAATTTAGTGGGCTGTATGCTTCTTATAACATCTAACTGACCATCTTTGGCATTTGAAATAGCTGCGGTAATGTCAGGAATCGTTTTGTAAACAATTCTAGGAGGATTGGCTTGAAGCATTTTGTTGTCCTTAATCTTATCGCCCCACCAGTTTTCTTTGCGTTCCAAAACAATACGTTGTCTAGTCTCCCATTCACTGAGGTTGTATGGGCCACATCCAACAATCAAGCCTTTTTGAAGCGAGTATTTAGGGTCGTTAAACTCGTTAGCAAAACGAATAATACTAGCGTCTTTCTTTAGCTGATCTTGATTTTGTGGATCACCTAACTGCTGTACTGTAAAGTTGCGCATGATGCCTTCCGGATCATAGTGATACTCTGGAAGAATAAACGTTTCTTGGCCACAAGATTCTTCAGCTCTAAAATAACGTTGCTTAGAATATACCGTAAACTTTTTATTGTTGGTTGGATCTACCTCTACGCGATCGATAAATTCAAAGTAGGGTCTAATTTGAGCGCTGTTGACTTTGGGATTACGGATTGCTTTGAGCGTAAAAACATAATCTTCTGCCGTTACAGGCGTACCATTATCCCAAGTAGCTTCTGCCAAAATTTCAAAAGTTAAAGACATCCCACCATCGTCTAATACATTTATTTCCGGACGGCTAACAGCCAACTGAGGAATCAAATCTAAAGTTTGTGGATCGTACACCAACAATTTGCAAAATAGATTGTTTTGGATGTATAGTGCATTGGCCGCTGTTGATGTAACTGGGTTTAGTCCATCAGGGTCTCCTAGTTCGTGTATCGTCAATTCTGATTTGTCGTTGACAATGCTCTTGTCTTCACCGTTGTCTTTTGCTGTGTTGTCACATGAAGTCAACAAAGCAACAAAACTAAGTGCCAATCCTATGCTAGATAAGGATTTTTTGATTTTCATAGAATATATTCTTTTAATTATTACGTAATTGAGGTTTACTTTAGTAGTTGCCTATAGGTCTTTTAGGCTAGCAATGGGCAAATATAATCTAAAGTATTCCAATATGCTATATTATTTTCAATATTTGCCACAAATATAATTAATATTTATGAAATTTCTTTATTTAAAATGTTGAAATAACACGATTTAAAACGATTTTATTAAAATAGGGGAATACATGTACCTGCGACATACAAACAAATAAATGAAAAATATATTAATTACTGGAGGAACCGGACTAATTGGAATGCATTTGAGCGCTTTATTAGCGCTAAAAGGGTATACCGTTCGACATCTTAGTAGGAAGCAAAATAAAAGCGCTAAATACCCTGCTTACCAATGGGATATAGCTCGGGGATATATTGATCCGGAAGCAATAGAATGGTTAGATGGAATCATTCATTTAGCCGGTGCAGGGATTGCAGATCAACGTTGGACAGGTCCAAGAAAAAAAGTATTGATGGACAGTAGAGTAGAATCGACAAAATTATTGGCAAACTATTTATCCAAACGTACAACCCCACCCGCCGTATTCGTTTCGAGTTCAGCGATAGGGTATTACGGGCACCAAAAAAATGCTATTCTAAATAGTGGTAGCAAGCACGGAGATGATTTTTTGAGTCAAATTTGTCAAGCTTGGGAAACAGCGGTTACACCCCTCAAAAAAATGGGTGTACGCAGTCCAATTATTCGTATCGGAGTAGTTTTTTCTACGCAAGGAGGGGCTTTAGAGCAACTTTTAAAATCATATAATTTTAGGATAGGCGCTTATTTTGGATCGGGGAATCAATATTATTCGTGGATACATATCGACGATTTGTGCGCATGGTTTATAAAGGCTTTGGAAGACGCTACAATGCAGGGTATTTATAATGGGACAGCACCTCAGCCTGCTACGAACAAAGAAATTGCCCATGCAATAGCTCAGGCATTACAAAAACGCTCCTTGGTGTTGCCGGTTCCTGCAATAATGGCTAAATTAATGATGGGAGAGATGTCTGCAGTAGTTCTGAACAGTACACGTGTAGAACAAGACACAAGTAAGGTAGATTTTGAGTACCAATTTAATCAACTAGTGCCTGCAATCAAAGATTTGGTCCGAAGAAAAATATAAGCGACTAGGGTAGGTTTCGTTCTATAAAATTAAAGGCGTTAAGACTCATGATTTTGTTGGTAATTTGCTCGGCGCTTAGTCCGTACATTAGTTCAAGAATATCTTCTTCGGAAAACAAATTTAGAATGGCTTCGGGCCGTTGCAGAAATTGTCGGATGTCTTTGGCAAGCAAGGGTATATCAGCGGCCGTTTTGTAGGCGCTCAAAGGTTCTGCCATTTCATCAAAGTCCGAACCTATAGCTATTATGTCCCAGGCTGATGCGTCTCTTATAATTTTCACAACAGTAAGTATGTTGGCCATAAGGAGTTTGACACAAGCCGTTCTACGTTGCGTTGTATTGGCAAAAGTGGTCTTGATTTCGGCAAATGCCAGCGCCCCACCCAATATTTTCTTGTCAAGACTAATGCCGATCAATCCTCTTGAACTATAAATTTTGGCAATGTCTTCTGAGCATAAATTTTGTTGCCAATGGCTCAAATAAAAATTGTTATTTTTGGAGTCTTCGTCCCGCTTCTTGTACAATGCATTTTTCTTTGATAAACCACTAATACCACAGTGGCTGCATACAATTGGAATCGCATCACCTAATATTTCAGACCGTTCTATAGTTTTGTAATATCTATTCCTAAAATCGAGACTCATATGTTTTATATCAATCAAAATTCTACGCCCGCCTTTAGTCGACAACAAGCGTTCAATAACTTCGATTCCTAGCTTACTTTCTTTGCCATTCAAACCCTCTACTTTCGAGAAAATACTTTGTTGTGATTTACCTAATGAATTCGCCATACCCCCAAGGCCATTCTTATAACTTTTGCATAGAGATATCCACAATACAGGAACATCTAAATAGATATCTGAACCATCAATCAGAGGTTCTGCCCCTTTTAGGCGGTTTATATTATTTATTACTAGTGTTTTGTATTCGTCTAAATTGGTAATGTCGTCATTGATATAAATAGAGTGTCCGAGTGCGTGGCCCCCTTCGACCGTAAAAGCCATACCCATATGATTTTTCGCCTTACTGATAGCTGCAATGTCTGATTTGTTACGCATTAGTTTGAGTTGGTACTCAAAACCATTGATCATATAAGGCTTGTGTTCAAAGCGCTTTATGAAGTTGATGTTTTCAACTAAGTCTTTAAAATAATTAATTTCCGTTCTTCGGAGGTATAATTGATTGGCATCAACACCAAAAATACAAGAAATTGTTTTCCTTTTATTCTTATCTGTTAATACACTGTTGGTTCCTATAAATGGCTGTTCAACCGGAGATAAATTCAAACAAGAAAGCCTAACATTGCCATGCACCATAGCCTCTAGGTTGGATTGAGATTTTTTGTGCACCATGTCACCGAAATTATTCATGGCAGTTTTAGAACGTTGTGCTTCGTCTCCACATTCGTGAAACATTGGTTCCCAAATATTATATTGATTGCTAATAGACCTCGAGTTAAACGGCTTTTTGGTGGTGTTTACGTGTATGTCAACGTAGGTGTTTTTGTTGCGTTGCGCCCAAAGCGAATGGCTGCAAAATAGCAAGATAATAACAAATATTGAGTAATACGGCCGCTTCATTTTTTTGGTTAAGTTAGGACAAAAGCAAATAATATAATCTACTTATTGGGTATTTTGAGTGTAACTCCTACTATAATTTCATTACTATCTAGTTGATTTGCTTTTTTGATGGATGCTACCGAAACATTGTACAAACGATGCAAACGATATAGGGTTTCGCCTTGTTTAACAAGGTGTGATACATCGTTTGTTGAATTATAGGCAATTAATTGATTTGCTTGTGGATTCGAAGGCCTTTTTGATTCAATAACAGCTTGTTCTACGGGGATGTTTTTTTTAGATGGATTGGCAACAAAAAGTGCTTCAGTATTGATTGTAATAGGCTGCGAATTAGCAAGCGATGGACCTTGGTCATTATATCGATTGTCTACCGAGTTTTGGACGAATTGATAGCGTTGTATAGAATCTTTAGAGATCAGGCTAGTATTAAGATGTGCCGAATCTGCATAGATTTCTTTAGCGTAAACAGGGCTGTTAGGGTCGATTTCTAAAGCTGGTGCTTGGTAGGTAATTTGTTCTTTTACGTTGATTTTAGACGGGCTTTCTTCAAAGGCTTTAATCACTGTAGGTAGGGTGTCTATGTGTAGATAAGAACGTAAGGCAGGTTTATGAACAGCCTTTTCCTTAAGGTATATTTTCGCGCCGTTTTGGGGTTCCTCTCCAGGTTCTAGTATGTTTTTAGTCATCAAGGTAGCAAGCTTAATCCCAAAGCATTGCGCTATTTCGTACATAGTGATGTCTTTGTTTACTATATAATAGGCTTCGTCACCACGATAAATGTTTTTCTTTGGTTGAATATAACAAGGCTGAAAGTCGATGAGTAAATCACCATCTTTCAGGTCGTTAAATTTTAGAAAGCGTTGATAAGGAATGCCAAATCGTTTGGCAAGGGCCAAAGCAGATTCTCCTTTTCGGGAAATAGCATAAGTAGAACCATTTTCTCTATAAAGACCTGCCTTGTATTTTTTAAACAAAAAAGAACGGGCCTTTTTGCGAAAATTTACCACCGGAACTGTCCATTCTTCTTTTGTGGTAGATGTTTCCGCATTTTTAGAGTCGAAGGCAAGTTGTCCGGAGGCTTCGTCGTATTGAGTAAGCTGATATTTTTCGATGGAATGGATTAATTTGTCAGGGTATTTAGGGTCGGTAGCATAACCTGCTTTACGCAGACCTTTTGCCCATTTTTTGTATTCATGCCGACCATATTCAA
This sequence comes from uncultured Aureispira sp., assembly GCA_905480485.1. Lineage (GTDB taxonomy): Bacteria > Bacteroidota > Bacteroidia > Chitinophagales > Saprospiraceae > Aureispira. Next base: position 8,359 of record CAJQQM010000051.1, read on the forward strand.
ACAAAAAAGCATAACGGGAACGATGCATTAAAAAATCACTGTGGTCCACATAAGATTGTTCGGCCGAGTCATATACTCGAAAGCAAGATTTTTGAGGATCATCATCCCATTTATAAAATCCTTTTCCTTTCCATTTGCTACCACATTTGATGCCAAAATGGTTGTTGGATTTCTTGGCAAGTTCGCTATTTCCGAAAGCAGATTCATGAATGCCTTGCGCGAGTGTGATACTCGCAGGAATACCGCTTCGTTCCATTTCCTGAATCGCAATAGCTTTAAATTTATCCAGGTACTCCTGTACCGTCATATCTTTACGGTCTTGCTGAGCAGATAGGGTAGAAGTTAGGAATACTCCCAACACAATGCTGTATAGAATAGTAGTGTACATGTGGAATGTTCAATTTAAAATAAAATGAAAGCGTCACCCTGCTGTTTGCTAAGTCAGCCTTTTGTTATAACGCAATATAAAATTATTATTATAAAATGCCTAGGAAATAATGATTACATCAGTATATGTGGACTGATGTGCCAAAAATTCATGTATCAAAAGATACTTTATGGACGTATTCTAATAGTTTATTACGCAAAAATTCCCAAAAAGATACGCATGCAAAGCAGGCTTTATCTTTTTGGGAAGTTCAACGTAGCGCTATTTATCGCTGAATACCACCACCGTTAAAATTTGTTTCCTGGGCAATTGTTGAGTGTTCGTACCTCAATTCTGGCTTTTTGTCGTTGTTTTTGTTTAAGAAAACAAATTCACCAACTTTGGGTTCTTCGCCTTGAATTAGATGATTTTTTTTGTGCAATTTAGAGAGCTTGATACCATATAATTGTGCAATGCTATGCATCGTTTCCCCTCTTTTTATTTGGTGAGGCTGTACAGCCGATTTGAGTTGACTAGCCTTAGGTTCTAAGTAAATATAATACCCTTCGTCTAAAAGTACATCGCCTTCAAGGTCATTGTACTTTAATAAATCTTGATAAGAAATAGCATGTTGTTGAGCAATGTCAACTAAATTTCTGTCGGCACGAATAAGCGTTGCTTTTTTGCCAGATTGATAAAAGATTCCATCGCTGTTGAGTTGTTGAGCAGGAAAAATCGCACCGTGCTGTTTGCTGCTACCATCTGCATTAAAATAGCTGCGCATTGGGTCAGATTTCAACATACTTTTTTGGATGTTTTCTGTTTGAGATAAGCGCGCCTCCAAATTACCAATTAGTTCATTCTGCGCATTTAAGCTACTGTGAATGTTGTTGATTTTGGCATCTAACTCTTGCTTTAAAAGTTGTTGCTGTATTTTTAATTCGTTCAAAGTACTTTGCTTGCTGTGCAATTGTTGTTCTAAATCAGATTTGTAAGAGGCTGATTTTTGGAGCAGGCTTTCAAGATTATTAATCTGCGTTTTGAGAGATGATAAATCGTTGTTAAAATCAGAAGAGCTGTTATAGTTTAAATTAAAACTTAGTTCAGGACTCTGAAACTGATCAAATTCTGAAAGATTGTACATTTCGATCGTCGCAATCAGCTTTTTAGCGTAGTTCGGATCGGTCGCATAGCCCGCTTTGGATAGGCCTTTAGCCCAAGATTTGTAATCTTTTGTATTAGATTGGAATAAAAAAGAATAGTTAGAGCGTGAGGCTAAAAAATCGGAATGATCTTTGAAAGATTCTAAAACATCGCCGTAAGATCTGAAACAAGAAAGGATCGGTTTAGTCTTTCCGTTTAGTGTTTCACTACTTTCGTGTGAATAGGTATCTCCGGTCCAACCCTTGTGACACTTGATGCCAAAATGATTATTGGCTCTTTGTGCAAGTTCTGAGGTGCCGAAGCCTGATTCAAGCATCCCCTGTGCTAGAGTTATACTAGCTGGAACTAATGTACGTTCCATTTCTTGAACGGCTAAACGATAATACTGCTTGATGTATTGTTCTGCCTGTGGTGCGTGGTCCTCTAGTGTGGTATTGTTAGAGGTAGGGTTGCATAGTGCTGCATTACCGCAAAGCAATAGTGCTATTGCCGGTATGACAAATGGTCTGGTTTTCATTCTGAATAATATTTTGCTAAGTTCAACAACAAAACTCTAAAGAGCCTTGCACAATTGTTTGAAGTAACCTTACATGTTAAGCGTTTAAGAACGGATCCCATGCTTTTTGATTGGGGATGGAGTACTTCAACGCTAAATATAAAACAAAAAGTTAAATATTACGGTTATTTCGATGTGAAAAACAAAATAAGCTGGAACAAATTTGATGTTGGGATAAATTAGGTTTTAGTAAGATGGGCAATAAGACAACTAATGCTCTTTTTTAAATCAAATGATAAGCCGCAATCAAATCATTTGTTAAGAGTGCATTACGCTATTTTAGTTGTGTTGGATTGCTCAGGTTTTATCTTCTATCATTATTGTACGCCTATCTTGCCTGCATAAAATAATTGCATTGTCAAATAGTTAGTTAATGAATAAAATAGTAAAAAAGAAATACATCTACATTATTGTCATTTGGTGCACTCAAAAAATAATCTTAGCATCCTAATGTTGTGGAAGCGTTGAATATTGTAAAACCGGGAATTTATGGTTTGAGGCTTTAAATATTCTAGATTATTGAACAATAATATAGGGGAAATGTAAGGGTGAATCGTTGGGTTTAGGTTGTTGATTAAATGGGTTTGTGTTGTAGTGTTCTATAAAGATGATTCAAAAAAAAGACAGATGCATTGATAAATGTCAATCAAATGAAAAAAAAATTAAAAAAACAGCAAAAATATGTTAAGGAAACCTAAATAAAATTCAATTCCGATCCATCAACCTATCGTTTTTCTATAATCATAAGCCCGTCGCGCAAGGGCAACAAGATATTCTTGACCCGCTTATCTTGCTGAATTTTTGAATTGAAGTCTGCTAACGCTTTAGCTCTTTTTTCTTTAGGGTGCAATACCATGCCTTTCCAAAGTACATTGTCAGCCAAGATAAGTCCTCCACTTGGGACTAAATCAAATACTTTGTCGTAATAGGCGGCATAGTTGACCTTGTCGGCGTCTAAAAAAACAAGGTCCCAGGGCCCTTCGAGTTGGTCTAGTAGTTCGTAGGCCTGACCGTGGTGTTGTGTGATAATTTGATCTAATCCTGCTTTCCTAAAAAAATATTGTGCTACTTCAAGGGTCTCAGCATTGACTTCAATCGTATGTAGTTGGCCCCCTTTCGCCAAGCCTTGTGCCAAACAAATAGCCGAATAGCCTGTGTAAGTTCCTATTTCTAGAATACGTTTCGGGGCCTTCATAGAACTCAAAAAAGACAGTAGCTGACCTTGTATTTTGCCCGATAGCATTTGCGGGTACATTACTTCTAGATGGGTTTTTCTTTCAAGTTCCTCTAAAAGTGCAGTCAAATAATAATTGCAGTGTGCACTTGCATACTGTTCGATTTCGCTATCAGAAGCCTTCATAGATGGTATGTTTGGTTATAAATAGGCTTGCAAATATCGCATAAATGTTTTTGGTTCAATAATTTTGATTAATTAAATGTTTGTACAGTATAGTTATTAACTATCGGATTGATTTTTTGATTTGTAAATTAGCCTACCTTAATAGCTATTGAATCACATGAGAATATTATTTTTTCCATTATTTTTTGCACGTTTTTAACTTCGGGGTATACTCAAAATGACACTTGTTGTGTTGTTATGACTAAAAAAGACAATCGCTTACATTGGTTTTCAAATACAGAATTGCGTGATTATGTCAACAGAATAAAAACGAAACATACGCTTGTTACAACAGAAGCGTGTTTTAGTGGCTCGATTTTTACGAGTGGATTTAAGGATATTACAGAGTTTGCTTGTAACGAAATAGCAAAAGTGCCGAGTCTTAGAGCGATGACTAGTGGTGCCAATACGGTGGTTCCGGACAAAAGTGTATTCATCAAATATCTAATTAAAAAACTAGAGGAAAATGAGCAAAATTGTCTTTCTGCCGAAACCTTATATTCTAAACTTAAACCAGCTGTAATCCACAACAGTTTTAATAATCACATCCCTCAATTTGTGTGTTGCCTCATTCAGCTGATGAAGGGGGCAATTTTATTTTTAGAAGAAGGGGTTAAGGAGGCTGATTTTATTTTCAACCAATATTTATGTTTATGATAAAGAGCTATATTGGTCTTATTATTTTTACGATTAGCTGCCAACTATCGGTACAGACCAAAATGTTAAGTTTGGGATGGGAATCCCTGATGAACCAGTCTTGGAGTGTGAAAACCTGCCCGTAAAAGCCAAGCGGAGATACCTGGAATCGCCTGAGTCCTGATGTAATTGGAGCTAATTAGGGGCAGTTGCACGGTCGTCGTGCCTTGTGCCTGCCATAGGGTTTGATTTGACCAATGCTATATAGCCTGTTTTTTCCGCTAATTGTGGAGTTAGTCCTAATCTTAACTATAACAAAAATAAAATGCTGATATCCAATGAACGGGAACATATTCGATTGGACGGAAAAATAGGAACAGATATGCTGTGCCTTTTTCATTTAAAGAACCCGATTGATTTTGTAGCTTTACAAGCTGCACTAAAAAGCTTATCAAATAAATTTTCTTTTCGTCAAAAAACAAATCAAATATTGTCTAAAAAGCTTGCTTCTTCTTCTGCTATGAGCTGCAGTACGTCAAAGGATATGTTTAGCTTTAATCTAAATGATACATCGAGTACTATTGCAGCTTTATTTGTTGAAATAGAACCTATTGATTGATTTTCGATGATTTAATTTTAATCAAGTCATCTATTGAATTCTCATTTTAATTCCAATATTTTTTGTATGTTTGCGCCGGTCAACATAAACAGCTATGGCTTTATATAGCGTCCTGATAACTACACTTAAAATTGGATAAAATGGATAAGGTTAGAGTGCGCTTTGCACCAAGTCCTACCGGAGCCCTTCACATAGGAGGCGTACGTACAGCATTGTACAATTACTTGTTTGCCCGTAAAATGGGAGGTACTTTTATACTGCGTATCGAAGATACCGATCAAACACGATATGTCGAAGGTGCCGAACGCTATATAATAGAAGCACTAAATTGGTTGGGGTTGGATTTTGACGAAAGCCCCGAAAAAGGGGGTAGTTTTGGTCCTTACCGCCAATCTGAACGTAAAAAAAATGGGCTTTATGCTCAATATGCAGACCAACTTGTCGAAAATGGTCATGCCTATTATGCCTACGATACCGAAGAAGAGTTGGCCCTCGCGCGTCAAAAAGCAGAAGCAGCAGGAACAAAGTTTAAATACGATGCCCAAAGCAGAATGCATCTCAAAAACTCTATTGCCTTGTCGGAGGAATCCTGTCAAGAGCTTTTAAAGCAAGGAGCACCAAAAGTGATTCGTATCAAAATTCCTTCCACAGGAACGGTTACATTTCAAGATAGTGTACGAGGTGTTGTACGATTTGAATGTAGTGAGTTAGACGACAAAGTTATGCTCAAAAATGACGGTATGCCTACCTATCATTTGGCGAATATTGTTGATGACTATCACATGCAAATTAGTCATGTTATTCGTGGCGAAGAATGGTTGCCGTCTACCCCTACGCATGTGCTGCTCTACGAATTTTTAGGATGGGCGGATAAAATGCCTCATTTTGCGCATTTACCTCTTATTCTCAAACCCGAAGCAACTGCCTATATCAACAAAAAAACGATACCGTTTTTTTCCGAAAAGTTTTCGGAGGCTATTCTGCAAAAAAACTCGGCTGCAAGCTCTAATAAAGCAGCTGTTCTCAAAATAGTTCAACCCTTATTGCAAGATTTCAAGAACCTGAACCAACGACTTAAAATCAACGAAAAAAAAGACGCTACTTTGGTTCAAGTAGTTAAAAAAGAATTGCGGAGTATCGTTTCAGGGAAACTCAGTAAACGAGATGGAGACCGTCTTGGAATGCCTGTTTTTCCGTTGGATTGGCAAGGCGTATCATCAGAGGATAGCTTCAAGGGGTTTAGAGAATGGGGTTTTATGCCCGAGGCAGTACTCAATATGTTGGCGCTTTTAGGCTGGAACGAAGGTATCGATCGAGAATTATACGACAAGGAGTCTATGATTCATTCTTTTTCACTTGAGCGCGTTTCTGCATCAGGGGCTCGCTTCAATTTTGAAAAAGCAAAATGGTTCAACAAGCAATATATAGCTGCTGCCGACACCAATCACCTTGTGTCTTTGTTGCAAGCTAGTTTTGAACAAAACAATATTGATAGCGATACCGCTTCATTTAGAAAAGTAGTAGATTTGCTCAAAGTAAGGGTCACCTATCTAAGCGACTTTTTGGCACAGGCTACTTATTTTTTCAACGATTTAACCTACGAACAAGTAGTAAAAAAGCATCATAAAAATTTTGAGAAGAAGATTGTCAATAAATGGACGCAAGCACTCTATGAACAATACTTGCACTTGATCGAAAATATAGAGCAGTTCAGCGACTTTACAAGCCATCAATTGGAGCAATCCATAGAACCTATGATAGCAGAACAAAAAGGACAAATTTTACCGTTTTTTAGGCTAGCTTTATCGGGAGAAATGGGAGGGCCTAGTATTTATGATATAATGGAGGTGCTAGGCGCTGATGAGACGCTCAAAAGATTAAAGGAATTTGTTACATTTTGTAAAAATTACTGTTCGGAATAATGTCATGTACTTAGGATATGGTTTTTAGGTGCCGTTGATAAAAAAAGATAATTGTCTGAGCATGAACTATTTTGACTCAAAAGCCTTTTTTTTGTGTCAAAAGAAAATAAAAAAATCAATGCTTTCTGTAACTTTAAAGCTGGTATTCCGTTTTTGTAAAATTATAAAAGCAACATTAATAAAGCATCTATTCTTAATGTATTCCCCTAAAATTAATTACTAATATGAATGACGACAACAAAATAAACAAGAAGCGTTACAGCAATGAAGATTTAGCTGATTTTAAAGTAATGCTTGACGAAAAATTGGTAGAAGCTAAAAAGCAATTATCTGATTTGAAAGTGCAATTAAAAGAGTTAAACAACAGTGGCGACGAAAATAGGGCCGGAACATTTGACGATGGAGCGTCTAACTGGCAGAGAGAACACTTAAGTAAATTGGCTGCTAGACAGCAAAAGTTTATTAGGAACTTAGAATATGCTTTAATTCGTATTCAGAACAAAACATACGGCGTATGTTCTGTGTCCGGCGATTTAATCAGCAAGGAGCGATTAAAACTTGTGCCGCACGCGACCAAAACAGTTGCGGGCAAACACAGTACTCAAGGTAAATCGAAGAAAAAAGACAAACCTAAGTTCTTCAACGAATAAGAATTTAGTGCCGCTCCAAAAGCCGTCAATAGCGATCCCTTTAATGGGCCGCTAATGGCGGCTTTTTTTGTTTTTTAATTGTATGTAATGGTCTGTAAGATATGTTTTGGGCCTGATTTGATATTTTTTTTAAAATATATTCGTTTTTGATTAAAAAAGTTTGACAATTAATTTTCTATTTGTATATTTGCATCCGCTTAGGGACGGAGTTAAGTACTCAATTTTTCGGACAAACGGCCCGAATATCCTTGGCGAAAGGCTTCATAGCTCAATTGGATAGAGCATCTGACTACGGATCAGAAGGTTGGGGGTTCGACTCCCTCTGAAGTCACTAGTAACGAAATAAAATCAACATTCTGTCCTGACAGTTGTCAGGACGTTTTAAATTTGTAGAAGTCATGTCTAAGATTTGTCAATTAACAGGAACTAAGCCTCTTGTCGGAAATAACGTATCTCATTCGAAGCGTAGAACTAAAAGACGTTTCAATCCTAATTTACAGAACAAACGTATTTTTGTTCAAGAGATCAACAAGTGGATCAAAGTGAAGTTGACAACTCGTGCTTTGAGAAACATGGAGAAAATTGGTACTTATAAGTACTTGAAACAGCAAATTGCTGCTGGTTTTGATCCTAAAGTTTGGGCAGAAGACAGTGCCGGCGTAGCTTCTTCCAAAAAAGCTCAGCGTGGCTACCGTAGGGTAGAACATGTTGATGTGAATGGTCACAAAACATACACTATCTCTTACGAGCCCGAGCACAAGAACGATAGAAAAGTCAAATTGTCTTCTTTGATCAAATAATTTGGTCTGCATTGTAAAGACATCAATAATCAACATTAAGTAGTTTAAATTTAATATATCATGGCAAAGAAGAGTAAAGGTAATCGCGTTCAGGTTATTCTAGAGTGTACCGAACACAAAAGCACTGGAATGCCCGGAACTTCACGTTACATTACGACAAAAAACCGTAAAAATACGCCCGACCGCATGGAGCTCAAAAAGTTCAATCCGGTTTTGAAAAAATATACACTTCATAAAGAAATCAAATAATCATGGCTAAGAAGATATCTAAAAACGCGAGAGTAGCACAACGTGCCGCGAATGCCGGTTCTGGAAAAGACCACGTCAAATGTGTAAAGTCTGTTAAAGACCCTATCACAGGTAAGATCACCTTCAAAGAGGTAATCATTCACAAAGACCAAGTGAAACAATTTTTTGACGCTAAATAATTTTCACTAGCTCACTTATCGTATGCTACTGTCAAAAGGCTTCTCCGCTATTCGGGGAAGCCGTTTGTACTTGTAGTATCATCTTCATTCTTATATCAACTCATCTGAATTACCTTTTGTTTGTTAACAAGGTGGCGTTGAAAAATTGATAACGAACTACTTAACTTTCCATTTCAATACATCTAACTATGGGCTTTTTTGACAAACTCTTTACCAAAAAAGAAGCGGAGAAAAATCAGCTAAAAGAAGACCTTGACAAAGGGCTCGAAAAAACAAGAAAAGGTTTTTTTGGTAAAATTGCGACTTCTTTTGCAGGTAAAAGTACGATTGATGAAGATGTTTTAGATGATTTAGAGGATATTTTAATTTCTTCAGATGTCGGGGTAGATACGACTATCAAAATAATAGAACGAATCGAAGCGCGTGCCGCGCGCGATAAATATCTTACTACCAAAGAACTCAATGAAATCTTACGAGACGAAATTGTACAACTTTTAGCTGAAAATAATGTAGACGATGCTGTTCGCTATGAGCTTCCTGCATCTGATTATCCCTATGTTATCCTTGTAGTTGGTGTCAATGGTGTTGGCAAAACAACTTCGATTGGTAAATTAGCTCATAAATTTAAAGATGCCGGCAAAAAGGTTGTTCTTGGTGCGGCGGATACATTTAGAGCTGCGGCAGTAGACCAACTAAAAATATGGTCTGAACGCGTGGGCTGCGACTTCTATGCCAAAGGTATGCATACGGATCCTGCGGCGGTAGCTTATGAAACAGTGCGCTATGCTATCGAAAACAAACACGATCTTGTACTCATTGATACAGCGGGCCGTTTGCACAACAAAAAGGGCTTGATGCGCGAACTAGAGAAAATACACCAAGCAATTGGGAAGCAAATTCCAGGTGCTCCCCACGAAGTCATGTTGGTGCTTGATGGTTCAACGGGTCAAAACGCATACGAACAAGCTAAGCATTTTTCAGAGGTAGCTCAATTAACTTGTTTGGCGCTTACCAAATTAGATGGAACCGCAAAAGGTGGGGTTGTTATTGGTATTAGCGACCAACTTAAGGTGCCGATCAAGTATATAGGCGTAGGTGAGGGCATGCATCATTTGCAAGAGTTCGACAAACGAGCATTCGTTGATTCTTTTTTCAAAGACTAAGATTCCAGTTGTTCTTCGTTTGCACCAAACAGCTTGGTTTGCTTGGTTTTTTCGTTTTTGCCTAAGTCCATCGATTGAAGATAGCGTGCTCTTGAAACGGCTTGGTATTTGTCGGTGCTACCAATCACTTCCTGTTCTTTTTCGTTAGACAAACGCATCGTAAAGGCAGCATCACTACCGGTGTCGCGGCATACAGCTGTTACAAATGTCATGTTGTCGGACATTGGTATAAGTCGGCTAATTTGTTCGAAGGGTTTTCTGCGATAATCACCATTTAAACCACACACTTCTACTATTTTTCCGCTATTTGCCCATAAGTCACAAAACAGATAAGCGTCTTCGTAAAACTGTATTTCATCAATGCAAATAACATCATAATCTTGGATGAAATCATTGGCTTCGGCAAGCAAGCTGCAAGAAGTTGCTTTGTAGCTCAATTTGTCGTGCGTAACCAACATTTCTTCTGATTCTCCATAGCGTAGGTCATTAGCATACTTAATCAATAAACATTTTTTTCCTGCTATTTGATATCGTCTGTATCGTGTAAGCAATATGGTGCTTTTACCAGAGAACATTGGACCTAGAATTAAACTGAGTTTACCCGACATGATAAATATTTGTTGTGTATTTGTTTAGGAAGCAATTTGAACAAAACTAATAAGAATTCATAAAAACTGAAGTTTATAAAGCATTAAACCGTTAAATTTTTAAATAGCCCAATCTATCAGATTTTGAAATTTACTTGAAATATATTGCCTTTTAACATTTTTTTATAGCTTTTGTGCAATTTCAAGACAGTTGTTAAGCTTTTTATGTATATTAACCATCTGTATCGTAATCTTTATTTACTAACAATTCAAGCTTGTATTTAGCTTTTTGTAATTGTGTTTTTATGAAATCACCGAGAAGTTTAATCATATTTACGCTTTTATTAGTCCATGTTGGGCTAAGGGCACAACTTGCTTCTTCTGGCAAAAACAAAGTGGCCTTCAATACTTTTAAGAGTGCTGAAAAGAAATTTTATAAAGGAAACCTTCGTGGTGGTGAAGCTACTTTTGAACGTTCTGCCCAAAAATACGAAGACAATGGAGATGTAAACGGATATATTGCGGCTAAAGCTATGGAAGCAATTGTTTTGCTCAACAAAAATAAGCCTAAAGAAGCTTTTCGAGCGTTTCGTAAAGCTGAAGAACTTTACGACGAACAGCCAGTTCATAACGAAGCCACTCGGGCCTACCTTCGCCTTTGTTTGGGCAAATACCACTTGTACTATAACGAACAAAAAGAAGCAACTTCTTTTTTGAAAGAAGCCGAGAAAGTTTCAGATAATAACCCCGACTTAGTTTCTCCTATTTTTAATATAGAGTTGCAACAATCTATGGGAGAGTTATACCTCAAAAAAGGGGATAAGCAAACGGCATTAGATTTTTATGATGAATTGATTGAAGCCTCTAAAAACTTACCAGCCGAAGACCAAAATGATGCCTTACTAAACGATTTTGAACAAATGGCATCGTCTTTACTCGATGAAGTACTTACACCGAAGGAGTCTGCCAAACGCTATAAAGAAATGCTAGTGAATGCGGATTCATCAAGGCATGGGACTTTAAACCTCAAAACAGGTAGGTCTTTGTATCAATATACCGAGTACGAAACGGCTTATTCCCACCTCGAAAAAGCCCTTGAATATGATTTACCTCCTGCTGAAGAGGCTGAAACTAAGTCGATGCTTGCAACCATCGCTATGAGTATAAATGATTATGAAGATGCCCTTGAAAAAAATGGAGAGGCTTTGGCTTTGCAAATAGCAATTGATGCGCCTCCTAAAGTTATATATCAGGGCTTGATGAAACAAGGGGAGATATGCAGTGCGCTAGATGTTGTTGGTAAAACAGTATATTGGTACAAAAAAACAGTTAAAAATATTCCAGATGATTGGACACTTGAGATGGAACTCAGTAATTACAACTTGCTACCAATCGAACATCTTAACCAACCCGAATTATCCGAAAACTTTAGTGTGGCTTTATTAAACTTCGAGCGCGCAGGTCGTTTGATTGCTAAGTTGCCGACCAAAGAACGGATTGTAGCAAGAATCGAAGTAGATATGGCCAAGGGGGCCTTGTATTTTACCGCACATAATTTTGAACAAGCACAAAAATATTTTGAGGAAGCCTTGAGTTTGATGCCGTCTATTTATACAGAGAAAAATGCCTTAATTGCTCAGGTTACTCGATATTTAGCCGATATAGCGCACCATTACAAAAAGCACGATTTAGCCCTAGATTATATCAATCGTTCAATCAATGCAGCGATGCAAAGTTCGGCGCCCCTTGTGCAAGGAGATGAATTGCCAAATATGGACATGGTCAACGATCGATACGAACTGCTTTATTCCTTGATTTCTAAATCTGCCATACAATATGAGTTGTACTGTAATCGACCCAATCTGGCAGAAGAGGATATCAGCATTGCGCTTCAGACATCTGACCTTGCTATGCAGCTTTTGGTCAAACTAAGAGCATCATATCGTTCGGAAGGAGCCCGTTATGAGCTCTCAGAATTATCCGAAAATATCAATCACTTAGCGATTCAGATCGTTAGTAAACTGTATAGCTTAGAGTCAAAACAAGAATATTTATACGCTTTGTTTAGGTACATAGAAAACTCTAAAAGTTCGTTATTGTTGCAAGCGGTACAGCAATTGCGTGCTCAAAAGGTTTCGGGGGTGCCTGAATGGGTTGTAGAAAAAGAAAATAAACTCAAAGTAAATATTGCCTATTTGAGTGGAGAAATATACTACGAAACCAAGCAGGGAAAAGATCTGGACAAAAAACGATTAGAAGCACTCGAACTCGAACTTGAAGATGCGGAAAAGAAATACCCCGCCTACCTTGAATATATCGAAAAGAGCTATCCTGATTATTACAATATGAAATACAAGCAAAAGGTAATCAGTTGCCAGGATCTTCAGAAACGAATGGCTGATAACGATTTGCTGATCAATTATGTATTGGTTGATTCTTTCGTTCATATACTTGTTATTGACGATAAACAAGTAGCCTATCACTATGTTCCTATGCCCAATCGTCTCAATACCTCAATACCTAAGTATATTCGGTCTTTAAAAGGAGACAAGCCGGATGACTTTTTAAAATATAGTAATGTTTTGTATGAGGCATTAATAAAACCTATTCGTTCTTACATAGATGGACAGAATATGATATTTATGCCAGATGGCGTTCTGAATTATATTCCCTTCGAATTATTGCCAACAGAAGAATTGTCTCAATCGTTGTCCAAAGGAAAAAAAGATTATTCCATGTACAAAAAAATCCCTTATCTTATCAAGAAAGGGCCAATTGCGTACAATTATTCCTCGACGCTTTACCTTGAGGCCAAAGAACATGATTTTTCTGATGTTCCCGAAGGCTTTATGGGTTTTGCTCCTGACTTTTCAAAAGTTGAATCATTTGAATTAACCAAACGACATCAACAAAGTAAATATCAAGATTTGTTATTATCTCCCTTAGAGAATGCAGCTATTGAAGTTAAAATGATTGGCGAACTTACGAAAGGGTCTACGCACATTGGTTTTGATGCCAAAGAATCTGTTTTTAAGCGTGAAGCTTCAAAGTATGGTGTGCTACATTTTGCCACCCACGGAATATTAAATCATAAATACCCACTTTATTCGAGTTTAGTAATGTTGAGCGATGACGAAGGTGGCAATGAAGATGGTCTACTGCATACCTACGAGCTTTATAATATGAATATTAATGCAGAATTAGTTGCTTTAAGTGCCTGTAATACCGGTGTAGGGGCCATACAAAAAGGGGAAGGCACTATGTCGGTAGCAAGGGGCTTTGCCTATGCCGGCTGTCCTAATATTGCTATGACTTTGTGGCCTGTATCCGATCAGGCGACGCAAATACTAATGGAAAACTTTTATGTAAATTTGATGCAGGGTATGCCCAAAGCAGAAGCACTTCAAAAAGCGAAGTTAAAATTCATAGAATCGGGTTCGGGCTTTATATGCGTACCATTCTTTTGGAGTGGACTTATTTTGGTAGGAACCCCCGATCAATTACACAGCCTACAGATACTATCTTCCGGCTTAAGTACGTATGCTTGGATAGGTATCGCAATAGCCGTATTATTGGCTCTTGTAGCGTTGTTTTTCTTTATTAAAAAAAGAAATTAACTATGCAGATGAACGCCTTACAATCGTTTAAAAAAATCATTTGGTCCGCTCAAATCACTTTGGGCTTAAGAGATCGTGCTGTTTTGCTAACCTCTAGCCTAAGCTTGAAGACAAATATAAGCTGTACGGTTTATCTTTTAATATTCGTGTTTTTTGGGCCAAATATATCCCCAACGCTTATAGCTCAGTCTAATTTGCCTACTGTGCCTACGGCAATTTATGTAGGCAATGCTGCCTTTCAAGCACCTATTTTAGGAGCAAAAGTAGCCCTTGTATTACTAGAAACATTTGAAAACAAAAAACGCCCTGTACAAACTTTTATCGGGGAGTTTGTTTCGGATAGCTTGGGGGCAATTACAGTATCATTAATACCCGACAAAAGCTACATGGTTACAACCTCCAAATCAGGCTATTTTACACAGCTTTCCAAAATTAAGACGACCAACTTTTCTAGAACTCGACAAAACAAAAAAGGAATCAGTTTGAGGCCAAGGAATATTATAGCTATCAAGGGCAACATAGTCAAACCTCAAGATGCCAAAGGGCTAATTACCCTTACCAACAAAAGCACAAACTTCCAACGGGTTCAAGAGCTTGACCAAGCAGGGAACTATGAACTAAAGGCCGTAAAAGGAGATGAATATGATATGCGCGTTTACATTGAGGGAGTTATCGATACGGTGGTGGGTATAGACAAAGAACAGCTAGCTGTTAGTTCAGCCAACGTACCTTTTGTTTACAATCTTGTGCCCGATGCACCTAAGCCTAATTATAAGGTAGGCGATGTTCTAGATTTTCCGGATTTAAATCTTCGGTTTATCGAAAGGACGATACGCATGTCGAGTGAAATATGGATTGATTCGCTGCAAGCCGTCTTAAAAAACAACCCAGCAACCGTAATTGAAATTCAAGTACACACGGATGCACGCAAGAGTGACCGACTCAATTACTTACTTTCTAAAAAGAGGGTTGATGCACTTGAGAAAGAACTGATAGAACGGCGAATTTCGGAACAACAATACTTATTAACCAAAAAAGGAGAAGACGAAATTTTAAATCACTGTATAGATGGTGTATCCTGCACTAAGTCCGAACATGCGATTAATAATAGAGTTGTACTGAAAGTCCATAAAGGGCCGTTTTTATACAGGCAATAGTCAAATGAAAAATGCTTGCCGACGGTTACTATTGTACAATAAGGACCATTAAGTAGAATAGATTTGTTTTATGTGAATTATTTTTAACAATAACTTTAGAATTCGAATCATAAAAAGTATTGAAATTGAATGGTTTAATCAACGTTTTTGAAGGGATTAGGTATTCTTTTTTTTCAACCTTCTTTATATTTTTTTTTCGTGTTTAAATCAAAGATAATGTTTGTAGGCCTCTTTGTTTAGGTTCTTTATTCCTTATCTTATTCATTTTTTTAGAACATATTTGCCTATATTACGTAACATTCGAAGAATAAAATGCATCAAAATTAACTTTATCTAAATCGGTTTTCAATGTTATTAACATTGACGAACCCTTCTAGTTGACTATAAATAGCTCACTATGATCCGTTATTTTTTACTGTATATGCTACTCAGTTTCCCCTTATTCCTGATAGCACAGCAAGATGCCCAATACACTCAATTTATGTTCAATAAATTATACTTTAATCCTGCCTATGCAGGAGCCAAAAAAGTATTGTGTTTGTCGGGCATCTATCGCAAGCAATGGATTGGTATCGAACGTGCCCCCCAGACCGGCACCTTCAACATGCATGGATCTGTACTAAAGAATCGATTAGGCTTAGGTCTTTCTGTTACTTATGATCAAATTGGTTTTACGGACAAGGTTGACATCGAAACAAACTATTCCTATATTATACGATTTAAGGACGAGTCTTTCCTCAGTATGGGCTTGCGTGGGTCGTTCTCCTATTTGCAAGTTAGATGGGATCAAGCCGACCCCACACAGTCATTCGATAATTCTATACCCGGAGGTACCACCTCCAAATTATTACCTAATTTTGGTGCAGGAATCTATTACCAATCCAAGTTTTGGTATGCGGGTATTTCGGTCCCTCATTTATTTCAGAATAATATTGATTTTTCTACCAATCCTAATGCCGCTGTCGAACCTAAGTTAACACAGCATTATTTTTTCACAGGTGGTTTGTCTTTCGACATAGCCAAGAATATTCAGATTCAACCTAATCTGATGTTTAAGTATGTAGTAAATGCTCCTTTTGATATGGATTTAAACCTTAGTTTAGTCTTTTTTCAAAAAATATTGGTAGGTGTAACCTACAGGATGGGAGATTCTATCGATGCTTTATTGCAATGGAGAATTGCGCCTCAGCTTCAAATTGCGTTTGCATATGATTTTACAATATCTCCCTTACAGCGGTATAATGCAGGGTCAATTGAAGTGATGTTGGAATACTGTTTTATTAAAAAATCAGAAAAAGTTCACAATCCACGTTTTTTCTAAATTGAAGCTTATTGTCCCCTAATAAAATTTATTCTAATGAAAGTTATTGTTTGTTTCCTTCTTAATATTTCATTTTGTGCGGCTATTTGGGCCCAAAAAAGTAAGGCTGAAAAACTCTACAATTCTAAAGGCTATGGTCTTTATCTCGAATTAAAGAGCAAAGAAGATGTTGCTAAGTTAGAGGACAAAGATTTAGCTAGAATGGCTAAAAGTAGTCGAAAAGTAGGCGATACCAAATCGGCAGAACGCTTGTATGCAGTTATCGTTGAAAAAGATAATAAAGATCCATACAACCATCTTTATTATGCACAAGCTTTACAATCAAACGGCCGCTATATGGAGGCGCGGAATCATTTTAGGATATGTGACGAAATGCTGCAGGATAAGGCGAATGGCAAACCCTACGATCAGCGTGCCAAATTAGGTTGGGAAGCTTGTAATAAAATGGCAGAACTCAACGCAATTGGCGAGGTGACTGTAACGAATGAGTCCGTTCTTAATTCTGCTAAAATTGAATTTAGTCCTATGTATTATCAGAACGACATAATCTTTATTTCTACACGTACAAAGGGCGAAAAAAGAGATCGATGGATAAATGACAACTACATGGATTTTTACATTTCCAAAAAAGGAGAAGATGGTCAGCTTACAAAGCCCGAACTTTGGGCGGATGAGTTGAAAACAGAATACCATGAAGGTCCCTCTGTCTTTAGTAAAGATCACAAAACCATCTATTTCACGCGTAATGATTTTCACAAAGGAAAAAAAGGTAAAGCTAAAGACGGGACAACCAAACTTAAGATATTTTCTGCTGTCATTGAAAGTGGAGAGTGGACTCAAATTACAGATCTTCCGTTCAACAATACAGAATACGATGTGGCGCATCCGGCCTTGACAAAAGCCGAAAATATGCTCATATTTGCCTCCAATCAAAAAGGGGGATTTGGAGGTATGGACCTATATGTCAGTTACAAAGAAGGCACTTCGTGGTCTGAAGCTATAAATTTGGGCAGTCGTATCAATACTGCTGGTGACGAGGTTTTTCCTTTTATTCACAGCGATGGTTCTTTATATTTTGCTTCTAACGGATGGTCTAGTCTGGGTGGCCTTGATATTTTTGCTGCATCACAAGTATACAATCATCCCGATTCATTGTGGGAATATCCTTTTAATGTTGGAGCGCCAATCAATTCATCAGCTGATGACTTAGGCTTGATTATTAATACAGACAAAAAAGAAGGCTTTTTTAGTTCAGCCCGTGATGGTGGGCAAGGAGAAGACGATATTTATTTCTTTAAAGTTAAAGATGGTCTAGATGATGTAGTTCCAATGCCTGCTATGAATATCGATGTTTGTGTTTATGATGATGACACGCGTCTCCGACTTGAAAATGCAACCGTTTCTGTTAGAAGGGACGCTAATCTGGATACAAGTCAACAAAATTCAGTAACCAACGAAAATGGATTTACCCTTTGCAAATTAAGATTGGGAGACCCGTACATTATCGATGTGCAACGCGAAGGTTACTATAATACTTCTGATTATTTTATTATGCCTAAAAATACGGATGGGCTCGACGAATACTGTATCGGCCTTACACGTGATCATACCATCGAAATAGCCGAAGAAGTGGTCGAAGAGGAACAAACGCGTAAAAACTATACGACTACTGATATTCCTCCGGTGAATTATGAATATAATCCCGAGGTTTCCTTAGGTGCTACGCATGTTGTTGGAAAAGTAATGAACGTTGATTATGATAAGCCTTTACCCAATGCCTCTGTTATTTTACTCAATCGCTGTACAGGCGAAGAATTAGTCATGGAAGTAGACGAAAACGGAGATTTTGGATTTCCGTTGGAATGTGGATGTGAGTATGTTGTAAAATCCAAAAAGAATAAATTTTTTGGAGATAATCAGATTATTTCATTAGTTAATGCTGAAGATTGTAACAAAGGAGTTGAATTGGAAATGGCAATGACCCCTAATTTTGATCGAGCAGGGGACCCCTTTTTAGTGCAAAACGAAACCTTAGAGTCCATCGTCGAAAAAGGAGATATCATAGAATTAAAAAGTATTTTTTACGACTATGATAAGTGGAATATTCGTCCAGATGCAGCTTCTGATTTGAAAGATTTAGTGATTATTATGAAAAAATACCCCTCGATGGAAATTGAGCTTTCTTCCCATACCGACCGACGAGGCTCTTCGAGCTACAATCAAGTTTTATCAACCAAAAGAGCGGTTAGTGCCAAAGCCTACATAGTCAATAAAGGTATAAGAGCCAGTAGAGTAGAAGCGGTAGGTTATGGAGAGGCAAAATTGAAAAATGAATGTAAATTATGTTCTGAGTCAGATCATCAGGAAAACAGAAGAACGGAAGTACTTATTACTAAGTTTGAAAAAAACAATTAGATACAAAGCTGCATTTTTGCAATTGAGTTATAACCACACTGTATTTAACTAAACAATTCTACCTAGGGTAGAATCCTTATTCGGCAGGCTAGCCCTTGTCTAGTTAAGTAAAAAATATACTATGAAAAATAATTACATGATTCTATTACTTTTCAAGAGTTTGTGTTTTCTTAAAAGTAACATCAGCGTATTTTGTTCCATGCATAAAAGAGTTCCCCTGTACTCTTTCTACAACCCCTTTGTCAATATGAAGTTTTTATATAGTGTGATCGTTTTGCTTTTTCTGTCAGTTCAGATACAAGCCACAACATTTATTGTTAGCAATCTAAACGATGCAGGTCCAGGTTCTTTAAGACAGGCAATTAACAATGCTAATGCTGATTTAACGGCTAGTTCTGCATCTCCACATATTATCGACGTAAATCAAGCAGGAACTATTTTTCTAAATTCAGTTTTACCAGATATTCTCAATCACGTTATTATAAATGGTAATGCAGCACTG
This sequence comes from uncultured Aureispira sp., assembly GCA_905480485.1. Lineage (GTDB taxonomy): Bacteria > Bacteroidota > Bacteroidia > Chitinophagales > Saprospiraceae > Aureispira. The sequence goes on from CAJQQM010000051.1 coordinate 27,662, forward strand.
ACCACCGTAAGAAGGGGGACTATTAATAACCATCGTATTTTTACTGTCAAGGCTCCTTATACTGTTGAAATGAATGGTATAAGGTGTGAAAATGGCGATCCTGGAGGATCCAATCAAGGAGGTGGTATTTTCAATGACGGTGCAACATTAGTGCTTAATGATTGTGTTATCGCTGATAACTTTTCTGGTGCAGCTGCAGGTGGGCATGGCGGTGGACTTGCACAAAGTTCGGGCACCCTAACCATTAATAATTCAACCATTAAAAATAATGACTCTGGAAACAATGGTCAAGGTGGAGGCATATATATAGCAGATGGTACGGTTTCTCTATTCAATTGTACGGTCCAAAACAATAGCACCGGAGGTAATAATGCAGGGGCAATAATGGTAGATGGCAGTTCTATTTTAAACTTAACCAATTGTACTGTTATCCAAAATTACTCGGCCAACAATACAGGGTTTTCTTCTGGAGGTGTTTTTTATGGTTTCAATGCCATTCTGAATATGCGGAATACTATTTTGGCAAATAACAACTCTGTTGGTGTTCCTAACGGTGACTTGAATTCTTTTGCAGCCTCTTATGTTGGAATTAATGACCAAAATATAGTCATGGAATGTGCTGGTGCATTTTGCCCCGGCTTCGCCTCAACCACCGATCCTCTATTGTCGGGTGTTTCTTTGTGTGGCATACAGGATATTTATCGTCCTAGTACAGGTTCTTTTGCTATTGATAATGGTTCTGCATCTGGTACAGCAGCAGATATATGTGGTTCTGCATGGGTGAATCAAGTTGATATTGGTAACGTAGAGTCTTCAATTCCTGGATCTGCACTTGATTTTAATGGTGTTAATGGGCATTTTGCATTGCCAACTTTAAGCAATGTCAAAGCAATGTCTATGTGGCTTTACATACCTTCCGGACAAACAGGCAATCGATATCTTTTTGATGCTCGAAATGGCCTTACGGATGGTTTTATTTGCCAAAGCTGTGGTGGAACGGATGGTTTTGGAAGTAGTTGGGCCACGATGTATGTTAATGGGACTCCTACGGGTGTTGGATTTTCTAATATTCCCAAAAATCAATGGGTGCATTTATATGTTGAATCAAATGTACTGTTTACTGATGATATCACCTTTGGAGCTTCAAATGGTTTTACCGATAGGTTAAATTTTAAGTTAGATGAATTAAGAGTCTGGTCAGAATCTCAATGTGATGATAAAGTATTGAATGAATTGAATTGTGAATTGACAGGAAACGAAGCTGCTTTAATAGCTTATTACAAATTTAATCAAGGCGCAGATGCTGGAAATAATTCAGGTCTTACCAATGTGATAGATGCAACTGCTAATGCTAATGATGGAACATTAGTAGGGTTCAACTTGAATGGTCCTGCTTCGAATTGGGTGGATGGTTCTGCCAATGGTGTATTTGGTGGTTGTATTCCTAATGTTCCGGAGGTCAATATTTCTGGGAATGGCGTTAGCATTGTAAATACAGATAATACCCCTGATCTCTCAGATAACACTGATTTCGGAGATGTAAATTTTCCAGGCTCTAGTGTAGTTACCTATACGATCGATAATTCGGCAGGTTCTGCTCCTTTGAGTATTTTAGGGGTGTTCCTCAGTGGAGGTGACGCCGCTGATTTTACTCCAGGTAATATAACACCTTCTTCGCCTATTCCTGCCGGAGCATCAGCCACCTTTACCATAACATTTAATCCTTCCTCTGTAGGAATCAAGAATACCACTTTAGTGGTACAAAACAACGACTGTGACGAAGCTTTCTACTTTTACAGCATAACAGCTAACGCAGTTACGGCTTCGGATCCTCAAATAAGTACTTCTGCTACTTCAATAGGTGCAGATACATTTCAGTTATGTCAAGGGGATTTTGCAACTTTTTCTAGTGATTTATCTGGCGATAATTATAATTGGAATTTTAGCGGAGCTATAACCAATCCAGGATCTGTTAAAAATGTTCCTTCAACACAGTTCAATACACCAGGTTTCTATATAGTTGAAATGTTTATCAATAATATAGCTACAGGTAATACTGCAACGGATACCATTTATTTATATGTAGACCCTATTCCAGGGCATACTATACCCTCCGATGTTGATATTTGTAATGGAGATTCCACTTTCTTGGTTATTACAGGTTTGTCTGCAACAGATACTGTTGTATGGGACCCTTCTCCAAACCTTATCAAAATTTCAGAAGACTCAGCATTAGTTTTTCCAAGTTCAAGTACTTTGTTTAATGCCAATGTGTATACAACTACTATTACCAATGGACAAACAAGACTATCGTGTGCACAACCATTTAGTGTCAATGTAGACGTACTAACACCCGTTACTACGAATATAAGTGCCACGAGTATTAATTGTAACGGTGATTTTGGGACAATTACAGTAAATGCTGTAGGGTCAGGTACGCTTTCTTATTCTTGGACAGGCGGTAATTCTGCCACGTTTTCGACTAGCCAAGATATCATTAGTTCGGCACAAGCCGGTAACTATCAAGTTACCGTTTCTGACTTAACCGGATGCGATGCTGTAACTGCTATTACATTAACCGAACCTAGTGCTTTGACCGTGTCAATGTCCTCATCTAATCCTTCTTGTGCAGGGGCAACTGACGGCACTTTATCAGCCACTGTTAGTGGTGGTACTGGGTCACCTACTTACTTGTGGAATACAGGTGACACGAATAGTAGTTTATCTGGCTTTGCTGCCGGTTTATATTGTGTAACTGCAACCGATCAAAATGGCTGTGTGGAAAGCAACTGTGTAACCTTAGTTGACCCAGCTGCAATTAGTCTATCCACCAGTCAAAATAATATAGATTGCCACGGCGTTGCCGATGGCGATGCCACCGCAAATGCTTCGGGCGGTGCGGGAAGTTTTAATTACCAATGGGATTCCTTTGCAGGTGCACAGACTAGTTCGATAGCGACGGGCCTTGCAGCCGGGATATATTGTGTCACGGTATCGGATGCCAATACATGTACGGCAAGTACCTGCGTAACGATTACCGAACCTTCTGCCATAACGGTCAGCAATGTAACCCTAAACGATCCTAGCTGTGCGGGCTTCAACGACGGCGATGCGACGGTGAATGCTTCGGGCGGTGCCTCCGGTTTCAGCTATTTGTGGGATGTGTCTACGGGTGGTCAAACAGGCGCGACGGCGACGGGTTTATCAGCAGGAATCTATTGTGTTACTGCCGTAGATGCTAATACTTGTACGGCCCTACACTGTGTTACACTAAGCGATCCTTCTGGCATTACAGTAAGCACTACTGCTACCAATGATCCAAGTTGCTTTGGGTTGACCGATGGCGATGCTACGGTATCGGCGATAGGTGGTGCAGGGTCACCGTATACATTTTTATGGGATGCCGGCGCACAAACGAATGCCACTGCTACGGGATTAGCTGGT